>JAUNQF010000028.1 GCA_030536315.1 Coriobacteriia bacterium
ATAAAAATGGCGGAGGAAGTAGGATTCGAACCCACGGTACCTTGCGGCACAACAGTTTTCAAGACTGCCGCCTTCAACCACTCGGCCATTCCTCCGCGTAAGCGAGAATTTTAACACATAATAATTGGTCGCGAACATAATTTTAGTATAATGAGCGCATGACCGATACCGATTACATGAAAATTGCATTAGACCTTGCCCGCCAAGCTGCAGATGCTGGCGAAGTCCCAGTTGGCGCTTTAGTTGTTAAGGACAGCAAAATTATTTCTCAAGCTTTTAACATGCGAGAAGCGAAGACGAGCCCTTCCGCGCATGCAGAATTTTTGGCTATCGAACAGGCTGCTTCGGTGCTTAAAACATGGCGGCTTGAAGGTTGCAGCGTTTATGTAACTTTGGAACCCTGTGTAATGTGTGCGGGACTCATGCATCAAGCAAGAATTGAACGATGCGTTTTTGGCGCCTTCGACAAGAAGGCCGGCGCGCTTGGAACCCTCTATGAAATTCACAAGGACGAAAGGCTCAACCATAACTTCGAAGTTTGTGGTGGCGTCATGAAAGAAGAGTGCGCAAAAATTTTAAGTGATTTTTTTAGAGCGAGACGCTAACTATTTCTGGGCCGCAAGCTTATCCGCTTGAGCCAAAAGATCAATCCCTTGATTATATGAAGTTTGGACATCGGCAACTCGCTGATTTAAAACGTTGTTGTCAATTGAGCCTGAAACAAAATCACTATACACTTGTACATAATTAGAAAGGGCTTGCTGCATTTGAACGAGCCCATCGGTGTAGAGCTTGTGAACGTCCTCGCAATTTTTTGGAACGTCCAACTTGCTGAATTGATCAATAAGTTTTTGAGCGGCATCAACTTTTTCCTTCATGCTGTCAACTTTTTTCTCTTTGACATCTGCAGGGAAATCGCCAAGGGTGGTTTTAAATTCGCCAACCAAAGTGTTGACCTCTGCAAAATATGCCGAAGTAACAGCCTTTTCCGCATCGGCCTGACTGGCTGGGAAACCGAAACCGCTGCAACCAGCAAGCATAAAAAAACAAACTAAAGTGCAACTTAGCGCAACAACTATTTTCTTTACATTTTCTTTTAACATAATTTCTCCAATCGAGTGTTCCAATATTATAATGAACTTACAATTATTTTTGAAATTTTTTTAATTTTGCTTGCGAGCGCCCGCCAAAAACGCTATACTACCACTCCGCTGACTTTGATGTCAGTTCAACCGCGGGGTGTTAGCTCAGTTGGTTTAGAGCGCTGGCCTGTCACGCCAGAGGTCGAGGGTTCAAGTCCCTTACATCCCGCCACTTAAAAACAAATTTGCCTAACGGCAAATTTTTTTTAAAAAAATAATTAAAGAACTTTGCGGAAGAGATGGCCGGTAGTTGTGTTTTGGGATTTCTCAACACCGGAGGTTAGTGCTTGTTGGGCGCGGCTGAATGCCGCTTCGGCTTCGGAGGCGGACATGAGAGTTGTGTCAACTAAAAACGAATCAATACCGGCAGCTTTAAGTTCATCTAAAGCATGACATACATCAAGAGATACGCTATTGAAAATATGGCTGCGACCTGTCGCATCTGTTGTGACGGGAAACTCGTAGCCTTTGCGGTCAAGTAAGTAATGGTCTTTTGTGCGACGTTTGCACTTTTTACAATTTTGATCGCAAGGCCCTTCTGACATCAAAATGCAATGACGCGTAATCATAAGTTCCTGCGGTCCCATAATGAAAAGCCCAAATGACATGTCTGGAAAGTGCTTCGTAATTTCCTTAATTTGATTAATTGAAAGTTCAGGAGACAGCCAAATGCGCTTCGCCCCTAATTTTTTGAAGTAATAAACCGCCTCAACATTTGCAACGGGAAGATGCGGCCCAACTTCGAAAGCCTCGCCATTACTAATATTACGATGCACATCGCCAAGCTTGTCACAATATGTTGTCGAAGCGAAGAGCACATCCGATTTTACGACTATTGGATCGTGTTTAGAAATGTTGTTTTTTATGTTTTTATTTGGCTTTCGTTTTGGAAGTTGAGGCTTGTCAGTTTGCAGAATTTTCTGTTCAAGAAGATTGAGAGCATCGGCACGAAGGTGATGAAGAATTGAAAATCCAATACCAACATTTTCATCTAAATCTATTTCGATGTTTTGAATTTTAAACGGGGTTTGACCGAGCCTGCAAATGTGTTCTTTTACCTCTTCTTTTGTAACAGCCTTAGTGCGTGCTTCTTCTACAATCTCCCCTCTTAATTCAGCTTCATAATTGAGATTTTTTAAAACAATTTTAGAAGGACTTCCAATATTAAGCTCTACTTTACAATCAACAGGAACCTTAGGTTGAAATTCGGTCGCACTAAAAGTTCCTTCGGAACTTTTGACACGGAAAACTCTGTCAGATTTTCTAACATTACGAAGTGAAAAATCGCGACCGTTAATTTGAAATTCAGCACCACTATCTTTAAGCTTAGTTGTTTTATCAACCTTGATTGTAGAGCGGCCGCGCTTCGTCCAAATTTCCAAAACATCACCCATAGCAAGATTTTGCTTAGTGTCAATATAAATCTTTTTCGATGAAACACCAGATACACGTCCAATATTTACACCGCGATTATTAGGCCGCTTGTAACTCATAATTACGTTGCCACGCTTGCCTTCCATATAAGCGGTGGTAAAGCCTCGCGAAAAAGCCTCTTGCAAACGCTTCATTTCTTTCTGCGTTACTTGATAGTCTTCCGAATTTTTTTGCAGTCTATCCAGGGCATTTCTATAAACATTTGAAACTTCGAAGACGTAGTCCGCACTTTTCATTCTGCCTTCAATTTTAAGAGCTGAAACACCCGACGTCTTTAACTTCGGCAAAATTTCGATTGTGCACAAATCTTTTGGAGATAGCAAATATTCCCCACGCTTCTCGTCCTCGTCATTTCTGCGAGAACCCAGCGCCGCCCTGCCTTCGTGAAGTTCATAATTAAGCCTGCAAGCTTGGGCACAAGTGCCTCGGTTTGCAGAACGACCACCAATCATCGAAGACATCAAGCACTGCCCCGAATAACAAATGCAAAGAGCACCGTGCCCAAAAGTTTCAATTTCAACATTAAGCTCACTTCCCAATTCGCACAGGCGATTGATAGTATCAAGTGAACATTCACGTCCAAGGCAAACTCGTGCAGCACCCAAAGCTGCAACAGCGCGAAGTCCAGCTTCGTCATGAATATTCATTTGCGTTGAAATGTGAAGTGGCACATGCGGAATTTCCCGCACAATTGCCGAAGCAACGCCCAGATCTTGCACAATAAACGCATCGACACCAGCATTTGCAGCATCATATGCCATTTGCATTGCAGTATTAAATTCACTTTCAAAAACAACAATGTTTAGTGTTAAATAAATTTTCACACCGCGAAGATGAGCATAATCGCACGCGGACTTCAAATTTTTCAAATTGAAATTATCAGCACCTCGTCGCGCATTAAAATGATCAAGCCCCAAATAAACAGCATTTGCTCCACCACAAACTGCAGCCTGCAAAGCCTTAAAATTACCAGCCGGAGCAAGTAGTTCTATATGTCCATCATTTGATGTCACGACCCATATTATAAACAAAAATTATGGTAAAATTATCGTTTGTGTTTTTTTGAGGAGGATTAAATGAATAAGTTCATTGAAAAAATTCAAGAACCAATGATGAAAATTGCAGATAAATTCAACACAATCACTTTTCTTTGTGTAATTCGTGATGCGTTCTTTATTTGTATGCCAATCATTATTTTTGGTTCGCTTGTAACAATTGTTGCTAACTTCCCGTTTCTAAATTACATAATTGGCGAAGAACTTGCGGCAGATTGGAAAGCACTTCTGTCCCCTGCGAGCAATGCAACAATTAATGCTCTTTCATTGTTTTTATGCATAGGAATTGGATATTACTATGCAAGATATAAAGAGGTTGACAGCCTTTATGGTGCAGCTGTTTGCGTTTGCGCATTTATGGTTTTAGCACCATGGTGAAGCGGCGATGTCATGGCTATTGACGCAGATGGAGAGCAAACAGGCAAAATTGTTGCCAAAGCAATCACTGCGCTTACAACTGAACAACTTGGAGCAAAAGGAATGTTTGTTGCGATGTTTGCTTCCTTTGGCGCTTCGGCTTTGTTTTGCTGACTTTCAAAGAAAAACCTACAAATTAAAATGCCTGAGCAAGTTCCTCCTGGAGTCGCAAAAAGTTTTGCTTCATTAATCCCTGCAATGATTTGCTTAGTTGTATTTTTAGTTGTTCGAGTACTGTTCACTTTCACACTTTGAGAAGACATATTTACATTTGTTTATGAATGTGTTCAAGCTCCACTGGTAGCAATGGGTTCTGGAATTGGTCCTGCCATTGTTGCAATATTCTTTGTCCAGTTCTTCTGGTTCTTCGGCCTTCATGGACAAACTATTATCAATTCTTGCATGGATCCAATTTGAAACACATTGATGATGGAAAACTACAATGCGTATAATGCAGGTGATCCACTTCCTTACATAATTACAAAACCATTTATGGAAACATTTACTGTTGGACTTGGAGGAAGCGGTGCAACCTTAATTGTTATTGTTCTAATTATTATATTTGCAAAATCAAAACAGTTTAAAGGTATTGGTAAACTTGCCCTTGCTCCTGGAATTTTTAACGTAAACGAACCATTTATTTTTGGTATGCCAATCATCTTTAACCCTTTGTTTATAATTCCATGGATAATAATTCCAATTGTTAATTTACTTGTTGCTTATTATGCAATGTGGTTTGATCTTGTCCCTTACACTACTGGTGTTCTTCTGCCGTGAACAACACCAGTATTTTTGAGTGGTTTCTTAGCTACAAATTCATGACAGGGTGCAGTGTTGCAGGCGGTTCAAATGGCAATAGATGGAGCGCTATGGCTTCCATTCTTACTTACAATTGACAAGCGAATGTGCCGTGAAGAAAGCAGAACAATTGCAACTAATGCGCTTAACATAATTATTGCGGCTACCGAAGCTAAACAAGAAGCTGGAGAAAAAGCGTTGGCTGAAGAAGAGCAAGCAAAGAAAAAGTCTACGAAGAAGCCAGCACCTAAGAAAACTACAGCTAAAAAAACTACAACAAAAAAGAAAACTACTACTAAGAAATAAATAGATAAAGGAGTTACTATGAATATTTTATTAGCATGCTCAGCCGGAATGTCAACAAGTTTACTTGTTAACAAGATGATTGATGCCTCCAAAGCTGATGGTCGCAAAGACAAAATTTGAGCCGTTGGTCAAGCTGAACTTGACGAAGCAATGAAAGACTGCGATGTTTTATTGCTTGGTCCACAAATGCGTTTTTTGGCTACAAAAATTCAACCAAAAGCTGACGAGCTTGGAATTCCTATGGAGGTAATTCCTGCAACTTTATATGGAAGGGTTGATGGAAAGGCAGTCCTTGACTTCGCTGATGAATTAGCATCGTAAGTTAGGTTTGTAATATGAAATTAAATTATAAGTTCCCAGAAAATTTCTTATGGGGTGCTGCCAGTAGCGGTCCACAGTCCGAAGGTGCCGCAAACATCGACGGCAAAGGCGAATCTATTTGAGACTACTGGTATTCAACAAATCCTGAATTGTTTTTTAACGAAGTTGGACCGTCCGATACTTCAACTTTTTATAAAAATTACAAAGAAGATATTAAGTTGATGAAAAAAGTTGGCTTAAATTCTTTTAGGACAAGCATTCAATGGTCGCGTCTTATGCCCGACAAAACAAGCAAAGTTAACTTTGAAGCTGTTAAGTTTTATAACAACGTTATTGATGAAATGCTTAGCAATGGCATCCTTCCAATTATGAACTTACATCATTTTGATATGCCAATGTGAGCGCAAAAACTTGGCGGCTGAGAAAGCAGAGAAGTTGTAAATTATTATGTTCAATATGCAAAAGCTTGCTTTAGATTGTTTGGAGACCGCGTCAAGTTTTGAACAACATTCAATGAACCTGTTGTAACTCCAGAAATGGGATATTTAGGAGATTGACACTACCCTTGCATTGTTGATGGCAAGCGCGCTGTTCAGGTTGCTTACCATGAAATTCTTGCAAGCGCAATTGCAATTAGCGAATATCACAAAATGGATTGCAGTAAAGATGGTTCAATCGGAATTATTTTAAACTTGATGCCAACATATCCTAAAGATTATGAAAAAGAAAATGTAAAAGCCGCAAATATTCAAGATTTATTTTACAATCGTGCATTTTTGGATCCTTCGGTTTTAGGAGAATATCCACAAGAACTAATTGACTTGCTTAAAGAAAATGGTGCCCTTCCAAAATATGAACAAAAAGATATTGAGACTATAAAGAAAAACACTGTTGACTTTTTGGGAGTGAATTATTATTGCCCTCGTCGCGCTCAAGCAAGAACAGAAAAATTAGATGTGGATGTTTTCACACCAGAAATTTATTTCGAAAACTATGTATGGCCAATGGCAAAAATGAATAAATACAGAGGCTGAGAAATTTACGAAGAAGGTGTCTACGATATTTGCGACAACATAATGAAAAATTACGGCAACATTCCTTTCTTTATCTCAGAAAATGGAATGGGCGTTGAAGGTGAAGAACGTTTTATTAACGAAAAAGGCCAAGTAGAAGATTTATACAGAATAGATTTTGTTAAAGATCATTTGAAAAGCTTACATAAAGGTATCGAAGCTGGCGCAAACTGCTTCGGTTATCATATGTGAACTTTTATCGATAATTGAAGTTGACGCAACGCCTATAAAAATAGATATGGATTTGTCTCGCTTGATTTAAAAACACAAAAACGCACAATTAAAAAGAGCGGCGAATGATTTAAGAAGGTTTCAAAAAATAACGGATTTAATTAATTATGGCTTTAGTCCAAAGATTAAAAATACACGAAGAAATGCCTATCAAACAAATAGTTAAAGTTTTGATGATTATTTTTGCTGCGCTGTTTGCGTTTGGATTAGTCTTCTTATTTATTTACACAATTCAAATTCAAAATAAACTTGAAAATTACGATGATTCAGTTGTTTTTAACCTCGCACAAAATTCAAGAATATATGCTGCGGACGGGCAAACTGTTTTAGCTGAATTACAAATTGAAAACCGAGAGCCTGTG
>JAUNQF010000013.1:0-10614 GCA_030536315.1 Coriobacteriia bacterium
TTAAGAATCTCAACACGCTCAAGCGTTCCAATATCGCTGTGCATATAACGCGCACGAATTTCGTTATCAAGCAAATGGTCGGTCAAGTCTTCGGCCATCTTTTTGGTAAGCGTGGTAATTAAAACGCGCTCGCCCTTCTTCGCACGCTCGCGGACCTCGTCGATGATGTCATCAATTTGAGATTTCGAATCACGCACATCAATTTTCGGGTCAAGCAACCCAGTCGGACGAATAATTTGCTCGACCTTTTGCTGGCTGACCTTTTCTTCGTAATCGCCCGGGGTCGCGGAAACATAAACAAATTGCGGAACGCGACTTTCAAACTCATCGAAGCGAAGCGGCCTGTTATCCAAACACGAAGGCAAGCGAAATCCATGCTCTGACAAGGTAATCTTGCGAGACCTATCCCCTTCAAACATACCTCGAATTTGCGGAACCATCACGTGAGATTCGTCAATTATGCACAAAAAATCCTTACCAAAATAATCAATTAAAGTGTAGGGTGGCTCACCAGGCTCTCGCCCATCCAAATGCCGCGAATAATTTTCAATCCCAGAACAAAAACCTAAGGTCTCAATCATTTCCAAATCATATTGAACTCGCATCTCAAGACGCTGAGCCTCCAAAAGCTTGCCCGCATCCTTAAATTCCTTGAGGCGATCTCCCAGCTCATCTTCGATGGTCTGAATCGCTTGATTCAGGTGCGTCCGATCAGTCACATAATGCGAAGCCGGCCAAATTGGCAAGCTGTTAAAACTTGTAATTGGCTTGCCCGTCACCAGGTCAATCTCATGAATCTCGTCAATCTCATCACCAAAAAACTCAACCCTAAACGGATTGTCAGCATAAGGCGGAAAAATATCCAGCACATCGCCATGCATACGAAAAGTCCCGCGCACCAGTTCATAATCATTGCGGTCATATTGAATCTCAACAAGCTCGTGCAAAATTTTATCACGGTCCAAATCCGCATTATCCTTATCCAGAAAAACCGCCATCCCGGCATATTGCGCAGGACTCCCAATACCATAAATGCAAGAAACAGACGCTACAACAATACAATCGTTTCGCGACAAAAGTGACGAAGTCGCAGCATGCCGCAGCTTTTCGACCTCTTCGTTAATGCTTGCGTCCTTCTCGATAAAAGTGTCAGTTTGCGGAACGTAAGCCTCGGGCTGATAATAATCATAGTAACTTACGAAGTAAACAACCGAATTGTTCGGAAAAAATTCCTTCAGCTCCGCCGCCAATTGCGCCGCCAAAGTTTTATTCGGCGCCATAACAAGCGTTGGCTTTTGAACGCGCTCGATAAGCTTCGCCATTGTAAAAGTTTTACCAGAACCGGTCACGCCAAGCAGCGTTTGATATCGAAGCTTGTCTTCGACCCCACGAGCAAGCTCATCAATCGCCTTGGGCTGATCCCCCGCAGGCTCATAAGGCGCAACCACCTTAAAAGGCGCATTTGACCTGTTCTCTGTAGCTATTGAATGATCCATTAATTAAATGAATTAATAAAGTTAATAACTTTTTCACGAAGCCCAACAGCATCGTTATTATTATTGATGATAATATCGGCATCCGCCATCATCGACATTTGCGACGGCTGCAAAGTCGTGCGTTGCGCAAAATCCATAAGGTGCATTCCCTTTTCAATGCATCGCGCCTGGCGAAGCCCCTCATCACAAATCACGCAAACCAAAAAATCGGCATGACGCGCAAACCTATCATTTTCCCCCTGGTAAGCAGTCTCTTCGACAATTACATAATCGGTTCCCATTTCTTCGTAATTATTGAAATTTGTAAGCATTTGTTCATAAATATAGGGATGCGTAATCGCGTTTAGCTTATCAAGGGCATCCTTGCTCTTAAAAACGATGCGGGCCAGGTCTTCGCGGGTTTCATATTCGCCAAATTCAGCTTTAATTTGCTTCTGGATTTCGGCATTTTTAGAAATCCCAGTTGCAATTTTATCAAGATCAAGAATCGCAACCGCACGCCCGAGCTTCGTCAGCTCCTCTTCAAGCATCTTACAAAATGTGGATTTCCCACAACCAATATTTCCAATTACAAAAATTTTCCGCATAGCCTTATTATACACAAAATAAGGTGTATAATGAGCTCAATCAAAGGAGGTTTCATGGACAAAAAAGAAATCCAAGAACTAAAGAAATTTGCATGCGAAATCCGCATTGGCACCGTTGAAGCCATTAAATCGCGAGGCTTCGGCCACATTGGTGGCACGCTGTCGATGGCCGATACGCTTGCCGTTCTTTACAAAAAAATTATGAATTACGATGCGAAGGACCCCCGCAAGGATGACCGCGACAAGCTTGTCTGCTCTAAAGGACACGCTGGTCCAGCCGTTTATGCGACGCTCGCACTTTGCGGATTCTTCCCTTATGAAGAACTTAAGACCTTAAATCAGCCTCACACCAAGTTGCCATCGCACTGCGATAAAAAACTTGCTGGAATTGATGCTACAACAGGTTCGCTCGGCCAGGGAACTTCGCAGGCCGTTGGAATTGCTTTGGCCGATAAGTTGCAAGGCCGCAAATGCCAAACATTTTTGGTAGTTGGCGATGGCGAGCTCAACGAAGGTCAGTGCTGGGAAGCTGCAATGTTTACTGCAGGTAAAAAGCTAAATAATCTTGTTTGGATTATTGACTGGAACAAAAAGCAGCTGGACGGCACCCTCGATGAGATTTTGCCGGCCTTCGATTTTGTTGAGAAGTTCAAGGCTTTTGGCTTCGATGCTCAGCTCGTTAAAGGAAACGATGTCGAAGCTCTCTACGAAGCGCTTTCGGCACCTGCAGGCGATAAGCCAAAGGCAATTATTTTAGACAACGTAAAAGGTAGCGGTGTTAAGGCTGTTGAAGAAACTGTTGCAAATCACTCGATGCAGCCAGAGCCCGAGGTCTTCGACCAGTGGCTTGATGCTCTTCACGCAGACCTTGAGCAGATAGAAAAGGAGGCATAAGATGAAAGTAATTTATTCAGGTGAAACCGACGCTCGCGCGATGAAAGAAGCCATTGTTGATGCTTCCAAAAAACTTATGACTGATGAAAAATGCGTTTGGCTCGAAGCTGACCTCGCTGGTTGCGATGGTGTTAAGGGCCTTATGAATGATAGTGAGCGCTACATAAATTGTGGTATTGCAGAAAGTAATATGATTGGAATTTGTGCTGGACTTAGCTCAAATGGTATGAAGCCGTATTGTCATTCCTTCGCACCTTTTGTAAGCCGCAGAACTTTTGACCAGGCCTTTCTTAGCGCTGGTTACGCGCACAATCCTATCACAGTCATTGGTACCGATTCAGGCATTTGCGCTGCTTTTAACGGTGGCACTCATATGCCTTTCGAAGACACCGCAACTTATCGCCTTATTCCGGAATCCATCGTTTGCGATGCAACCGATTACGCCATGCTCTATAACTTCCTTCTTATGGCAAAAGACATGGACGGCGTAAAGTACGTTCGTTGTACTCGCAAGGCTTTCCAGGCTTTCTACGAAGACGACGCCAAGTTCGAAATTGGTAAAGGTATTGTTGCTCGTGAAGGCAGCGATTGCTTGATTGTTGCATGCGGTATTATGATGCACGAGGCTATGCAAGCTGCCGAAAAGTTGGCTGGCGAAGGCATCGAATGCGCTGTTATCGATCCATTTACCATTAAGCCTCTTGATGTTGAGCTTATTCGCGAATACGCCAAAAAGTGTGGCAAAGTTGTTGTAGCAGAAAACCACAACAAAATTGGTGGTCTTGTAAGCGCTGTTCAGGATGCGATTGTAGACCTTGGTTGCAAATTTGGCTATGTTGCCATCGAAGACGAATACGGCCAAGTTGGTCCTCAAGACTTCCTCCGCGAAGAATACAAACTCACCGACACCCACATCGCCGAAGTCGTCAAATCCCTTTAAAGCAGTATCTCCCCGGGGTCCAATACTCGATATTTAAAAAGTGGTTTCTCCCCGGGGTCCAATACTCGATTTTTAAAAGTGGTATCTCCCCGGGGTCCAATACTCGATTTTCGTAGAAAATCGCGTAGTGGCCCCGGGGAAGACTTAAAGAAAAAGGCGGCCTATGAAGACCGCCTTTTGTTTTGATTTAACGCGTACTAATTAATTAGCAGCGAATTCCCTTTTGCTTACGGCTTGCACCATATGCAACCCCAAGCATTGCAAGAACAGCCAATCCAACTAACCACCACATATTAGGTGTAGAATCACCAGTAGAAGCAGGATTTGGAATCTCTGCATACTTAGCAACAACGTTTAGATCTGTTGTATCTACAATCTCTGCTGTTTCACCAACAGCCAAATCATGACCGTTTACGCTAATTCCTGTAAACATATAGCCTTCAGCAGGAATTGGAGTAAATGCACGATTCTCAACATATTCAACTGAATCTCCACCTTCAGAACTTACAAACTCGGATTCCAAATTTAGACTAAATGCAGAACCGTCAAATGTATAACCAACACTGATTGGCTCAGTAGTTTCGTTAGAATTTTGGTTCTGAGTTATAGGAAACTTGAAAGTATAATCACTAGTTCCAATAGTTGAATGGAAAGGTTCAACATCTTCACCAAATGTAACATCCATTACCCATCCAGCATGACCAACTGAGCCATTACCACCAACTGTTACATCAGCTGCTTCAGCATAATCTGCAGTAAATACATAAGGATTTGAAGTTGGATAAGATAAATATATTGGTTGATCGTCATATAGTGTACTTGTTGTATCAGTTGTTGGATCGTAACATCTCCATGCCCAGAATGTATAATCTTCTTGAGCAACTGCACGTAATGTTGTTACGTATTCTTCTGGATCTGTCTGTTCTGGATTGTAAACATATTTTAAAATATGATTACCGAACTCATCATAACCAGCATAAAATTCACCAGCCGCTGCAAAGGTTAAAGCCTCAGATGTTACTGTGTAAAAATCAGCAATGCATACACCATAAAGATAATTCTTAACATTGAATATTTCATGTCCTTCATCTACGTCACCTACAACACTAACATCAGCACCAGCAGCAACCAAAGTATCACCAATTTCATCAATATCATCATCATGAACAATAGGATTCAAATCGAAATCTTTTAGTATATATTTTCCTTGAGCATAACCATTCAAATTGAACCAAACAACTCCACCGGAAACCGCATTGCTCTTCCTTAACTTAAGAATGTAAGAACCATCATCTCCTGTATTAACAGCACCATGATAATCATCACTCCAAGGATTATACTCAGATGCTTCGTCATCTGTATAACTTACTGTAACATTCTTGGCCGGTCTAACTTCTTTAGTAGCTCAATCTTCATAATAAACGATGCCAGTTACATGAATTGCCTGTACAAGATCTTCGTCAACATTAGTCTTGCTTGATGTCTCATTATTTAGCTCAACCTTTTCATCTAGATAATCGCCATCAACATAAGTAATAACACCAGTTGCTGGGGAGCTAAGCAATAAGTAATACTCACCATTATCATTAGTTCGTGTCTCTACAGTTTCATTAGCCTGAGTGCTAACAAATTTAACATCAACATCACCGATAGGATTTGTTGTAATCTTATCTTTAACAACACCAGCATATGTAATTACAGAGCCGGGTTCTACAACATAATAATCTATTCTTGAAATACTTAAAGCGGCATCACTGGCAGTAATTGTTACATCTTTCTCAATATTCCAAACTCTGTATTCGATCTTTCCATCATTAACCTCAACAACTTCATCAAAGCCATTATTAATTGTTACAAAAGAAGCAGAAGTCTCAACATCAATTACAAACTTATCGCCAGCCTGTAATGTATTATTCTTTGAATATGTCAAGGCCCCATTCTTAGCAACATTAACAGTATTTGTCTTCGTAGTATCTGTAGCAGTAAATGATTTACCTGCTTCGAACATTGCATTTCAAGTGCTTGAAGAATCATCATAATCTTTAGGAATAAATGTATAACCCTTGTCTAAACTAAAATCAAGTGTATAGTCTTCTGTACCAAGAACTAATGACTGTGATTGCTCAATGTGAGTTTTATCTCCAACCTGAACTGTGCAATCAGCGCCTTCATAAAGCTTAATATCATACTTACCCTCACCAGTAGTAGTATCAGTTACTACCATCTTGCTAGGAGCAATAGGTACAGCCTTATTTGCAGTAGCTGTAACAGTCATATCCTTTATTGGATCTGTAGATACTTTATCCGTAACTGTTCCCTTAATATGATGCGCCATATTATAATCAGCAGTTCATGTGGTATTTGCTGTTAGAGTTCCGGTTTTTGGACCAGTTCATGTTCCTTTAAAGAACCCATCATACCTATCAACAGTTTTTACATCAGTAGTCAACCACTCTATAATTCCTTTTGCATAAACTCCAGCAGCAACAAAAGGATATTCCTCGAAAAATGTATTTGTATATTTTGTTTTAGTTGTGTCGGCAGTTCACTCGCCTGAACCACCCAAGGAAGAATCTACAACAGGAATAGTATAAGGCGATACTAAATTACCACCGAGAAGATCAATAGTGACAGTATAAGTAGAACGTTTCTCGGTAATATATTTAAGTGTTAGACCATCTTTTTCAATAGTAGGATATTTTTCTTCGTTGATAGTATTTCCATTTGTTAAATCTTCAAAAGGTTTAGCAGCAAATTTATACATGATTTGATCAGCTTCTTTAACCTTTACGTCAAAAGCAGTTGAAACAGAATCATAGACAAATGAAGGCTTAGCCAATATTGTGCTTTGATATGATGCATTTGGCTGATATACAGAATCCATGTGAATTTGTGCAGCAGCTGGAACTTCAGCATCAGTAGCACTAGAAGAAGACTTTTCAAACTTAACATTTACAAATTCTTGAACAAACTTTGCACTAATTGTTATATCTTCAAGAACATCAGTCCCAGAAACATTCCAATGTCTAAATAGTGATTTTCCATCAGGCGTTGCTATAACTTTCTGATTATCAGAAAATGTTAACAAGTCTTCTGTTACGGAATAAGTAACTCCAAGACCATTAACTTTAACTGATTTAACCTCAGCACCATCCTTCTTAAATGTGCCATTTGCATATGAACCTTCAGCTTTGTCAACTGCAAAAGTAACGACTCTTTCTACAGCATGAACAGCAATTAGGTCAACATCTACAGCAGCAAGAATAGTAATTGTTACATTTCCATCTGAATCTACATCATCAGCACCAATTGTGCCAGAAGCAAATCTGCCTTCAAACTTAATAGGGGTTTGATTGCCAATCTGAATTTGACCACCAACAGCGCCTTTTAGATTTGCGAATGTAATTGTATCGCCAACTTTAGAAGCATTTAAAACAAGCTTAGAACCTTCTGCAAAATTATAATAGCCTTCTTTTTGAGTGCCATATGATGTAGTAATAGTTTTATTACTGTTATTGTCAGAAGGCCAAACTTTATTTGCAAGTTTTCCAAAACTAAAACTGTAATCTTTTGTAAGCTTTACTGTAGGGATTGTTACATTATCCTTTTTTACTTCAGTTTTTGTATCACCAACATTGTGTGTTGCATTGTCAACATAAACCCTGATGGATACATTAAGTGGAACATTGTTAACAACATATTTTCCATCAGTACCAACAGTTGGGAACTGTGTGTCAACTATTGCTTCATCAGGCGAACCAGCGTTCATAATAACATCAGCACGAACAGTTGCTTTTTCTGGGTTAGAACATTCAATTGTGCCTGTAGCAGTTAGATTGTCAACACGCTTTGCCTTTGCAACCAAAGTAATGTTGTCTTCACTCTTTAACTCTGTTGCCTTTGTATCAACAGGAGTATCTGCACTAGCACCCTTGTCTAAATACCAAACATAATCACCAAGTGCAACATAATGTTCGTTTACAGTAACAGTAAATGTTTGTTCGTCAATAACCAAAACAGTATTCTTGGTAGAATCAAGAGCATATTTTGAACCAATTTTTAGACCAGCAACTGCTTTAGTAATATCAACAACCTGGCCATTTTTATCTGTGATGGTAACATAATCTTTGACTTCTTTCTGTCCATCAGAACTCTCTATAGCAAATTTGACAATAGGTGTTTGTCCAAAAGTTGCTATTAACTTAAATGGAGTAGTTGGAGCCACCTCCAAAGATGCAGGGTCTGTGCTCCAAGATACAAATTCACAACCTTGCGAAGCAACTGCATAATAGTCTTTTTCATGAAGTGTAATGTTAGCGGTCGTAAACTTAACATTATCTCCTGGTGTAACATAAGCATGATCGACAACATTCTTGTTGTTATCATGAATTACACCCCAAGCTGGAGTCTTTGTTGGTGATACAACAAATGAAACTTTTACATCAAAAGTTGCCTTAAAAACAACGTCTGATGTAATAGTAGTTTCAGATTTAATCTCTTTTGTTACGCCACCCATAGTATATTCCCATTTGCAGTATTCATAATCTGCTGGAACGCCAGCAGCAGTTGTTATTTTAAAGAAATATTTTTTGCCATCTAAAAGGAATGCGCCAGTATATCCTTCTGGAGCAGTTGTATAATTAAATTTAACATTTTCACCCAAATACAATTTTTCAGTTATTGTAACAGGAATAGGATCTGCGCCTACTGTTGCACCTTCCTTATAAAAAGTAATTGCGGTAGGCAATGCTGCACTTCCCAAATTATGAGCAAAAGAAACTACAGGAAGAGTTTCAATTTCTGCACGAATAAACAGGTCTTCATTTCCAACTGAAGTTTCATTTTCACCAATAGGAGTATAACTTCCTGCTTCTTCGTGCGAATAACCTCATTGTTTAATTTTATATTTTAACTTAGCAGCATCTGTTAATTTAAAGCCATACTTAATATTACCAATTTGAATAGCATTTTCATAACCAGTAAAATCATTAATAGATTTAAATGTGGTTGAAGGAAAATCAAATTCCGTAAATGGAATAGTAGTTACCTTAACAGCAGCAGCACCATTGACAGATTTATACAATTCAACACCTTCAGGCAATTTCTTATCAGTGAAGTTTGTCAAGAACTTAACAGTTGTATTCTCGACTAATGCAATCTTTAAGAAAAGACCATTAACTTGACCAACTGTAGTATCTTCATCGGTTACTTTGTTTCAATCTTCAGCAGTTTCAATATTTGCGTATGTTCAACCATTTAACCTGTATTGTGTTCCGGTTAACTTAAAACCATAATAAGTACCACCGACCAAAATAACGGAATCATAATCAGTTATCGTCGATACTGTCTTAAAAGTGTCAGAAGGTTTAACAGTAATTGATAGAGGCATACCTTCTGTTACTTTAGTGAACTCCTCGCCATCAGTTGATGTGAATAGTTCTACACCTGCAGGTAATTTTCCTTCAGTTTGGTCTGTAAGTAATTTACCAGGAACATCTTTTTCTGTTCATGTTCCTGTAAATTCTAAGCCAGGTGTAACTTTACCTGTACCAGTTGTAGTGAATGTTGAAAAGCTATAATTTTCACTTTCTAAAATCGCAATAAAATCGTCTACCTTGTGAGATAACTGAGGTCCTCTTTCAGCAAGACCTGTAACCGTTAAAGTATGGGTAGTCGGATTAATTGTATACTCTGTTGCGTTTTGTATATAGTTTATTTGAGTGCTTGTTGTTGGTCAACCAGCATACGGATTAAAAGCACCATCAAAATAATATTTCAATACTGGATTAGATATTGCTGGGTCCATAGTGCCAGGCTTAACATCAATATACGTAGAGTAAAAAGGTATTATTTCATAAGTAGCATGTCCATCTTCTGGTTTTTCATTAAGATGATTACCTTTTCTATCTTTGTCGTAGATAAAATCTTGCAAGGTACAATTCTCATCAACGTTTGTAATAAAACCAGCTCCATCTCTTCCAGGAGTGTAAACATTCAATTCGCTAATAAGTGTATTAAACGTTGGAACCTGTGCTTCTTCTTGAGATGTAAGAGATAATGTAAGGGCAGTAATCTTACCACCTGCCTCAGTCTTTTGTCAACCTTGTGGAATAGTTGATTCAGCTTGACCGTCAGTGTTATCAATATAGATATCTTGACCAGCAGCATTTTTACCAAAAGTTACAGAAACCGAATAACTTATTGCATTTGATTCAGTGCTTTCAGCAAAACTAGGTTCTTCAGTTGTCACCCCCTCTTCAGGATTAGCTTGTACTTCAGTTTGTTCTGCTTCGTTACCAGCATATGCGTTAAGTTGGGCAGCAAGTCCGTGAGGGACCATTAAGCCAACAAGTACAATTGCCATAAAAGCGCAAAGTACTTTGTGCATAAGCTTTCGATTTCTTGCAGAAACGTTTACGTGTTTTCCTAACATTTTTCCTCCTAAATAACAACTTTTCGTTTCATTTTTGTGTTTTACTCATAACACGGAGTGCTATTCTATCATTAAAATGGTGATTTTTCAACAATTATTTTAAAAATTTTTATAGTTATTTATAGGTTTGTAGCAGGTATTTTAGAAAAAAGGCCGAGAAATTTTTCCCGGCCTTTAAATTAGTTAAATTTTGAGCAAATTTACTCTTTTTCTTCTTCTTTTTTATCTTCTTTTTCTTCCTCTTTAGCATGTTCTTCTTCGACT
>JAUNQF010000013.1:10624-24859 GCA_030536315.1 Coriobacteriia bacterium
TTTTCTTCCTTTGGCTCTTCAGCTTTCTCTTCTTTTGGTTCTTCTTCCTTAACTTCTTCCTCTTTTACTTCCTCGGTTGCTTCCACCTTTTCTTCTTCGGCGGCATCGTCTTTTTTCTTAGTGCGTTTGCGGGCAGTTACATTTTCAGGAAGGATTTCTTCAACTTCAATTTCGAAGCCAAGTTCCTCTGCTGCAGCACGCATAGAAAGTGAAATGCGATGCTTGTCTTCGTTAACACCAACTACCTTAGCTTGAATTTTATCGCCAATGTGAACAACTTGAGCAGGATTGTCAATGTGCTTTGTTGCAAGTTCAGAAACATGAATTAAACCTTCAACATCGTTTTCGAATTTAACGAAAGCACCAAATGGAACCAAGCGAGTAACCTCGACTTCGGCGATTGAATCCATTGGATATTCGCCAGCAAGCTTCAACCATGGGTCTTCGGTAGTTTGTTTAATACCAAGAGAAATGCGCTCGCGTTCGTGGTCAACGTCCAAAACAACGACCTCAACTTCGTCGCCAACACTAACAACTTCGCTTGGATGATTAACATGATCCCAGCTAAGCTCACTAATGTGAACGAGACCATCAATTACGCCCAAGCCTACGAAAACACCAAAGTCAACAATGCTTGAAACCTTGCCCTTCAATTTCATGCCAGGAGCAAGTTTCTCAAGAACTGCAACCTTCTCATTGTGAAAGCCCTCTTCAAGAAGGACCTTACGGCTAAGGACAACATTGTTGCGAACCTTGTCCATTTCAATAATGCGAGCCTCAACCATAGTTCCAAGGTATTGCTCAAGTTCATAAACGCGATGGATGTCAACCAAGCTTGCCGGCAAAAATGCGCGAAGCCCAATGTCAAGAATAAGACCGCCGCGAACAATTTCAATAACCTCACCGGTAACGATTTCGCCACTCTTGTAACTCTCCGCAGCCTTGTTCCATGCCTTTTCGTAATCAGCACGCTTCTTGGACAAAATGAGTCGACCTTCGTTGTCTTCTTTTTGAACAACGAGCGCCTCAATTTCGTCGCCAACGTTGACAATGTCTTCGGCGTTTGCATCCTTACGAATGCTCAACTCACGAAGCGGAATGACTCCCTCGCTTTTGAATCCAATGTCAACAAGAACTTCGTCGTGCTCGATTTTGACAACCTTGCCCGTTACGATGTCGTTGTCGTTGAATTCGATGTTTGCACCATCAACTACTTTGTTAATTTCTTCTTCGGATTGATCAAGTCCAGTTGTATCTATTACAGATGTGTTTTTGATCTTTAGATTTTCGGCCATGATAGCCTTTCATCCAGGGGCTTCCATCAATTTCACTGGCAGGCCAAGCCCATTGCCCAAACGCCAGGAACACGTATAATAACACGAACTCCGAAGTTTTAGCCAAGAATTTTATCGCAAGCGCCTAGATTTTGGGGCATAAAAAAGGAGCGGGGTTAACCGCTCCTCTAACTTTATTAATCCAATAAGGAAATTTATGACTTAACCTCAAAGAAACCCTTATTTCCATCTCAAACTTTTGCCCACGAAAGCTGATAATCTCCAGTCATTTCAGTATAATGTGATAGTTGTTCACAACCGCTAAACATATAATATCCCCAATGATCTTCATCAGGCTTATTAGTAGACCAATCAGTTCCATCGTTGCAATAAATATGTAAAAGTCCAGAACAGCCCACAAACATTTGAGCAAAATCTGAGCAAGAAGACATATCGAGTAAACTAACATCTATATTACTCAAATCTTTACAATTACAAAACATATTCCTGGCATTACAGATAATCATCTTTGGAAGTAATGCTGATTTTAAACGATCGCAACCATCAAATAAGGATTCAGCATCAACCGCGTTAGAATTTGAAAAGCTCGATGAAGACAAATCTACAGTTTCTAAATGAGTGCAATTATAAAACATATTAGTCATATAACGCAAAGAACTAAGATCAGATGAAATACTGATATTTTTTAGTCTAGTACAATGATGAAACATATCGTTAGCTGTTGTTAAATTTTTCATCGATACTCTATTTAAAAAACTAGCATTGTTAATTGGCGCGTTTTCAAACATATATGAAGCATCTTGCAGGTTTGAGAGGTCTCAAGTAGCATTTTCTAAACTAAATTCACCAGCAATATTAGAAACAGAAAACATATAGCTCATATCAATAGCATTAGATGTATCCATTATCGAAACCTGATCTATGGACTTCGAAATCCAAGAACAATTTGAAAACATGTAAGAAAAATCTTTAACATTACTTGTATTAAATGAATTAGAAAATTGAACTTTATATGATTGCGAATTACACTGATCGAACATCCCGCTCATATCTACAACATTAGAAGTAGCAAAATTCTCGCTTAAAATCAAATTATTGTACTTAAGTAGTTGAGAGCAGCCTGAAAATACATTGCTCATATACTTAACATTATTTGTTTTTAAATTACACGTATATGCTGTTCCAGTACCCTGCGGTGAACCAAGACTAGAATTGCTAAACATATAAGAAATGTCAACTAGGCTTGTTGTTTGTAAATTAGAAAAATCTGGAATATGAGTTTCGGTACAACCGTAGAATAATGAGCTCATGTCTTTGATATTAGTTGTGTTTAGGTCAACTAGTTTTGAGACAACAGAATCTGTAACTTTTGTGTTTTTGAACCATGCGTGGAGGCTTTGAACATTGCTAAACCAAGATTTGAAATTATTTGTATAACTTATATCATTAATTGTTTCAGCTTTGGAGGCCCATGGAGCATCTTCGTTCTTCAAATTTACAGGGACTTTATAATAATCTGTGATAGATGAATCCTGTTCAGTAAAGAAAGTTAAAGTATTTCCCAAAATGATTGCGCGGCCTTCGTGTTCTGGGATTTTAGTAAAGAAGCCGCCCTCTAGATCAGATTTTGCATATTGGCTATTTCTTTGACCTGCAATACTGCTTCCATAATTTGGCAGTTTTTCGCATCCCTCAAACATATCAACAGAATTTTCTGCAGAAATGTCCGTCCAATTTTTTACCTCGGTTGTTGTATTAACTCCACACAGATTAAAACATCCTTTAAACATATTCTTTATAGTGTGGGTAGAGTTGATATAAATTTGATTAATATTGATAGAAGTTAACTCCTTACAGTTTTCAAACATTGAATCTACTTTATAATTTTGTTTTGGTTGTGCGTAAATACCACCCTCACAGAAAATATCTTTCAAATTTTCACAGTCCTTAAACATAGAATATGTTGATTGCAACTGATAAGGCTCACTACCAGAAAAAGGAATAAAATTAATATATTTAGTTTTGCATCCTTCAAACATTGAATCTGCATCAATATAATAATTAGGCTTCAATTTGCTAATATCTATAGTTTCGCAATTAACACCACAGGAATGTAAAAACATTGCATTCATACACTCAACTTTTCTATCAGCTATATTTTCGAAGCCGTCGACTGATGTTAGGCCTGTCATGTCACAGAATCATAAGTCTAAACTGTTAAATGTTGCACCGCCAGTAAATGTAGCAAAGTCCTTAAACGAGGCAGAGAACAAAGCTTTTTGGATGGTTCCTAGTTTTGAATATTCATGCCATGGCGGGTATACGCTTGCGTTTTCGTTAGGACTGTATGATGGATTTTGGGTTAACTCGTAAACTGCATCAACCAAAGGAACATTTGTATAGTCTGTTGTATCATATACAAACCTTATAGTAACAGGGTCATCGAAAAATGCTTGAGTAATAACAGCTTTCGGTTTTGGAGTTTGATCGCTTGTTATACTAAATGTGTCTGTAGGTTCTGCACCAGATTTTATTACATAATTGGTATTAATGGCTTCACCTGCAACAAGAGCTGCTTTGACAGTATAATCTCCTACTTCCTTAAATTCTTTTGCAGTTCCACTAGATTTATTATATGTAGTGTAAGAAATTTTTGGCTGCATTGGCTCATAAGCGCCAGAAACATTATATTGAATTTCTATTACGTCTCCTGTGTATGTGTAAGATGTTGTTGGCCAAGAAAGACTAAGTTCTGCTTGAGTAATATGTAATTTTGTATTTGTAATAGTGATATCATAATTTGGACTTTTAACGCTACCTGTAGGAAGGGCAACATTAACATCTGGGTCGTTATTTACTCACATTCCAGGAACATATGAACAAGTACCATAAGGTACGCCACCAAGAACAACATTCGGCCATTCACCTGCTGGAACAGTTTGTTCTTCAGACGGAGTTGAATAAGTTATTGTTTGTTCACTAACATTTCATGTGCTTCCAAAAGATGTTGAAAAGTATTGTTGTCCAGCCTCCATTTGAAAATGAACATCTAAGCTAATCTTTTGTATTTTTCATTTGATTTGTCTTCAGTCAGACACATATCCATCATACCATTTATAACCAGGTTCTAAGATAATGATAACACTATAATCTCCAGCATCAGTAGCCTCAACATCGCCTCCTAAGATAATGTTACCTGCGGTTGCAGTATAAGTATGTGTTGTATTATCATAATACCCTTGATACCCAAGATTTGGGTAAGAATCTTTGTAGCTTAGGTTAATTGTCTTAGATGCATAATTGTAATAACCCAAAGATTCAAGTTCAAATGTGAAGAATTTTTGCATTGTAGATTGTTGGAAATCGCTTGCTGTTACTTCATATTCAATTTCTTTTGCGACAGTATCTGTACCGCTTCCCTTAGGACCAAGTTCAATTGAACTGTGCTTTTTTTCGTAATTTAAGTACAAATTACCACCTGTAATACTTGCACTGGTGTTATTGGAAATTGTTACAGTATATTTAACTTTTTCTCCTAAATATGCACTGGCTTTATCCGCAGAAATTGTCATGGAAACCACGCTAACCTCATTAATGGTAAGGCCACCATCGTTTATAACCCAGCTATCAACAACAACATTGTTGTCATTATAAACTCATGTATACTTTGTATCTAAGCCAAGTTTATGAGTACCAATATCTTCTTCCTTTGCTTTATTAATTTCTACAGGCGTAATGCCGGTTTTAGTTGGGCTTATTTTGTTAGCATCAAAAACTTTGCCTGGGTGCCCAGGTTGCATTTCATATTCAGTAGAATATGCTTCTTCATGCAAGGTAGCATACTCTGGAAAAATGTAATATTGATCTTTGACATAATCAACTGCTTTATTTGAACCATTAATGGTTAACTTGGCAACATGTGCCTCGGTAATATTACAATTTTGGATTTCAACATCTTCGCTTTCTGTATAGTTTGTACCTTCCTTAACGTGTGACAATACTGTATAAATGCCAACATCAGTTTTTTGAGGTATTGTCTCTGTATATTCGTCTAAAGTTCCCTTTAACTTGTAGACGATAGTGCCATCACCTTTTTGAGTACCCGATGAAACTAAATTTTTGGGATCGTTTGAATAAATATTAGTAGTTGGAGCAGGGGGAGTTGTAAAGCCGCCGTTTGCTTTTGCGATTGACCATGGAATTTGTGCTCCTGCTTGAGTTTTGTCTGGCCATTTATATGAACCTGTTGGTGTAGCAACTGCTGTGTAGTTTCCAGCATCTGTAGCTTGATATACTTGTGACAATTCATAACCTACGCCATCCTTTACACCGGTTAAAGCAGTGCCGTTATAAACAAGATCTGTTTCTGCTTTAGGCACAGTAATAACATACTGATCTGGGTCTAATGTAACATTGAATACGGTTTTACCAATTAACTGCTTAGCGACTTCTGGATTAATAGTACTAAATGTTAAGGTTCCAGCAGATGTTTGACCAGGATATAATGTTTTAACAGAATTTTCAATAGTTTGAGTTTCGCCATTTGGCTCACCCTTGAACAGATCAGCGTTCATTCCGTTAATGGTTAATCCCCAATCAGAGCTTTCGGAAATCTCTGCAGCAGCATCGCTAAGCGAAACACTTGATTTTTCAAACAAATAATAGTCATTTGTAGTGTTAACAAAATTAAACGAAGCGGTATCTACTTCGCCGGTTTCTTCATTAATAGCTACTTGAATTTTATCTGGTTGAATTAGAGAGTTTGCATGATTTGACGCAGCAATTGCTGTTGTGGTAGTGATAGAGAGACAGGCAATTAAGCCAACAACTGCAGCGATTAAAACTGCTTTAGTGGTTGCGAGTCGCCCCCCCCCCACGAGCATTTTTGGCATGTTTAGCACTTGCGGTTACACTAGCAAATTCGCTGTTAAAAACCCTGCTAAAGCGAAACATGCAATAAGCAATAACACCAACAAATAAAATGGCTAAAATTGCCCAGATGGCAATGTCTCCTGTTTGAGCGTTGACAAATTCGCCACCGCCACCGCCAGGATCAACTGTTTGTTTGACAAATTCAATACTTAAATTAATTGAATCTAGTGCATTCATACTAACCTCTCTTACTTGTGTTTTTCATAATACACAGTTGTTATAATTTTACCATAAAACAGTGTCCCTAAGGCGCAAAAGTGACAACATAACCTCAGCACTAACTCCGAAGTTTTGGCCAAGAATTTAGGCGCAAGCGCCTAGATTTTGGGGCATAAAAAAGGAGCGGGGGTTAGCCGCTCCTTAAACTTTAATATGTATAATTAGCTTATTCGATTACTTCTTCTATATAAATTTCTTCGGGTTTTACTGGATCAATTGCTTCTTTGTCTTCTTCTTTCTTAGGATCTGGAGCCACAGGATCTGGATCCTCTGACTCTGGATCTTTAGATTCTGGCTTTGGCTCGTCGGTTTGAGATTCGCTGTCCAATTCATACCCAGCTACGTCATTATCTTGATTGGTTTGCAAATTATCGTTTAATTCTTGAGAAGAATTAGAAGCAGGAACTGTAAAATAACCACCTTTTGAGGTTGGTTTTGCCATAGAAATTCCAGTTTTAGTAGGGTCAAATCCTGGAAGCAATTCGCAACCAGCAAACATATCTGTTCCTTCGCCAATACCGCTAATTTTAGATCAATCTGTATCTGAATTGCATTTAATTTCTGTTAATGCCTTACAACCTTTAAACATATAATCGACATTTTTACAAGATGTCATTGTCAATGATCCAAGATTCCACACACGTTCCAATTTTTCACATCCATCAAATGCATAAGACAAATCGGCAATAGCACTAGGTGCAGTCTTGAACTCAAAATTAAAGACTCTCAAATTTGAACAATCTTTAAAAATATTATTCATATTAGTGCATGCAGGCCATTTGACTTGATATAATCTTATTTGTTTCACATTAGAGCAGCCCTGAAACATTCCTTCGGCAGTTTTCATTTTTGGAAAGTTCCAACTATCAGCAGTAAAAGAAGTATTCATGCCAGTGCAATCTACAAACATATAAGAAACATCTTCTAAGTTTTGTGCGTTCTTTCAGCCTTCACCAGAAATATTGATAGTCTTTAAAGCCGGACAACTGCCAAACATAAAGCCAGCATCTTTTAAATTGCAAACATTTCAACTACCCACATCAATACTTTGCAATGAAAAACAGCCCCAAAACATCGAATTTACGTTGGTTAACTTACTTACATCTCAATTAGAAACATCAATGTTTTTTAAAGAATTACATTCCATAAACATGCAAGAAGCATCTAAAATATTTTTGCAATTTCAGCCACTTACATCTATGTTCTCAAGAACAAGACAAGATGAAAACATATTACTTGTATTAATACATCTATCAAGAACTCACGAACTAAGTTCCACTCTTTTCAATCCACTGACCATAAACATAGATTCCATACTTGTTACATTTGAAGTATCTCACGATGATAATTCAAGTACTTTCACGCTTACGCCATAAAAGGCACATTTAAAGCTTTCAACTTGGCTAGTATTTCAAGAATCAACTTTAATTCCTTTAAATTTGCTCATCATAAATATACTTTCAATTGAAGTAACCTTACCAGTGTCCCAATTATTTAAATCTATTTCATCACACCCATCACCAGAATTAGAGAAGCAAGAATTTAAATCAATAACATTCTTTGTGTTCCAAGATTTAAGAGTAGAGAAATCATTGCAGGAGTTTATATAAGAGAACCAAAAAGCTAAAGATTCAATTAAATCTGTATGATTTGTAAACAACATAGATGAATTAATGCTGCTTATATTACTAGCAGATGATTGTCATGGGACATCTTGAGCTGCTTGAGATCTAAGAGGAACATTATATATTGTTCCGCCCGTTAGTTCGTTGTTTACAAAGAAATCTAGGCTTCCATCTAAGAAACGTGCTTTCAGTAAAACATTCTTTATTGTGAAATATCCACCAAGTGTTTCAGATTTGGCCATGGAAATATCTACTTTTTCGGCATCAAACGATGGGATTTTTGTGTCTCCTTTAAACATATCGACTGACGTTTCACTGGTAATTTTTCCAGATGCGCTTCAATCATCATTGTCCCCTGAATTAATTTTCGCTAAATTAGTGCATCCTTCAAACATAGAATTAGTTGATACAACATTAGGAATCTTAAATTTAGAAACATCTAAGGTGGTTAGATTGGTCATATTGCTAAACCAATAATCGCATGACCTTAAGTTTGTAGTCCACGTGGATGATAAGAAATCATCAGAAAATGAAATTGTAGTAATATTGCTGGCAACTTCGGAAAAAGGAGATGAGCCGGTATTATCTAACAAAACCCTTGTACCAGTTGGGTTTGATGCTTCATCTTCTACATAAAAATGAAGTGTAGTACCTTCATCGTTAACTTCTCAATAAGCAGCGCCAAGTTCATTATGTCATTCTTTAGGGCAAAAATTGTTTCCTTCGCATTTTCACTCTAGACTTCCAGGACAATCAAATTCGCAAGACCCATCGGTATTAAGGCCTTCAACCCAACCTTCAAATCCATTTTCTGGTCAAGATGTAAAATCAACTTCAAGAAACTCTAAACTAGAACAATTACTAAACATATGATTGTAACATCTATCTTCATTATCTGTAAAAGTCAAATTTACAATTGGAGCTTTAGTTAAATGTGTACAATTAGCAAATAAGTATTGAAAACACAAATCATTTGGTACAGCTGTTACACTCTCTTTTGTAAAATCAATTAATGTGCCCAAAGAACCAGTAACACGAAATTCGTATGTTGATCCAAAAGTGACTTTCCTTCCTTCGCCAGAAAATCCAGCAGGATTATAACCAGCAACATACAACGGCTTATGTCTAGGGAGCTTTGCAAGAGTTATGGTGGCGGTGGCATCTATTTCAACTACACCTCAAGTTACTTTATCTGTCGAATATCTAAGCAGTAATGGAGCCATGTTGCATGAAGAATCAACCTCCTGGTTTAAGGTAATTGTATTCTCAGAATCGCTTGTATTCATAAACGTAAGATAATTTATCTGATAAAGTCCTGCGTAGAGGGTTTTTGCATCGGTGTTTGCTCATGTTCCGTTACTTGAAATATAGCCTTCGACAGCAGTTTTAAGGATGCTGTTTTTATAATCTATAACCTGTGTGCCTTCTGATGCAGCATTATATCAGCCATTAAATACGAATCCTTCCTTAGTTGCCGTAGGAATATTTACTGGTGGATTTTCGCTAGTTTCAGAGTCATATAATTCGTTTGTGCCGTATTTAGTATAACAAACTGTTGTTGTGTCATTTTGTAAATCTTTAAAAGTCATTTTCATATATAACAAACTTACGTTTACGCCTGTTGTTCGAATTAATGCAGAGTTAAAGTTGTCATTATCTGTAGTAACATTAAAATCAACAGCAAACTTCATGGTTCCCAAAAATGCATTTTTATCTACAAGATAGTTAGATGAAGTAGCACCTTCAATTGGTATATAAGGAGATTCTACTTCAGGGATAACTTCCATATTGTATCACTGATAAGTAATGTGTAGATCTGATGGAGCAGGTGCAAGCTCTCCTAATTCGTAGGAGCTAATTAATTCAGTATCCCCATAATTTTTAGGTTTTGTAACATTTCCTCCTGCAACAGAAACTGTCATTGCAATGTCTGCTTTATCAATTGTGTATACTTTGGCATTAGATTCATTGTCTAGAGAGTAATTTCTAGCACTGGTGCCATCCAGTTCGGAAACTTTACATTTTTGATCCCCCGCACTTGTACAATCATAATTTTCATCATACGGCGAATAAGTTTTAACGCTAACTACATCTGTAGCCTTTGCTTTAGTTAATGTAGCAGTTGGGTATTGCGCTTGCTTTGTGTACGACCCAGTAAACTCACCTCAAGTAATAGGGACGGAATATTGATTTATAGTAAACAAGCCTTCCTTTAGTCTAATATTGTTCTTGCCGTAATGCTGAACATTTGGGCTGCCTTCGATTAATGTTACTGAAATTTTATATTCGCCATAATCATCACCAGTTACTCTGTCTAGTGTGAAATCAGTCCCTTTTACTAAGTTAAATCCATCATCTAGATTCTTTGTGGTTGCAGTCAGTTCAGGGTAATCATCACCATAAGTGATAGTAAATGAATCTGGGGTGATTGTTGGTTTGTTGTCGACAATTGTAAGCGTGCCATTTTTTGTAGTGATTTGATAATTTTTTGCAAGGGCGGAAGTACCTTTGACTTTTACATAAATATCGTATTCATCTTCAACTTCAGGGTGTGGATGATCTTCACAAGAAAGCTCATAATCTTCATCTTTTACAAATATTTCAGTTTCTATATTTCCATCGACCGATGCCGTTAATTCTGGGTCTTCTTCGTCATCTATTGCTTTTTCTTTATCATCAGCAGTGATAGTCATAGGCTTTGGATCGATACTATATTCAGTATAGTTAGTCGAGGAGCCTTCCAACTTGTAATTGTCTTTATCTGTTCCTTTAAGTGATTTTACAAAGACAGCATGAGACCCTGCCGATTTACCATCATCAGATGCTGGAAAACCATATTCATCAACGGAAACATTATCACCTGATACTTTACCCATGACCGAAGCTGAAGGATGTTGTATGTTTCCGTTATATTCTGTATCCATTGAATAGTACCAAACTAATTCTACTATTCTTGGTGAAATATTTCAGTCTATAAGCTTTGTGTCAGTTGTCTTATCTGGCCACTTATAATTAGTTTTTAAAGTAACAGTTGCTTGATAATTTCCAGCGTTTGTTGCAGAGCCAGTTGCTACGTTATATGCTTCTGTTGGCGCGATGGCTATATGTTCTGTACCATCATATGTAAAACCAGTTTGAGGAGTTGGAACACCAACAACATATTGATCTGGAATCATAGTTAGACTAAATACTTGCTTGCCAATCAAGGTTTTTGCAAGGTCTGCACTTCCCTTGTTAAACTTCAAAGTGGCTTGCGCGGATTGACCTGGATATAATGTAACTACAGTATCTGGAACCGTATATTCAGAACCATTAGGAGCACCTTTGAATAAATCAGCATCTAACGATGTAAGTTGGAGATCCCAGTCTTCGGGGACAGTTAGGCCTTCGACTTCTGAAGTTAGTTCCATTTTTGTGGTTTTATCAAAGAGGTAATAGTTTTCTGAATTATTTACGAAATTGAATGTTGCGTCGTTGATTGTTCCAGCTTCTTCATTAACAACAACCTGGATTTTGTCCGGCTGGATATCGACATTATTAGCATTATTTGAAACAGCAATTGCATTTGTGGCAGTCATTGATAGTGATGCAATTAGGCCAACAACTGCTGTGATCAAAACTGCTTTGGTAATTGCAAGATTTGAGTTGCCACCAGCACTTTTGGCATGTTTTGCGGTTACGCTTGCGTATTGGCTGTTAAAAACCCTGCTAAACCGAAACATGCAATAAGCAATAACACCAACAAATAAAATGGCTAAAATTGCCCAGATGGCAATGTCTCCTGTTTGAGCGTTGACAAATTCGCCACCGCCACCGCCAGGATCAACTGTTTGTTTGACAAATTCAATACTTAAATTAATTGAATCTAGTGCATTCATTTTTACCCCTCTAACTTGTTATTTTTCGTAACGCACAGATATATTTATTTTACCATAATTAAGTTTCTTTATACTGGAAATATGCTGCTTAGAGTCATAGGATTATTTAGGCATTTTGCCAGAAATGAAATCGATGAGGAATTTTTTGATACGTTTCTTTCAAAATTCGACGAAGCTTTCATTGCTGCTCGTTTTTTTTGCTTGGTGTTTGAACTTTGGGTGGTGCTTGTAAAAGACAGCCCTGCATATTAATGTAATAAGTAATCCCACTGCCGGAACTGTTGCAAATGACAGGAAGAGTTCAAGCACGGGGATGTTTTGTTCGATGGCTGCATAAAGGCACCAGAGCAGGAAAAACGCTGTTAGGATGCTGCAAACTCAAATGGAAACTTTAATGACAATTGCTTTGGCGCGGTTTGGTGAGTACTTCGCCTGAGCCACAAGATAAATGACCAAGCCAACCACCAGCAAAATTACAACCAGCGGCACAAGTCTAATCATTCGAACAAAAAACATCATTGTGCTCTCCTAATACTCCGTCACATTCGGCACGATTCGCGCTCGCACGTTTGCAAGTTGCGTCGCAATTGCCCAGTAGCCCTTGCCTCGCGCCTCTTCTACTATTTTATCAGAATCGCCAGACTCTTCAATGATTGCAAGAGTTGCGCTGCCGCTTCCGCACAAAAGAACGTTTTCGGCGCCGCATTTTTCTGCCAGCCAGTTTTTGATTTCAACAAGCTCAGGCGCCAATACCTCCGAAGCCAATGCAAGGTTATTGAAAAGTGGAACGTTATCTGCAAATTGCAGCTGCTGCGCTGCATCTTCAACAGTCATGTCATCTTCAAACTTTGTTTGAAAATCCGAAGCAACACCCATCGTGTCGAACTTATCATAAACAGCCTTGGTTGATAGACCTTCATCATTAAAAGGTCGGACCAAAACAATCTCGCGGTTAATTGGCGAAAGCTTATGATCGAGGGTTTCGCCTCGCCCCTTATAAAGTGCGCAGCCACCGTTGAGGAAGAAAGCCACATCCGCGCCAACTTCGGCAGCCACTTCGGCGAGCACTTCGTCTTTCAAACCAAAAATTTTTCCTGCTCCAACCAGGGCTGCAGCGGCGTTTGACGAACCTCCCGCAAGACCAGCCTGCAGCGGAATGTTTTTCTCCACAAAAACTTCAATCTTGTAATTAGTATGAGTCGCGTGCGCTGCAAGCGCAGTTATTGCCTTATATATAAGGTTGTCTTCAAGCTTAATTTCTGGACGCTCGCCGTTTGAATCCTCGTTCTCCAAAAATTCGATGCTGATATCAAGCGCATCGGCCTTCTGGTAATTAATGTATAAAACATCGTGGAGCAACAGCGTGTGCAAAATATTTAGCACAGGATGATACTCGCCCTGCTTCGCCGCAACCGCCAAAAACAAATTAACCTTCGCAGGCGAAATAACCTTCAACGTATTTGAGTTCGTCTTAAGCACGCGCCATATTATACACAATTTTTTTAGCACAAATTGTATCTACCTTAACGTAATAAATTAATATTAAATAAATTTATAATAATGTTATAATACAAATAAAGGCGATGCCGGTAGACGGTTAGCCACGAAGTTTTAGCCGCTTCTGACTATGGAAGCGGTTATTTTTTTATGACTGTTCCTATCAAAACACCGATAGAAACAGAGGCTAAAACAAGACTTATTAGGCCTATGAAAGTTTCAACGCTCATAAGTTGCCTCCTTTCTGCGTAGGACATACTACGCTGTAGAAAAGTTTCCTCTTCTGGAAGAGAGGAGGCTAACCGCCGACCATCATTGGCATCGCCAAGGATGCGATTCTATCATATGGACGCTTAACTCCCGCAGAAGGCAAAATAGAATTTTTTAAATTAAAATAAAAAATAATGAAATCTCAATGCCCCCGACGCCATACTATTAAAATTCGATAGTCAACTTTTTTAGTAAAAAATGCCAAAAATTGGACTTACTGAGGTAAAAATAGGCGAATTCTACCCCAGTAACCTCAATTTTTGGCAGAATTTGATGAAATTTCTGACTTATTTACCCTAGTAACCCGGTTTTTTGGCAATTTTTAAACTTTTTCTTAAGTATTGGTAAGGACAGCGAGAAATAATTATAAAAGGCCGAGCACGAAGATGGAGCGGGTGACGGGGATCGAACCCGCGAATGTAAGCTTGGGAAGCTTATGCCTTACCACTTGGCAACACCCGCTTATAAAAATGGCGGAGGAAGTAGGATTCGAACCCACGGTACCTTGCGGCACAACAG
>JAUNQF010000014.1 GCA_030536315.1 Coriobacteriia bacterium
GTTAACAGAAACAATATAATCTAGCGAAGGGTTTAATGTAACTGTATAAATCATTAAAACAATTCTTTATTTTGTTCTATATGCGAAAAGTGGAAGTCCGTCTTCGCCTGTTGGAACTTCAACATTACCTTTAATGAGTGGAGCACAGTAATCAATAAATTCCTGAGTTATATCTGTGCCGTCATCGCAAATCATTGAAGCCGGAACTTTCTTTTCTTCGTTACAAATTTTATTAACATCTTGCAAACTGCATTCAATTTTGTAATCGCTAACTCTATCAAACGCAATCATGTAACCTGTCTCACCTTGTAAAGCACTTTCAACGCCAAAACGTCCAGCCATAATTGCTTCTTCTTGATCGGTCTTACTCATAAGTGCCGAAGAACAACGCTGTGAAACGTTAAACTCAACACTGCGAGCCTTACAACCTAACTTATCACGAAGCAAATTCTCCAAGAACTTGCCTGCTCCAGCTAACATTTTATGACCAAAGCTGTCTACGCCAGTTGCACTATCATATTCACAGATAAACTTGCCGTCCGCATCATTAATGCCTTCAGAAACACAAACAACAACAGCATTGTGATCCTTCAACAAAGCCTCAACACGCTTTACAAAATCATCTAAATCAAAATCAACTTCTGGAAGATAGATTAAGTAAGGAGCGTCTCCTTCGAAGCGACGAGCCAAGGCACTTGCAGCAGTTAGCCAACCAGCATGACGTCCCATAATTTCTATAATTGTAACTGCCGGAGTTTCATAAACGCTTGCATCTGTCACAATTTCACGAACAGTGTTTGCAACATATCTTGCAGCACTTGGAAAACCCGGAGTGTGATCTGTCATAACAAGATCATTGTCAATTGTTTTAGGCACTCCCAAAACTTTGATATCGCTTCCAACCCTTTCAGCATAACGAGAAATTTTCGAAACAGTATCCATACTGTCATTTCCGCCGTTATATAAAAAGTAAGCAATCTCAAGCTCTTCTAATTTTGCAAAAAGCTTAGGATAAGTTTCGTCATCTAAATCATCTGGCAACATATATCTACATGAACCTAAATAAGCACCTGGAGTAGTTTTTAAAAGTTCGAGCTTATCCCCTGGTAGGGCCTCTTCAAAATCAAGGATTGTTCCCTTTAAAAATCCTTCGATGCCGTTTTGCATCCCATAGACTTTATCAATCTCGGGGCAGTCCAATGCAGTTTTAACAACGCCATAAAGACTTGAATTAATAACTGCAGTAGGTCCACCACTTTGTCCAACTATTAAATTTTTCATACTACCTCCTATTTAAGTTCAGGCCAGTAATCTTTATTTGCTTCAATTAGATCATCAAGAATTTGCTTTGCAACTTTAGCGCTTGGAACTGTACGCGACAAAGTTAGCGCTTGTCACATTTCTTGATAGCTATGATTAATTCACGCATCAACAACTAATTTCTCAACAGCAACTTGTTGCTCCATTAAACCTTTTTGGAATTCCGAAATCTTTCCCTGAGGAACAATCTCATAGCCATCTTTTCCAACAATACAAGGAACCTCAACCATGCTTTCTGGCTCAAAATTTTCAAGTGCTCCATCATTTGGAACAATCAAAAGCATTTTTTCCTTAGCATCGCCTGCCATTGCCATTGACAAATCAACAATATATTGCGCGTGTTCATCAGCTTCAAAACCGCAATCCTTTGAAGTACCACTATCAATTATTTTTTGACATGCTTCAAAAACATCTTTTTCTCTGTGGTCAACACAATAATTCGCACGAGTGTAATTTGGATCCATATGAACAACCATATCATCCGGATACAAATAATATTGCAAGTAAGTATTAGGAATCTTGCTTGGATCAACAGCAAAGGTATCTGCAGCCTTTCTGTAAGTATCATTCCAACTTTCATCATCCTTTGGTTTATCAGCTTGCGAAAACCCGAACTTTGCCATGTGCTCGCGAATCTTAGGCATCAAATCATTGCCATCTAAATCTTTAATTGAATGCCACCAACCAAAATGGTTAAGTCCATAATAACCAATATCAAGTTGCTTGCGAGATTCAAGACCGCAAATATCAGCCATTCTATCTCCCAAGTCAATTGGCATATCACAAATATTGATAATTTTCGAATCAGGACGAAGACGCCTGCAAGCCTCTGCACAAATTGCAGCCGGATTAGAATAATTCAGCATCCAAGCATTTGGCGAATACTTCTCCATGTAATCTAAAATCTCAATGACCGGACCAATGCTTCGCATACCATAAGCAATGCCTCCAGGACCGCAAGTCTCTTGCCCAATAACTCCATACTTAAGAGGAATTTTTTCATCCTGCTCGCGCATTGCAAAAAGACCAACACGAATGTGACACATTACAAAATCGCAATCAGTAAATGCAGTCTTCGGATCAGTTGTCCATGAAAAATCTATCTCTGGAGCATTTTCTTTAATACAAATATCACATGCCTTAGCAACAGTCTCTTGGCGCTCGGCAAAATTATCATAAAAAGTAAGTTTGCGAATTGGGAACCTGTCCAAATTATCAAGTAACATCATAACAATTCCAGGCGTGTAAGTGCTTCCTCCACCTGCTATAACAATAGATTGTGGCTTAATCTCAGAACTCATAAATACCTCCATCAATTACAACAAAGCCTCAAACTTTTCACGAACATTTGGAACATCAAGGCCAATAATTACTTGAACACTATTGCCAGTAATTTTTGCTCCATGAGTTCCAATTGCTTTAAATTCTTTATCATCTGCAACCTTCGCTCCACTCTTAACATTCAAGCGAAGACGAGTCGCACAATTCGTAACATCAATAATATTTTCACGTCCACCAACCAAGAACAATATCTTCTCTTCTAAAGATTCTTCTTTAGATTCGATTCCTGCTCGCGCATCAGCGTCCTTAACTTCCTTCTCCATTTCCTTCTTTTCTTTATATTGCTCTTTAGAATAGAATTTAATGGCATCGTCAGAATCACGTCCAGGTGTCTTGTAATCAAACTTCAAAATTAAGAAGCGGAAAACAATAAAATATATGAATGTATATACCAAACCTATAGCTATCAAAGTTAAATATTGAACTCAGTGGTTAGATCAAAGCGGTATGTAGTTTATGGCAAGCTGTTCGAAAATATTTCCTGCCATTGAACCAACTATTCCAAACATATATACAGTTGTTTGCAAGCATGCACCCAATATTGCGTGAACTACAAAGAGCAGCGGAGCAACAAACAAAAATGTAAATTCTATTGGTTCAGTAATCGCACAAAACGAAGCTGTAAAAACAAGAGGTACCAAATATGCCAAAAGTTTCTTGCGACGTTCCTTCTTCGCTGTGAAATAAAACGCCAAAGCAATTCCAGGAATACCAAACATGCTTGAAAGTGCTGTTAACATATAACCACCATAAGGGGCTAAATCACGAAGAGATTCCGTACTTGCAGCGATTTGAGGCAAATCTGCAAGCCACATTTGATATGTACCTCTATCCACTACCAAGTTATCGTATTGGAATGGAAAATAAATTAGATGATGTAAACCAAATGGAAGCAATGCCTTCTCTAAGAAACCAAATACAAATACTCCGTATTCTTTTATGCTTGTAATCCATAACGAAACAGCAGAAATTCCTTCCTGAATAATTGGCCAAATAAAAACAGTTAAAACTGCAACTGGAATTAGTAGGAAGAATCCAATAATACAAATAAGTGGAGAGCCCTTAAAAGCACTTAGCCAAATAGGAACTTTTGTATCGAAAAATTTATTATGAACTCAAACTACAATTCCTGAAATTAAAAGGGATCCTGCAATACCCATATTAAGAGTTGTCAAGCCTGCAACATCTGCAAGGCGTGGGTCATTTGAGACATCCATAGTTTCTAAATCAAAACCCAAAAAATCGCCTCATTGAAGCAAAATTGTACTAATGAAATAATGAAAAGTTAAATATAAAAGCAATGCTTCAAGACAACAACGAGCATGCTGCTTTCTTGCTAAACCAATAGGTAGACCAACAACAAAAATCAAAGGCATTTGATTAAAAATTGTCCAACCACCTTCAGCAAGCAAATTCCACATCTTATAAGCGAAGCTCTGCTCGTCCGATGCTCACGAACCTCAAATTTGAGAACTTGTGAACAAAGTTGCTATACCAATAATCATTCCAGAAAAAGCGAGCAGCATAACTGGAGTAAACATTGCTCCACCAAAACGTTGTGCTCCTTGCATTATTTTATCTTTCATAATATACCCCTAATCTCAAATAAAAAAGGGCCCGAAGTTCGAGCCCTTGTTTTAAGTTATACAAGACTTATGCTTTTCCGTCGCAACCCAAAACATTAATCATCTTGCGTGCAACCATATCCTTAACAGCTTGACGAGCTGGCTTTAAATATTCACGCGGATCAAAATGCTCAGGATGCTCAGCGAAGTGCTTGCGAACCGAAGCAGTAATAGCAAGACGAATATCGCTATCAATGTTAATTTTGCAAACAGCTAACTTCGCAGCTTCGCGAAGCTGATCTTCAGGAATACCAATGGCATCTGGCATATTTCCGCCATATTTATTAACTTCAGCAACAAATTCTTGTGGAACTGAAGAAGAACCATGCAAAACAATAGGAAAACCAGGAAGACGTTTAATGCATTCTTCCAAAACATCAAAACGAAGTGGAGGTGGAACCAAAATTCCATTCTCGTCGCGAGTGCACTGTTCTGGAGTGAACTTAAATGCACCATGGCTTGTTCCAATAGCAATAGCCAATGAATCGCAACCTGTCTTCTCAACAAATTCCTCAACTTCTTCAGGCTTTGTGTAGCTTGCATCCCCAGCAGCAACCTTAACTTCGTCTTCAACGCCTGCTAAAGTTCCAAGCTCAGCTTCAACTACAACACCTTTGTCATGTGCATATTCAACAACTTGTTTTGTAAGAGCAATGTTATCTTCAAAAGATTTCGAAGAAGCATCAATCATTACCGAAGTGAAACCGCCGTCGATACAATCCTTACAAAGCTCAAAAGTATCACCATGATCTAAGTGCAAACAAATTGGAATGTTAGGATTTTCTTCAACTGCAGCCTCAACCAACTTCAAAAGATAAGTGTGGTTTGCATAATTGCGAGCGCCTTTGCTAACCTGTAGGATTAGAGGGGCATTAAGCTCGCCAGCAGCCTCAGTAATACCCTGAATAATCTCCATGTTGTTTACGTTGAAAGCACCAATAGCATAACCGCCATCATAAGCTTTCTTAAACATTTCAGTAGATGTAACTAAACCCATAATGTCTTCCTTTCACTATTTAATTTTGCGTGATAAAAGCACGTTTTTAACAGCAAAAGATTATATCAAAAAGTAAAAACTTATCACTCTAAAGTTTCAGCGGATACTGGTTTTTTATTAAGTTTTTCTTCGATGACTTTGCCACCTCGAATACGAATAACCCTGTTTGCGATATCGCAAAAAGCTGAATTGTGAGTAATAATTACAACAGTTTTCCCATGCTTTAAGGCAGTGTCTTGCAAAACCTTTAAAACTTCCTTACCCGTTTTATAATCAAGAGCACCTGTTGGCTCATCACAAAGTAAAAGTTTTGGATTTTTAGCTAAAGCGCGTGCTATTGAGACACGTTGTTGTTCTCCACCAGAAAGCTGCGAAGGAAAGTTATCCATTCGTTTTTTAAGTCCAACAAGTTCAAGAGTCTTCTTAGCATCCAATGCGTTATCACAAAGCTGATTTGCAAGCTCAACATTTTCTAAAGCAGTTAAATTTTGTATTAGATTATAGAACTGAAATACAAACCCTATATCATGTCTTCTATAATTTATAAGATCCCTTTCGTTGTATTTAGTAATTTCATTTCCATCAAGAATAATTTTTCCAGAAGTCACATTATCCATTCCACCAAGCATATTTAAAAGAGTTGTCTTTCCTGAACCCGAAGGACCAACAACCACAACAATCTCGCCTTCTTCCATTGTAAAATTTAAACCATTGGCAGCGCGAACCTCAACTTCGCCACTACCATAAATTTTCTTTACGTTTTTAAATTCAACAAAACTCATAACAACCTCCTATTCGACAGATTTCAAACTTTCAACCATCGAAATCGAGAACAGTTTTTTGCGCATAAATAGTGAAACCAAAATTGTAAACACAAGAGTAATAGCCAATGAAATTAAGTAAGATTCAAGGTGAATTATTCTTCCAAACATAACCATATCAACTTCTGCACTCAAAATTACAAACTGTTCCATAATAACACCAAGAATTAAACCTAGTAAAGAGCCAAGGAAGCTTAAAACAAAAGTCTCACGATTAATATACATATTTGTTTCAAACTTGTTAGAACCTAAAACTTTAAGTGTTGCAATTTCTCTTGCCCGCTCACAGATATTAATATTAATTAAATTATATAAAACTACGAATGCCAAAAGACCAGCTGCAACAATCAAAATTACAACAACCATATTTACACTTTTAAGCATTCTTTCAAAGTTTTCCCTATTTGAAGTAGTAAAGTAAGCTGCTTTAACAGATTTATTTGTACAAATATTATCAATTAAGCCCTGCTGAGCATCACTCGCCAAATTAGTATTCGCAATCAAGTTTTTATAACTACAATCATTTTCAAAATAATGCTTATATAAATTTGGAGTCATGTAAATATAGTGAGCAATATAATTCTCAACAATACCCGCAATTGTAAAACTGAATTCTTTATCACCTGCATTACCAATTAGGTCTTGATTGTAAACGGTTATGCTATCACCAACATTAACATGCATTAGGTTCGCAAGTTTCTCGCTAATGTAAACACCGCTATCGTCAAGAGTAAATTGTTCTTTTGAAGTTCGATTTCTCATGACACGCATTTCTTGGAATTGCTCAACATTATTTGGCACAACAATTACTGTTGGAGCATTGGGATGGCCCTGAGGCATTGCAACTACATTTTCTTCATGAACTAATGTCGAAGCGTTCTGGCCATTAATCGTATTAATTATTCTACAAACATCATCCTTGTCAGCCTGCGAAGCGGAATCTTCAAAAGTAACTTTTAAATTATCAACTGCAATTTCATCAAATTGCATAACCATAATATCTCCAATGGAATCATGAAGACCAAATCCCGTTAAGAGAAGAGCTGTACAACCCGCAACACCAATCAATGTCATAAACAATCTCTTCTTATACAAAAACATATTTCTAAAAGTAATCTTTCAATTAAATGACAAAATTTTTCAAAGAGGTTTTATATATTCAAGGAATATTCTTTTTCCGGCTTTAGGAGCAGTTGGAATCATCAATCTGGCTGGCACCAATCTTAAACTTTTGATAGCAGCCATAAGTGTTGCTACGACTGTCAACAATACACCTGCTAAAATAGAAATAGTGCCGATTGCTCAATTAAATGGCATAGGAAACGGTATTGGCAACTTGTAAATAATGCTATAAGCATACATAATTACATAAGGCAAAAATTGGGTTAACAACAAGAGCCCTATTGCACTACCAACAAAACTAGAAATTACTCCATACAAAATGTACTTGCTTGAAATTCTAAATCTTGAAAACCCAAGCGCTTTATAAGTTCCAATTGTAATTCGCTCTTCTTCGATCATTCTGGTCATCGAAGTTAATGCAACCAAAAGTGCAACAAAGAAAAATATTAGTGGAAAGACATTTGCAATTGAAGCAATTCTATCTGCGTCATTATCAAAACTAATTGCCCCTATGTTTTTAGTCCTGTCCATGATTAAGATTTTTGCATTAAGTTCAGCAAGCAGACTTTGCGAATCTTGTAATTTCAATTTAGCAAGACTTAGCTGTAATTCGCCATCAATTAAAGCACCTTCTTGCTCATTAAATTTTGTAATAATATTATTTCGCTGAGGCAAAAGCTCATTATTGATAACATCATTGCATTTGGCAACAATAGTGTCACAAAGAACACTCCGAAGAGGAAGCGCGCTTCTTAAACCTCCATACAATGTAGTATACGTTCCAATATAATAATCATAAACCTCTCGAGAATAAGCAAATTGTAATGAAGAATAAAATTTTTGCGAGTATTCTACAAAATAATTACAAGCCGCATTCAACTCTTCAATTTGCTGTTTAACAACTGTACTTTCAACTAAATTTGATAAAGAATTATTGATTTGAATTGCTTCGTTAGTTTTGTTAATAATGTCTAAAAGACCTGTCCGGCAAGTTTCAAAGTTTTCAATTTGAACGTTTGCTTTTTCAAGATTATTAAAATTAGATGTTGCCTGGTCCTTTATATTGTTAGTTTTGTCAATAGTTTCATTAGCAGTTTTAATACCATCATCAACCAAGCCTAAAAGATAATCTCTATAAGCATTAAACTCTTGATACTTTTCATCTAATAGTTTTTGATTTGTATCAATTTGATTTTGAGCTTCGTCAATTTGCTTTTGAGCATCATGCTTTACATGAGCGGATCTAATATCAACTTCACGAGGCGAAGCATCAACCAGTTGCGTCATTACTTCGTCAACTTTAGCTTGATATTCAGCAGAACCAGTTTGGTATTTATCAACATCCTTAACGGTAACAAAAACCTCTGTGAAAGGAAAATCTTTAGCAAATGCAGATTGCGGAACATAAGCAAATTGATTAACGTTTCCTTTGCCTAAATTTGATTGGCCCATTTGTACACAACCAACATAATATGAAGAATGAACAAATCCAACAATCTTAAATTTTTTAACACTTAAAGTATTATCAAGACCAGTACTACAATCTAAAATGTCAATTTCATCTCCAATTTGAGGAGGCGAAGCTAAAACAGCATCTTCAGAAAGAACACACTCATCAGCATTTTTTGGTCAGTCACCACGTGCCAAAATTTGTTGATTAATATAATTGTTGACGTTAACATCAAGATTCTCTGGAAGCGAATGCACACGAACCGCAGACTGGTCATTGCCAAAATTTGTCAAAATATCTGTTTCATAAGAAGGCATTACACCTTCAACTTCGTCAATATTTTTTATATCATCGATATAAGTTTGATCAATTCCCAAACTACAAACGATTCTAATATCCATCATGTTGGTTTCGTTATAGTAATCGGTAAGTGCACCTTTCATGCTTCCGCACGTCATTTGCAAACCGCCAAAGAAGCCAACACCCAATGCGCAAATTCCAGCAATTGCAAGAAATCGCCCAAAACTGTGGCGAATCGTTCGAAATAAATCTTTTCAAAAATTATTCATCTAGAAAAGCATGAAGAGTTTGGCTAAACATCAACCAATTAAACCGCAACAAGGGAATGTAAGGACTCACGCCAAGACCATATTCCCAGCAACTTTTCATTTAACATTTTTCATGTTCTTCGCTGATCCTACTCCCATAATGGAAGAAGTATTACAATGCGAAGTAGAAACTGGCATTCCGGTTAAAGTTGCAATTAAAAGCATTAAGGTCGTGCTTAAACTCGAAGCAAGACCTTGATACTTTTCCAAACTAACCATATCCATAGCAACAGACTTAATAATACGTTTTCCCCCAATTAATGTTCCAAGTGCCATTGTTGCGCTGCAAAGAAGCATTAATCAAAAAGGGAAAGAATCAATGTGCATCTCAAGTCCACTGCCAGAACCAACAGCCAAAGACATTCCTAAAATTGCAATCGACATAAACTTTTGTCCGTCTTGCGCACCATGAAGCCCAGCCAAAATTACGGCCAAAACATTTTGGACATATTTACAAACGAGGTTGCCTTGTCTTCGGCTCACTCCTTTAAAGAAAATTTCGATGATGCGAACAAGAATCCAGCCCATAATAAAACCAGCTACAAGACTGAAAACCATTCCGTAAATTACTTTCATTCACTCAGGAATTATAACACCATCCAAACCATTAAGCGCAATAGCGCCTCCGGTAATTCCAGCAATTAAAGAATGCGATTTTGACGCAGGAATACCCAAAAATCAACAAAACGCACCTCACCCAATAGAAGCAATCATTGCCGCCATCAACGCCATCAACGATATGTGGGCATCGCTCGATCCAAAATTTACCATGTTAAACATTGTCTCGGCTACCGCAGTAGTCACATAAGTCATTACAATAAGACCAACGAAGTTCGCCACAGCAGCAATTCCAAGTGCAGTCCCTACCTTCATGCATCTGGTAGACACGGCTGTCGCAATAGCATTTGGAGCATCGGTCGCGCCGGATACAAGCGTAACCAAAACAACCAACGCCAGGATTACACCCAGCGTTGGATAAATTGCCATTTGGTTAAATATTTCTACTAAACCCATTCCCATATTAGAATGAAGGGAAAACCTCAATTTCACAATCGCTTTTAACGTAGGTGTTGCATGGATGAATCCATCCAAATTTTTCGTCAGCAGCACGTCTGTTATCAGTTGGCATTCAAACATCGCCCTTAATTAAGCGACTTCTGCAAAGACCACACTTGCCGCTTCGGCAATCTGTTGTTACAAGAATTCCAGCATTTTCAATCGCGCGAACAATTGTGGTTTTTTCATCAATCTCAACTTTCTTAACTTCGTCACGGATATGAACAGTAAGTGTATGCTTTGCACCTTTCTTTGTCTCCTTAAAGCCAGGAAGATTTTTAACATCCAAAGTTTCTCCTGGAACTTCCAAACGAACACGACGAAGCGGAAGCTTGAGCTTGTTGACTTCCTGCATAATAAATGTATACATTGCTGGAGGTCCGCAAACAAAAACACTGTAGTCATCTTTTCCAGCGTATTTCTTAATAATGTCAGCTGTTATAAAGCCATGCTCAAATCCCTTTTTCTTTTCGTCAGAGAGAACATGAACAACTTTTACCTTTCCAGCACAGCGCTTCTCAATTGCTGCAAGTTCATCCTTGAGCAAAATGTCATTTGAAACACGGCTTCCATAAAGAATTGTTAATTTGAAATCTTCGATTCCAGCATCGATTGCAGCAGCCATGCTGAAAAATGGAGTGATTCCACTTCCACCGGCCAATGCAACAACATGTTTTGCATCACGAAGATTTGTATAGTAATAATTACCTACAGGAGGCGATGCTAAAACTTCGGTGCCTGGCTTCCAATTTTCCAAAATATAATTTGAACAAGCTCCACCTTCTACACCTTTTACCAAAATGCTATAAGTTGGCTTTTTAGCAATAGCATCTTTAGGATTGCTGCAAATTGTATAAGGTCTGCATGTTCTGGTGCCGTTCATTTCAAACAAAAAGGACAAATATTGGCCAGCTCTAAAGTAGGCTAATTCTTTTGTTCCCTGTTTTGTATTAGGTCCCAAAACATATTGTTTAGCGCTTCCATGATCAACAACCTTCTCAACAACAAGAGCTTGATAATGTGGATGAAGCTTGGAAGCCAAAACATTTGAATTAAAAATAGACTTTGGAGGAGTTGCGTCGGCTTCGGCAATTTTTTGTTGACGAAGTTTAACCTCGCCTAAAAATGGACCAACTTTTAATCCTTTAAGGGAACTTTTATCATAATTATACTTAGCCATTAGATCCCCCTTTCAATGTCATCGAGCATGTATCTTGCCTGTTCACGACCACTCAAATAAGCTTGACTATAACCATCCATTTGAGTTCCGTGGCCACCAACAAAACGAAGCCCTTTAATTTTATAATCGTGCTTATGTCCACTTTGAACACGCGGGAACATTCCATCCCAAGTGCCACAAGCATAACCATAAACATCTCCCTGAGGAGTACCAAGATATCGAGCCCAAGTCTCAGGCGTTGCAATTTCAATTTCTTCAATGTGATTCATAATATCAATGCCTACAACTTTTTCGAAATCTTCAATTGTCTCACGTGCAATTTGATCCTTAACCTTAAAGTAATCTTCAACCTTAATATCGGCGAAGGCATCTTCGGTGTAGAACTTCGCAAATTGAACTGTGCAAGTTCCCTTTGGAGTGCATTCTGGATTTGCAGCATTAACAATTGTTACGCAATAATCTTTGTGGCCTTCAAGTGTTGCAGCATTGTTATATTGTTGCAAAGTGTCACCTGTAGTGCGAACAAAAGTATCATATGGCTTAAAGCCTAGTTTGTCATAAGGAATGTCCAAAGCACAATAAATTGTAAAAGCACTTTGCGCAAGCTTACGAGCATTCATTAACTTCTTGTCATATTCAGTAACTTCTGCAGGATCAACCAATCTGTCATAAACAACAGTTGGCATCAAATTCGAAATAACTCTGTCGCATTTAATATAAGCGCCATCCAAAGTTTCGACGCCCTTAACTTCGCCACCTTGAACATCAATCTTTGTAACTTCGGTGTTGTATCAAATGTCTCCACCCATATCGCGAATTGCTTTATCATAAGCAATACTAATTTCATGACTCGCCTTCTTAGCAATCCAAGGCTTCTTAGTCAAATAAGTATAAACCATAAAAGCATAAACAGCGAAGCTCATCTTCGTACTGTCAACACCTACATAATCCCAATAAGATTCATAGATTTCACGAGCCTTATCCGGAACACCAATCTTTCGAAGCATTGTGTCACAAGGAACCGGAACAATCTTCATAAGATCTTTATATTTAAGCATCATCTCAACTTTTGCAAGAGGACCCGGCTCGTTATTATGTTTTGCAAGCCAATCAACACCATCGCAAATCATTCGACCAAATTCCATAACGGTTTCCATGCTCTCACGGCTTCCTGGAACTTGACGCTCCATTTCATCGATGTATTCTTGAACACCAACAGGCATTAAAACATTAAAGCCAGTTTCTTTATCAGTGTTAATCGAAGCATAGGCTTCATCAACTGCGACCCAATCAACATCCAAACCATATGAATCAAGTAGTTGACGAACAGCACCGGCATTTTCGCCTTCGCCCATTTGACACATTTCATGAAGCGTTGCTTCAAATTCAAAGCGCCCACGAACGAAACTTGTTGCACAACCGCCAGGAGCATTGTGCTTCTCTAAGACAAGTACATGCTTGCCGTGTTGTGCCATGTAAGCAGCGGCAGAAAGACCACCATTACCAGCGCCAACAACAACAATATCGTAGTTGTCGTACGTCTTTTTAGGCATTTTTCCTCCTTAAATTTATAGCCAAATTATTTTATCATAAGCATTTATAGGGCATCTACATATTTAACAACGTCCCCGATGGTCTTAAGACCTTCTGGGTCGCCAAAATCAATTTTCATTCTATCTTCAAGTTCACAAACCATTTCAACTAAATCAAGCGAATCAATTTTGAGATCTTCAAAAGTAGAATTTTCATTAACGCTTGCCGGATCAATGTCTTGCTTTTCTTTTAGAATGTCTTTAATTGTATCAAGAGTACTCATAACTACTCCTTTACTGTTGTTTTAATTGAAAGTTCATCTAAACTTTTATCATCAACTGGGTTTGGCGCACCTGTCATTAAGTCCGAAGCACTGGTCGTCTTCGGGAATGCAATTACATCACGAATTGAATCACGTCCTGCCAAAAGCATTACCATTCTATCTAAACCAAGCGCAATTCCACCATGAGGCGGCGCACCCAAACTTAAAGCATGAAGCAAATGTCCAAACTTCAAGTCAATTTCTTCATCACTTAGACCACAAACTCGAAGCACGCGTCGTTGCTCTTCTGGATTATGAATACGAATCGAACCGCCGCCAGCTTCGTAGCCATCCATAACAATGTCATAACTGTAACTTCCACATTCAAGTGGCGCACTTTCAATTTTGTCCATGTCTTCATCCAAAACATGAGTGAAAGGATGATGTTCGGCACTATACTTTCCGGTTTCTTCGTCTTGACAAAACATTGGGAAGTTTACAACTCACAAAAGCGAATGCTTCGTCTTGTCAATTAGCCCAAGCTCATTTCCCATATGAATACGAAGAGCACTTAAAGCCGCACTTACAATCTTATATTTATCAGCAACAAACAAAACCAGGTCACCATCTTTGACATCCAAAGCCTTTTTCAAAGCGGCCATTTGTTTGTCATCGAAAAACTTAGCAATAGAACTTGTGACTGAACCATCACTTCTAAATAACATATAGGCAAGTCCTTTAGCGCCGTTATCGGTTGCAATCTTTTGGAGCTTTTCGGTATCGCCTCGGCTTCAATCTCCCGCACCTTTTGCATTAATTGCTTTAACAACTCCACCATCTTTAATAGTGTTGCTAAAAACTTTGAAATCACTGTCTTTGACAAGATCTGAAATGTCCACCAACTCCATACCGAATCTATTATCCGGCCTATCACACCCAAAGCGTTCCATAGCTTCGGCATAATCCATTCGAATTAACGGACCCTTAACATTTGCACCACATTCATTTAATGCCTCAAGGATAACTTCTTCCATCGCATCAATAACTTCTGATGTGTGAACGAAGCTCATCTCAACATCAACTTGAGTAAATTCAGGTTGGCGGTCAGCGCGCAAATCTTCGTCACGAAAACAACGAGCAATTTGATAATAACGCTCAACTCCAGCAACCATCAAAAGCTGCTTAAATTGTTGAGGACTTTGAGGAAGCGCATAAAAACTTCCTGGATTAACACGACTTGGAACAATGTAGTCACGCGCACCTTCAGGTGTTGGATTAGCTAAAATTGGAGTTTCAACATCAATAAAACCGCGTTTATCCAATGCATTTCTTATCGCGTGCGTAAATTTATGACGAAGCTCAAGCGCCTTAAACATCTCCGGACGGCGAAGATCCAAAAAGCGTCACTTCATTTTCATATCATCAGACGTATCAATTCCATCTTCAATATCAAATGGAGGAGTTTGCGATTCGTTCAACAAAACAACTTCGGAAGCCAAAACTTCAATCTCTCCCGTTGGCATATCTGGGTTGATGTCTTTGTTGCCGCGGCTTCGGACTTTTCCCGTAACTTTCAAAACAAATTCGCGGCCATAGTGGGAAATTTCTTCAAAGGCTTCCTTGCCCAAAACATCTGGGTCAATTACAACTTGCGTAATTCCAGTACGGTCTCGAAGCGTAATAAAACAAAAACCGCCAAGGTCTCTGTTACGCCAAATTCAACCACAAAGTGTAACTTCGCTATCAATATCTTTAGCGCGAAGCTGACCACATGTTGCAGTATGCAAACAATACATATTCGCAAAATCTTTATTAGCCATTAGAGTTTCCCTTCCACGAATGCGAATAATTTATCTTGTTTAATATTTTCTTGGTCATGAGTTTCCATATTACGAACGCAAAGCTCACCCTTCTTTAATTCATCTTCGCCAATAATAATTGTAAACTTCGCCATAAACTTATCCGCAAGTTTAAATTGACTTTTTAAACTTCTGTTTTGATGATCAATTTCTACATTACATCCATAATCACGAAGCGATTGCGCAACTTCGAAAGCTTTTTCCTTTGCCCCGTCACTTGCAATTGCAACAAAATAATCGCAAGTCTTCGCGGGTTCAAATTCAAAACCATTATTTTTCATAGCAAGACGTGTGCGTTCATAACCAAGAGCAAAACCAAAACCTGGAGTGTCATTTCCTCCAAGTTCTTTCACCAATCCATCATAACGACCGCCACCACAAAGTGCATCTTGAGCTCCTACATCACCGCTTTGGATTTCAAAAACAGTGCGCGTGTAATAATCAAGACCACGAACCAATTTCCAATCTTCAATAAACTTAATTCCAGAATTTTTGAGCAAGCTTTTAACTTCTTCGTAGTGATTTTTGCAATCGTCGCATAAATATTCTGAAATTTTTGGAGCGCCATCCAAAACTTTTTGGCATTTTTCATCTTTGCAATCCAAAGTACGAAGCGGATTCTTCTCGATTCTCTCAACACAAGTCTCACACAAATCTTTTTCGTTCTTTTTCAAAAACTCAAGTAAATCTTTTCTGTAATTCGCACGACATTTCGGGCATCCCATTGAATTAAGAACAAGATTTAGCTTTTTAGTATCAAAGCCAAGCGCCTCATAAAATCGCATAAGCATAATTATGCCTTCAGCATCTATCGAAGCTTCAGACGCACCCAAACATTCAACACCAATTTGCATAAATTGACGCTGGCGACCATCTTGTGGACGTTCTGCCCTAAACATAGGACCAGCATACATAAGCTTTAGAGGAGCTGAGCCCTGTGGAAGCATTCCGTTTTGAATTACAGCCCGAACAACGCCTGCAGTACCTTCGGGACGAAGACTTAGATTGCTCTTAGCTTTAATTTGCTCTCCGGCAAAAACCTTCTCCAGGTTCCCACCAGAAATTACACGAAACATTTCCTTACTTACAACATCTGTAGCCTCGCCAATGCCTCGAACAAACAAATCAGTTTGCTCAAAAAGTGGAGTTGAAATCTCAACATAACCATAGCGACCAAAAACATCGCGAGCTTTTTGTTGAAAGATGGTCCAAAACTTTGCTTCGTCGGGCAAAATATCTACTGTTCCAAGTGGTGAATTAATCATTTTTCCTCCGTGAAACATTTTCTAATGCAGAACACAATGCGTCTAATGTTGTTATTGCAAAATGCTGAGCGCTTCTGTCTTCGCCCGCATCAACTCATGCTTTTCCAGGCAACTCAATAGACAAACGCGCTGGCTTTAATTTCTTTGCGGCAGTAATAGCGCTTGTTAATCTTTTGATAAAAGCATCCGAAACATTTTCTTCTTGTTCTTCGTTTTCAGCATATAAAACTCGAGGAATACTTTGCCCTTTAATGTCTTTTTCTTCAGGCAAAACAATATGAAGAAGCATCGTGTTTTTGTCCGGTGCAATGCTATAAGCATTTGAACTTAAAATTTTCGAAAAAGGATTTGTTGCGCGAGCCAAATTCGACATACGAATTGCAACATCGCGAGTAAAATCATCCGTGCCAAAAAGGCAAATTGAATTTTGTTCAAGAACCTCGCTTGCACGCCAAACGGCATTGACTTCAACTTCTTTATCCTTTTCAAGAGGCGATTTATCAGACCAAGTAAAGTGCAAATTTCGAAGCGCCATAAAAGTTTGCGAACCAGCAATACCATCGGTTGGCAGCCCCATATTAATTTGAAAACGACGAAGCGCTCGCTCTGTGGAAGTTCCAAAAATCCCGTCATAATTTCGAACTTGAAAGCCTAAAGAACCAAGTGCCTTTTGGAGTTCAAGAACATCATTTCCATGAAAATAAGGGATACGAAGAAATAAATTTCGGTCTCCCAATTGAAAACTTGCATCAACTAACTTAGCTCAAACTTTTTCAGTAACATCCTCAACAGGGGCCAAACCATTATCTTCTGCAAATTTTCGAACTGCCTCGGCCGTTTTATCACCATAGAATGAATCAATTTGTCTATCTTTTAAATAGCCAAGCTTGTTTAACTTGCGTTGGACATCTTCGGTTGCAGCCCCACTATCGCCCTTTCGAACAATAATTTTCGACTGCTGACCACCATCTTTTTTGTTTGACTCTTTTACCATATCAAACAAACTATTATACTACATTTTGATTTATTCTTCGAGCTCAGCTTCGGCTTCTTCGATAAGCTCTTCTAAGACCTGTTTTTGATGATGCACAGATTGAAAACTCTCAACTTCTATAAAAATTCTGCGTGCTTCTGGATATTTGGCAGTAATACACTTTTCAATTCTATCGATAGAACGAAGCACCTGAACTTCGCTTGCATCCTTTTTGAAATTAACGTCCAAAGTCAAGATCATATCTTGCGGGCCCATATACATCGAAAGTACCTGACCGCACCTATTTACACATTCATCATTTTCAACAATTTTAATGATATCCTCGATCTCATAAGGAGACAGGCCTTCGCCAATCAACAAACCTTTGGTCTCGCGCAAAAGCAAAATTGCAACAACCACCAAAAGCAAACCAATAATTATCGAAGCAGCAGCATCAAATCGAGCATTACCTGTAACATTAGAAAGAAAAACACCAACAATTGCAACAAGCAAACCAATTTCTGCAGCGCTATCTTCAAACAAAATTACAAAATTCGAAGGGTCCTTACAGGTGCGAACGTATTTAGCAATGCTCATTGAGCCTCGTTCTTTATTAACTGTACGGATTGCAATACCGAGTGATGTTCCTTCAATAATCATTCCAATTACGCAAACAACATAATTAAGTGTCGGGTCGCCAAGAATCATGTTATCAGCATTAATCCAAGCAGTCACGCCTTTGAAAATCGAAACACCACCACCAAGAGCAAAAATAAATAGCGCCACGATAAATGTAAAAAAGTAAAGTTCCTTGCCGTATCCAAATGGATGATCAATGTCTGGTTTCCTCTTCGAAGCACGAATTCCATACAAAACTAAAATGCCATCGCCTGAATCAACTAAAGAATGAATACCTTCAGCGACCATAGCCGAAGATCCTGAAATTCCAGCAGCAACAAATTTCACAAGGCCAATTAATATATTTCCAATAATTGCTGCAATTACAGCAACCGGCGAAGACTCATTGTCTCCTCGCCTTGCCTTACGCGCCTTAGTTGAACGCTGTTGCATTACTGCTTTTTCGAAATCTTTTTCCATTTATTTTTTCTTGAGTTCATATTTACGAGTACCAAGACCAAGCTTTTCACCATGAATAAGTCCAGCCTCCCAATGAGTATCAGGATGAACCATTTGAAAAACATTGTGCCCGTCCCCAGCGGCAATAATTCCATTTTCGGCCGTCTCGCCTGCTTCTTTGGCAGCTTCGCCTAACTCACTATCTTCAAAAATTACCGATGAATTAATTGCATCAACACAAGCTTGGTCAAGAGCAATTGGATCAAAGCTTGCAAACATACCAATATCAGGAATAATCGAAACATCATTGGAAGGCTTGCAGTCGCAGTGCTTCGTAACGTTTGTAACAAAATTAATGTGGAAGGCGGGCTTATCACCAATAGCAGCCTTTGTGTATTCGGCAACTTTTTCAACCATAACAGTTGTAGCCTCATCCCACTTACAATTAATTGCACCCTTTGGACAATAGCAAAAACAATAACCGCAACCAACGCAATTTTTTTCATTGATCACAGCCTTGCCTTTAACAATGCTAACACCCTTATGTGCACAATGGGCAACGCAACTTCCACAACCAATGCATCGCTTCTTTAAAATCATCGGAGTGTCAGAACTATGCATTTCCATTTTGCCCTGGCGAGAACCACAACCCATACCAATATTTTTAAGCGTGCCGCCATAACCCGCAACCTGATGACCTTTAGTGTGAGTCATTGTGATTAAAACATCAGCCTCTGCAATCGCCGAAGCCACACGAGCAACCTTGCAGTGCTTCGCCCCTTGAACTTTAATCAAACGCTCATCAGTTCCGCGAAGTCCATCAGCAATGATTGTTGGCACACCGGTTGATAAAGGATTAAAGCCGTTTAAAAATGCATTTTCCAAATGATCCACTGCGTTGTTTCTCATACCAATATAAAGTGTACTTGCATCGGTCAAAAATGGCTTACCACCACGTTCTTTAATGAAGTCGCAAACAACCTTCGCATATTGATGACGAATAAAACCAAGGTTTCCATGCTCTCCAAAATGAATTTTTACAGCAACAAATTTATCCTTAAAATCAATTTGGTCCATGCCGGCTCTCTTAATCAAATTACGAAGTTTCGAAAGCCTACTTTGACGTTGAGAACAATGAAAATCAGTAAAATAAACTTTTGATGGTTCCATTACTTTCCCCTTTCAACTGCTCAGTGACACATATCTAATAATATATCTTTTCATTGCGAAGAAGGCAACGCATCTTCCAAAATATTTTTTGCTTCATTGCTTAAATTCTTCGCCTTATCTTTTGCATAATCTATCGCACCGCATACAATCATAATTTGGACAGCCTCTTCAAGTTCAGCTTCATCACTTGTATTCTTCTTCAAAATTTGAGTTAACTTTTCGCTGTCTTTTGAAAGTTCAAGAGCCTTAACCACAACCAAGGTCCGCTTGGCTTCGGTGATATCATTTCGAAAATCCTTAACATTTTCTGAATTTTCATCAGCAATTAAGTTCAACAAATCGTCTTGGATTTGAAAAGCAACACCAAGTTTTTCGCCAAAACTTTTAAGCGCCAAGCAAAGCTCCTCCGGAGCATCGGCACAATAAGCTCCCAAAACACAAGGCATGGCAACAGAATAATAAGCAGATTTTTTTGTTGCCATACAAATATAATCATCTTCAGAAATATCAAAGCGACCATCACGAGCCCAACCCAAATCCATCGCCTGACCTTCAATTGTCATATATTCCATAAAAATTAATTGTCGAACAATGTATAAAATTTCAGTCTTTGAAAACTTTGATTGACGAAGCGCCTCAACAACTCCACCAACAGTTGAAGCTAAACCAAAATCTCCGGCGTTAACTGCAATGCCTTCGCCTTCCTCTATATACATGCAAGGTTTTCCACGACGAAGTTGACCTCCATCAGCAATGTCATCATGGATAAGTGCCGCAGTTTGAAAGTTTTCAATTGCACAAGCAATTGGCAAGACATCCTCAATTTGCGAGGCATCGCCACAATTCGCTGCCAAATATGTTGCCAAAAAAGTTAAAGGACGCGCAAGTTTACCAATATTTTTTGTCCAAGCACGAAGTGGATCGTACAAATACTTATCAACATCCTTGTGCTTATCCGCCTCAAAAGTAGAAATTACATTATCCAAGTTTTGAAGCAAATATTTTTGTAAAACGGGCGCAGTTTCTTTTAGGTATTGCTCAAAGGAATCAAACTTTTTATCAAAATTCAAAGACATTAAAGCTCACCTATAATTCTATGTCTTCGATCTTTAACTTCAGCTTTAATTTTTTCAATATCTAAATGTGGCCAAGTGCCATCTCTATAAACAACTTCACCATCTACCATAGTAAGACAAATATCAGACCCAAGACCTGCATAAATTAAATTGTTCAAAATATTATCTCCAGGACATCAAACAAGTTCGCTTAAATCCATAACAGTTAAGTCAGCCTTATAGCCCTTCTTGATAAGTCCACAATTTTTTCTCCCCTGTGCAACAGCACCATTTACAGTGGCAATTTTATACACAATATCTGCAAGCATCAACGAAGAATCATGAGCGTGCCCCCTGTTAAGCAAAGCCATAATATACATATCTTGCAAGAAATTATGATTGTTGTTAGAGCCCATACCATCGGTGCCAAGACCAATGTTTATACCATGATTTAAAAATGATGGCAACTCTGCAATTCCACTTCCCAACTTTAAGTTAGAAGCAGGACATGTTGCAAGTGTTACATTATGGGCCTTCATAATCTTTAAGTCTTCGTCTTCAAGCCAATCACCATGAGCAATTAAGTTTTGAGCATCCAAAACCCCAATGCTTTCAAAATACTGAATTGGAGTCATTCCGTTATGGCGCTCTTTACATTCTTCATGTTCGGCTTCGGTCTCAGAAACATGACTATGAATAATCAAATTTTTATCCTTAGCCATCTGACCAATTTCACGGCAAATTGTCTCCTTCGTTGTATATTCACCATGAATGCATAAGTCAGTAATAATCTTTCCATCATTGGCACCGTTATATTTATCAATAATGTCCATAGAAAGCTTATATAAAGGATGCTCTGAAAAATGAATATCATCAAAACTAACAATGGCCTCGCAAGTATTACACTTCATTTTACTTTCAAGTAAAGCTTTTACGCGAGCCTCGCCACCAAAATACATATCTGAACAACTAACTATACCGAATCGAGCCATCTCCGCCATACCAAGTAAGGTCGACCAGTAATAATCTTCGTCAGTCATCTTTGCTTCGAAAGGAAAAATCCAATCATTAAGCCACTCATTTAGTGGTTGTTTATCAGCGTAACTACGAAGTATTACAGCCGCAGCATGAGCATGAACATTGTAAAAGCCAGACATCAACAACTTGTTATTGCCGTCGTAAACTTCACCAAATTTATCAACATCATTTGGCTTTTGCGTTCCTATATATTCAATAACATCGCCAACAACACCAACATAAGCATTATCAACAACTTCAAAATTTTCATCAATATATTTGATGTTTTTAAAAAGCACTTACATAACCTCAACTAACAATGAATTTGTATATCCAATTTCGTCATCTTGCCAACCAGAATTAAGTACAAACTTATCTCCATCTTCAAGATCAAGAATTTTATTAGCGCATGTTTTAGCAATATTTAAAATATCTAAGCTTGAATATTCATCTTTATAAGTTCCATATAAAGGACTAACACCCCAATATAAAGCAAGTTTATAAAACTCTTTTTTATTCGATGTAATCGTAATGATGTACATTGGAGGTCTAAAGTTAGAAATAAGCTCCGAAGTAAAGCCGCTTGCCGAAATATTCACGATGCTTTTTGCCTCAACATCAATTGCTACAGTACAAGTTGCTTTAGCAATCGCATCAACAGTTCTTCCCTCAACAACAGTCGCCCTATATTTAATTAGCTCTTCATAAGGTATTGCTTTCTCTGCGCTAAAAGCAATCTTAGCCATGGCCTCAACAGCTTCAACCGGATACTTACCTACAGCAGTTTCACCAGAAAGCATTACAGCTGCTGTTCCATCATAAACAGCATTAGCAACATCAGAAATTTCGGCTCTGGTAGGACGAGCATGCTCAATCATCGATTCAAGCATTTCTGTACTTGTAATTGCAAGCTTACCCTTTTTAAGACATGAGCGTATTATTTCTTTTTGAACAATTGGAAGCTTATCATAATCAATTTCAACACCAAGGTCACCTCGGGCTACCATAATGCCATCGCAATACTTACATATTTCATCCAAATTATTTATACCCGATTGATTTTCAATTTTAGCAATAAGCGAAATTTTACTTCCGCCATTATCGTACATAAAATCCCGAATGCTTTTCATGTCTTCGGCATTAGAAACAAAAGAACAAGCAACATAATCAACATCATTTTTAATAGCATGAAGCAAGTCTTGTTTATCAGTCTCACTCAAAAACTCAACTGACAAATCTTTACCTGGAAAATTCATACTCTTATTATTGCTAAGCTCACCACCAATTATTGTCTTGCAGTGAACATTATGATCCGTAACTTTTTCAACTTCAAACTTTACAAGGCCATCGTTAACTAAAATTATGTCACCTTTTTCAAGATCATCGCAAAGCTTTTCGTATGTAACTGAAACTTTTGTCTTGTCACCTTCAACATCATCAGTTGTAAAAGTAAACTTTGCGCCATCTTCAACAGTAACTTTGTCATCCTTAAAAGTCTTAAGACGAAATTCAGGCCCTTTTGTATCCATTAATATAGCAAGTGGATAATCAAGTTCTTTTCGAACCTTCTTTAAAGTTGCAATTACAGGTTGTCTATCCTTCGCCGATCCGTGAGAACAATTAATGCGTGCACAATTCATGCCAGCACCGATAAGTTTTTTGATCATATCTTCCGAAGACGAAGCAGGCCCCATTGTGCAAATAATTTTTGTTTTACGCAACTTTTTCATGACTTACCTTCTTAGAATTTTTACCCCAATAAATTATTATACCAATCAAAAAACCAATTGCGGCAGGAATTACCCAAGCAAATCCAATATCTAAAAATGGGAAAATCATACGGCCAAAGTCAATAACACCGCCTAAGTTTAATGCCTCAATTACTTGAGGTGGCAGAGTTCGCAGTAAATCAAAAACAGCCGGAACACAAGTAATATAAATGGTTCACTGATAAATTACTTTAGAATAATTAAAGCGCTTACAAACAAAAGCCATAATAATGATAACAATTGCAAGAGGACACAAAAAGC
>JAUNQF010000029.1:0-3566 GCA_030536315.1 Coriobacteriia bacterium
ATGTGTTAGGCACGCCGCCAGCGTTCATCCTGAGCCAGGATCAAACTCTCCGTTCAATAAATTTTCCGAACCGAAGTCCGGTTAATTCTAAGTGAGTTTAATACTGTTTAAAATAAACGAGTTGTGATTCATAAGAACCACGCATGCTTTAATTCTTTTCTATCTAAAAGATATTCAGTATCCAGTTTTCAAGGTGCTAAGAAACTCTTGCGTTTCCCCTGCTCTCTCTTTCATTTTGGCCGTAAAAATTACAGCCCCAAAAGGCGAGCGAACGAGAATTATACGGATATTGCAGGTAGAAGTCAAGAAGTTTTTTAAATTTTTTGAAAATTTTTTAAAAAAATTTTTTTTAAATTTTTCACCAACAAAAGCGCAGGTAGATTATAATATATTAGCGTGAAAAAAACTACTAAAAATATCAAAATCCCTAATAATGTAAAAAAAGTCTTGTCTTTGCTGGAAAAAAACGGCCACACAGCGTACTTAGTTGGCGGCTATGTTCGCGACTCAATCCGCGGAGCGGATCTACAAAACTCGGATGTTGATATAGCAACTAGTGCTACTCCAAACGAAGTAGAACAGATGTTCGAAAGTGTCGAAGGCACGGTTTATCCCCTGGGCAAGAAATTTGGGACCATTGGTTTTTGTCCGAAGGGGAAAAACCAAACTATCGAGATTACAACTTACAGGACGGAGCAAACTTATAGCGACGGTCGGCATCCGGATGAAGTGCGCTTCGCTGATTCGATTGAGGAAGACTTATCCCGAAGAGACTTTACATGCAACGCTATCGCATGCGACATAAATGGAAACATCGTTGACCCGTTCAACGGAATTGATGACATACATAATAATGTAGTGCGATGCGTCGGAGACGCCAAAAAACGTTTCGAGGAAGACCACTTGCGAATCCTGCGCGGGCTCCGCTTCGCTTCGCAGCTAGGCTTCGTTATAGACGAAGCCACCGAATCGGCTCTACGCGATATGAAAGATAGTATAAATAATGTAAGTTCAGAGCGCATCCGCGAAGAGCTTACAAAACTTTTATGCGGCAAAAATGCCAAAGATGTCCTTACATTATATAGTGATGTAATCTTTGAAATAATTCCAGAGTTAAAGCCACTATATAAATATGATCAAAAGACGAAGTACCACAGCCACGATGCTTGAGAACATACTTTAATTGTTGTAGACAAAATGCCAAGCTCGCCCATCAGCGGCGAAATCGGTAGATGAGCAGCTTTGCTGCATGATATCGGCAAACCAGATTGTTTTACAATGGACGAGGAAGGTCAAGGCCATTTCTATGGTCACCCTGAACGAAGCGCTGAAATAGCAAAGGTGATATTAAAGCGTTTGAAGTTTTCGAACAAGATGGCAGACTCAATCTTACTATTAATAAAGTATCACGATAGGCAGATGGCTGCCACAAAGAAAAGTGTGAAGAAGATGCTTCGCAATTTTGCGGAAGTAAATACAGAACTCCCCACCGAAGAGATGTTCCGTATTTACTGCGACCTCCGTCGAGCAGATAGCTATGCCCATGACGAAAACTTCCGCGGCTACCTAACGTTTACAAATCAGATTGAATCCGTTTTCGATAAGATACTTGAGGAAGAAGAAGTTTTCTCACTGAAGGATTTAGAAATCGGAGGCAACGAAATAATGAAGTTGGGTGTTAAACCAGGACCAAAAATTTCAGAGATACTTAACAGCTGCCTTGAAGCCGTCATTGACGAAAAAATTAAAAATTCAAAAGAAGAATTACTTCGATTTGTTTCTAGTCTTATCTTTAACAAAGAAGACGCAAATTAAAAATCCGATTAAACAAAGCACAGATTGATAGAGGAACGACGCATTAATACCAATGATGCCCGCCGAAGGATCAGTAATTCCACCCGGAAGACTATTCGCAACGAAGGTGTAAACACTGGTTGAAACCGCGGCGCCGAATGACATAAATATCTGCCTGAAAGTTCCACTGACGGCGTTACCGTGTGCAAGCAAATCTTCGGGGAGATCGTTGATGCCTCAAGTGTTGATGTTTGAAAGCACAAACGAAGCACCAAAGTTTCGAATGCACAAGAAGCAAATGAGAAGTCAAATTGGACTTCACTCAGTGAGATTCGAAAGACAAAAACCGGCAATTGTAAGCAATGCCATACCAATCATGCCAAGCCATCGAATTCCGTGTTTATCAAACCAACGTCCAGTAACTGGCGACATAATTCCCATAACAATCGAAGACGGAATCATAACAAGTCCAGAAACTGTTGGCGAATAACCAAGAACGTCTTGAATCAAAAATGGGAAAAGAACAATCGCTCCCATAAAAGCAAGCTGACAAATACACAGAACAACAATTGAAAAAGAAAATTTCTTGCTTTTAAAAACTTTAACTTCAAGCATTGGATTATCAATTCGCGTTTGCCTCCAAAAGAAAAACGCAACAATAATTCCGCCAATTCCAATAGTTGCAAAAGCAGTAACTGTGAAACCGTTTGCTCCAATTTCAGAACAGCCAAAAAGAATAAGTCCAAAACCAATCGTGGATGTAACCAAAGACAAAACATCCAACTTGCTTTTATTAACTTCAGTCAAGTTTGTTTTTGGCATAACAAAAATGCAACCAAGCAAGCAAGCAAAAGCAAAAACACCAACGGTATAATAAATGTAGTGTCAGCTAACATTATCAACCATGATGCCAGAAAATGTAGGACCTAAGATTGGTGCAAAACCAATTAGCAAACCGAAGAAGCCGAGGATCATGCCTCGCTTTTCAATTGGAAACGCATAAAGCATAACAGCCATACAAGTTGGCATTAAAATTCCATGCCCTGCTCCTTGACAAAGGCGGCCAATAAATGTAATAGTAAAATTAAAACCAAGACCAGTGAGCACACATCCGACAGTGTAGATGCCCATCGCAAATGTACAAATACTTTTGATCGAATATCGCTCAACCAAAAAAGCGTTGATTGGAATCATGATTGCCATGATCATCAAATAACCCGAAAGCAACCACTGCGCAGTTGAAGCATCAATCCCAAAATCTGAAATGATCGTTGGCAGCGCCGGGTTAACAGTTGTTTGATTAAAGAAACAAATGAAGGTGCTCAAAAAAGCAACTACCATTAAACGTTTATTTTCGTTACTTAATTTAATCTCCGCCATTATTTTACCTTCTTCGTTTTTTTGTTTGCCTTGGCTCATGTAGGCATATGATCTGAGAGCCCTGTCAATATAAATACTAAAACAATTGCAAGCAAAATGTATTGATAAAGACAAAGCGGAATTACATCAAGCGCATTAATTGCGATGCCGGCTCCGTTACATAAAGTTATAGCCATCATCATCTGAGCGCCGTATGGCAAAATGCCCTGAACAACGCATGAAAATGTATCGGTGATTGAAGCCATTCTTCGGCGACGAATTTCAAACATCTTGCTAACTTCTTTTGCGATTGGAGAGACAACAACAATTGCAACTGTATTGTTGGCAGTCAAGAAATCGATCAGCGCAACAATAATTCCGCTTGAGAGTTGCGCGCCCTTCTTCGTTTTGTT
>JAUNQF010000029.1:3666-5467 GCA_030536315.1 Coriobacteriia bacterium
GGCACAAAATCGATAAGGGAATAAGCTTCGTGAATCTGAATACCATTACCAGAATTAACTGTGGCAAGTAAAAGACACACAACCGAAATTATCGCGGCCGGCAAAACAATCTTCAAATTTTCAAAAAACTTTTCCTTTGGCTCGCAACCAATTCCAGTGCAAGCGGCAATGCTCGTATCAGAAATAACAGAGAGGTTGTCCCCAAACATGCTTCCGCAAATTACGCAAGCAACGCAAACAGCGATGTCCTGCCCCGAAGTCGAAGCCACCGAAATTGCAATTGGCGTCATGAGTGTGACCGAGCCAACAGAAGTTCCCATTGCAAGAGAAACAAAACAACTAACAACAAAAATTATTAGCACGCTAAATTGAGCTGGAACAAAATCCAACATAAAATAAGCAACACTTGAAGCCGAAGACCTTCCAACAGTTCCGGCAAAAAGTCCCGCCAAAATAAAAATTAAAATCATATAAATTATCGAAGAGTTGCCAATGCCTCGACCAACAACACCAAGTTTATCTTGGAACGTATTCTTTTTGTTTTGTTGAAGCGCAACAATTAGCGTGATGATGAAAGCCGGCATAATTGGAATGGTTCCGAAGTAATCTCCAAGTTGCGGCACATTAACAATTGTAATAATAGTTGCAATATAAATAGCAACAAAAACAATGGCGGGTAAAAGAGCCCAAGCATTTGCTTTGGGCTCGAGATTTTTTTTCTGAGTCTTTTTGGTAGATTTTTGGGGCATTACTTTAATGAGTCTTTTAATATTTCCTTTGTTCTTGGTTTTTTATCTTTTGATAAATCAATGTTTCGAACAACTTCGCGCAACTTCAAAATGTGAACTGGCGACATCGAAAGTTCATCAATTCCCATTCGTAGGAAGCGCTCTGTCAAAGCAGTATCTGCTGCAAGTTCACCGCAAATTCCAATCCATGCCCCATTCTCGTGAGCAAACCAAGCAGCACGTTCAATCAACATTAAAATTGCTTCGTGATGTGTATCACAAAATGGCAACAAGTTTGGATTTTGCCTATCGCAAGCAAGTGTATATTGAGTTAAATCATTTGTACCAACACTGAAGAAGTCAACATGCTTCGCAAGTTCATCAGAAATAATTGCAGCAGCAGGCGTCTCGATCATGATACCAATTTCAACTTTTTTATCATATTCAATGCCTTCGCCGTCAAGTTCCTTTTTAACGGTCGCACACATTTCCTTCAAACGTTCAACTTCTCAAACATTTGCAACCATTGGAAACATTATCGCAAGCCTTCCATGAACACTCGCACGGAAAAGCGCACGCAATTGAGTCTCAAGCAAACCTTGCCTACTAAAACACAAACGAATAGCCCGAAGCCCAAGCGCCGGGTTTTCTTCGTTATCAAGTTTGAAATAATCCGCGCTTTTATCCGATCCAATATCAAGGGTGCGAATTACAACTCGCTTCCCTTCCATTTTCTCAAGCACGTTTTTATAAATTTGGAATTGCTTTTCTTCGTCAGGATAATCGTCACAACCAAGATAAACAAATTCGCTTCTAAAAAGCCCAACACTTTCTGCATCATTATCAAGAACAAGAGGAATGTCTTCCGGTCCTCCAATATTTGCAGCAAGTTCAACCTTCGTACCGTCCTTAGTAACAGCAGGTTGACCCTTAAGTTCTTGGAGCTTTGCCAAGTGCTTCTTTTGCTTGTCTTCGCGCTCCTTAGCTTCCATCAAAGTTTCTTTGTCCGGGTCGATAATAACTTCGCCGGTCTTGCCATCAACAATAACAACAGTTCCGTTTTTAATTGCATT
>JAUNQF010000015.1 GCA_030536315.1 Coriobacteriia bacterium
CTTGCAGCAATTGTGTCTTCGTTATTTTTAAGAACAACCTTGTTGCCACGTTTCAAAATTGCTTGACCACCCAAGGAATATTCGCCATCATCTAAGCCTGTTGCTTCACAACTGTCAGAAATCAAACACAATTTATCGCCAAACAATTTAGCGGCAAGACGAACAGCTGCATAATTAACATGTTGCCCATCACAAATAATTTCAGCACTTGCATTATTTTCAGACGCAGCAACAATCGGTCCTGGACTTCGATGATGTATTGGAGGCATGGCATTAAATGTGTGAGTCAAGTGCGCTGCTCCAAGTTTGTAAGCCTCGCAAGCTTGTTCATAACTACAATTTGTATGAGCAATCGAAATAACGAAGTTCTTTCCCGCTTTTTTAATAAAGTCCAAAGCGCCATCAACCTCTGGTGCAATATCAACTAACTTAATTAATCCATTTGCAGAATCATCCAATTGTTTTAGCATTTCAAAATCTGGCGCTTGAACATATTTTGGATTTTGAGCGCCAACTTTTTCCGGACTGATAAACGGACCTTCCATATTTATGCCAACAATTTCAGATCCGTTTTCGTTCTTATAATTAGCGGCATTAGTCACTGCCTTTTCTAAAACATCTTGCGGATATGTCATTGTAGCAGGACAAATAGATGTAATACCATGCTGCAATTCATATTCCGAAATTGCGTCCAAAGCTTCAGGAGTGCCTTCGCAAAAATCATGACCCGCACATCCATGAAAATGAATATCAACAAAACCAGGAATTAAATAATGACCTTTACAATCAAAAGAATCGCTTGGTTGATTATTAAAATCAAGCTTCGAAATTTTATCTCCGTCAATACAAACGGACCCTGACTCAAAAATTCCATCACGAGTAAATATATTTGCGTTGGTTAAGTTCAAACCTTATTCCTCATCTTCGTCATCAATAAGTTTTTCAAACTCATCGTAAACGAATTGAACTTTAGTACCAATTACAATCTGACAAGCATTCTTTGCAGGACGAACTATTCCACTTGCCCCACAATTCATAACTGCATCTTCGTCAACAATCTTTGCATCTTTCAAAACCAAACGCAAACGAGTTATGCAGTGCTCGCAAGATTCAATATTTTCTTTACCACCAACGGCTTCAAGCAGTGCTTCGGCCATATGTGCAAATTCACTCTTTTCTGCTGTCGCTTTACTTGCAAACTTCTTGGCAGATTCTGCAACCTTCTTCGCGGCTGCTGCAACTTCGCCACTTCCTGGAATTGGAACTTTGAAAAATTTAATATAGAAATAAAACACAACAAAGTAAACACCAAACGCCGCCAATCCAAGAGGAATAATCATTCAAGTATTTTGAGCAGCAGGCAATGTAGAGCTGAATACTAAATCGATAAGGCCCGCACTAAAAGAAAATCCTGCCCTAAAGCCAACAAAGTAAGTTATGACTCCAAAAATTCCACTAAGTAGCGCGTAAATAATATAAAGTGGAAATGCAATAAACATAAACAAGAATTCAAAAGGTTCTGTAACACCACACAAAAATGCACAAAATGCAATTGAACCAAGGATGCCAAGCGTAGTCTTTTTATTTTTTGAAAGCAAAACCATCGCAAGACAAGCACCTGGAATACCGAACATAATTGGCGGGAAAAATCCAGACATATACATACCGAGGTCCCAAGTAACATCCGACGAAGTTTTACCTGCCCAATAGTTTGTAAGATCACCAATACCAACAGTATCGAATCAAAAAACGTTGTTAAGCGCATGATGCAAGCCTACTGGAATTAACATCCTATTTGCAAATTGGAAAACACCCACTCCTATACCTTTAAGTTCAGTAATAAAATTACCAAACGCAACAAGTCCTGCGAAAATTCATGGCCAAACAAAAATCAAAATAAATGCCACGATAATTGAAATTACAGTAGAAGCTATAGCAACAAATCTTTTGCCGCTGAAAAATGCCAAAAAATCAGGAAGCTTTATCCAGCCAAAACCATTAAAGCATGTTGCACCAATTAAACCTGACATAATTCCAACAAACGGATTGGCAACACTTTTGAAAGCAAGTTCATCTACGCTATCAACAAGAACCAACTTAGAAACTGAATCAACATTTAAGATTGTCGTAAAAACAAGTCACGAAACCAATGCAGCAACACCTGCAGTACCATCGTTTTTCTTCGCCATACCAACGCCAACACCAATAGCGAACAAAATACCCATGTTATTAATAAGTGCGCCACCAGCAGTAGTCAAAAATAAACCAACAGTATAAACAGGACCGCTCATTTCACCGCCTGCACCCATCGAAGCAGGAGCCATAATATAACCAATACCAAGGAGAATCGCACAAATTGGAAGAGTTGCAATAGGCAACAATAGGGACTTACCCAATCTTTGCATATAGTTAAACATTACTTTCCTTTCATTTTTGACTCTAAGACATTTTCTCCAGAATTTTGTCTATCTTTTGATGTAGCAGCTCTATAAACTGCCAAAACACCATCAATTTCCTTTACATTATCAGCAATTTTTGTAGCAAGACTTAAATCAGACAAAATAAACATAAAGCTCATTTTTGTATAACCGTCTTCATGTGCATGTGCATTAAACGAAGTAAAGTTAGCACCCAGGTTTGAAATTTCACTTGTGATTTCATTTAACAAACCCATTCGGTCGCGAGCCTCAACAATAATTTCAACACGATAAGAATTTTCTTTAGCTTTTTCTGTGTCTCACGAAACTTCAATGATCCTATCTTTATCTTTAAGTAAATCTTTTGCATTAGGACAATTAGCTCTGTGAACAGAAATGCCTCTACCCCTGGTAACAAAGCCAATAATCGCATCGCCAGGAACAGGATTGCAACAACGCGACAAACGAACAGCAACATCGTCAATGCCCTTTACAACCACACCACTATTTGTGTGCGCAGCTTTTTTAGTAAGAGCATTAGCATTGGTAACCATCTTTGGAGTAACATCTTTACCCGTTTGCATCTTAAGGGTCAAAACGTCGCTCTCTTTTTTATCACCATTATCAACAACCATCTTCAAAAGTTTATTGGTGATATTTTTAACGCTTTCTTTGCCGTTACCAATTTTAATAAGAAGTTCATCGGCATTTTTAAAATTAAGTTTACCCGCAAGTTCGCGAATAGATCTCATCATCTGCGTGCTAGAAAGACCCATGCCGTGCTTTTTCATCTCAGCAATTAGGATATCTCTACCAGCTTGTAAATCATCCGGACGAGACTGCTTAGAAAAATATTGACGAATCTTGCTTCGTGCCGAAGGTGTCTTTACGAAGTTCAACCAATCTCTTGACGGAGTGGCTGACTTTTGTGTAAGAATCTCAACACGCTCGCCAGTTTTAAGTTCATATGTAAGCGGGACAATGCTCCCATCAACTTTAGCCCCAACACAATGATGCCCAACTTGAGTGTGCACAGCGTAAGCAAAATCAACTGGAGTTGAACCTGCACGCAAACTCTTCGCCTCGCCTTCGGGGGTAAAAACAAAAACTTCAGCTTTATCTAAATCAACCTTTAAGCTCTTAAGCATTTCTTTAGAATCTGGAGTTTCATCTTGCCAATCCACCATCTCACGAAGCCACGCAAGTTGCTCTTCCAAAGCAGCATCGCTCGCAGTGCTTTTTTCTTTATAGCGCCAATGTGCAGCAACACCAAACTCCGAAGTTTTATGCATGTCTTCGGTTCGAATTTGCACTTCCAAAGGACGACCCGCAGGACCAATAACACTTGTGTGCAAACTTTGATACATGTTAGCCTTTGGCATTGCGATGTAATCTTTAAAGCGCTCTGGGATAGGACTCCAAAGAGCATGAACGGAACCCAAAGCCGCATAACAAGTTTTTACATCATCAACAATTATGCGCACAGCAATCAAATCATAAATTTCATTGAAAGCCTTACCCTTATTTTTCATCTTTGAATAAATAGAATAAAGATGCTTCGGACGACCCATTATATGAGCAGAAATTTTATTAGCCTTAAGCTCTTTTTGCAAAATATTTATAACTTCTTTTAGATAAGCATCACGTTCTTCACGAGACTCAACAACCATTCGAGCAATTTGTTTATATTTATTTGGCTCAAGATAATAAAAACTTAAGTCTTCCAATTCTCATTTGATTGAATCAATGCCAAGCCTGTGTGCAATTGGCGCAAAAATTTCAAGAGTTTCGTTTGCTTTAAAGATTTGCCTATCTTCGTTAAGCGCATAGAGAGTTCGCATATTATGCAATCTATCAGCAAGTTTAATAACAATAACACGAAGGTCATTACTCATTGCAACAAACATTTTACGAAGCGTTAGCGCCTGGCTTTCAGAAACCGAACCAACTTCGATTTTAGTAATTTTTGTAACACCTTCAACAAGTAGCGCAACATCGTATCCAAATAATTTGTTAATTTCTTTAGCGTTGGCGTCTGTGTCTTCGATAGTATCATGCAAAAGCGCCGCACACAAAGTGTCAATATCCATATGAAGGTCAGCTAAAATTATTGCAACCTCTACGGGATGCACAACAAACATTTCACCAGATTTTCGCTTTTGATCTTTATGTGATTCTTTGGCAAACTCATAGGCCTTAGCCAAAGTCTTCATATCTTTGTCGCTTAAATAAGAGCACGCTTTTTTTAAATCCTGAAAACGTTTATCTGGATCAGTAATTTTTGGCGCTACGTGCTTGCCAATGTTAGTTCGGCTATCTTCGATTGTGTCTGCAGAAGCAACTCTGACACGACTATAAATATCTTTTACGACTACGTCTTCTCCACTCTTTTTATTTTTCGAATTCGTAGCCATTTTTCATTACAAATCAGAACCAACAATCTTTCCGCCGGCCAAAACTTCGTTGTCATGAAGCATTTCGGCAATTGACATATCCTCTTCAGCAGCACTAAACTTCTTATATTCATCACGAAGTTTATCTTCAGGAATGGTTTTGAATTCATCCTTAAGTAATTCCCAGCCAGAAATTCCAGGAGTTGTCATATTTTGAGGGTTAAGAATAATATCAATTTGTTCTTTGGTTAAAATTTTCTTATCCAAAACAATATCGCGAACTGGCTTACCCGTTGTAATGGCTTCCTTAGCAATTTTAGCAGCAAGCTCATAACCAACGTGAGGATTAATTGCAGTAATTACGCCAACGCTTCGGTCAACAAATTCTTGGCCTCTATCAGCATTAATTGTAATACCATCAACACAATTAATTCTAAATGTATGTAAAACATTACGAGTAACATTAATTGACTGAATTAAATTGAAAGCCAAAACAGGCTCCATAACATTAAGCTCAAACTGACCCGCTTCGCTTGCTAAACAAATTGTCATGTCATTACCAACAACTTGAAAAGCGGTTTGATTAACAACCTCGCACATTACAGGGTTAACCTTGCCTGGCATAATCGAAGAACCTGGCTGACGAGGTGGAAGATTAATCTCATTTAAACCGCAACGAGGACCAGAAGCCATCAAGCGAAGATCATTACAAATCTTTGACATATTAAGCATGCAAACTTTAAGTGCTGCCGAACATTCAGTGTAAGCATCTGTGTTTTGAGTTGCGTCAACCAAATTATCCATAACATAAATTGGTTTCTTTGAATAGCGAGCAAGATATTCGCCAGCTAATTTAATATATTGAGGAGAAGCGTTAAGACCAGTTCCAGTGGCAGTTGCTCCCATGTTTACTCCGCACAAATTGTGCTTTACGTTTTTAATACGAGCAAGATCACGCTTGAGAACTGTTGCATATGCCTCGAATTCTTGAGCAAAACGAATCGGCACAGCATCTTGTAAGTGAGTACGACCCATCTTAATGCTATCACCAAATTCTTCAGCTTTTGTCTCGAACGAATCGATCAATTTTTCAAGAGTATCAACCAACATATCAAGACGAATAATAGATGCAATATGAATACCGCAAGGGAAAGCATCATTTGTAGACTGAGACATATTTACATGGCTATTAGGTGAAATAATGTCATAGCGACCTTTTTCTTCGCCCAGAAGTTCAAGCGCACGGTTAGCAATTACTTCGTTAGTGTTCATGTTAATTGAAGTACCGGCACCACCTTGAATTGGATCAACAACAAACCACTGGTGTAAATTTGAATGTTCAATGACTTCTGTTGCGGCATCCATAATGGCCTTGCCCTTCTTTTCAGTTAAAAGGCCAATATCCATATTTGCATGAGCCGCAGCTTTTTTAACAATACCCATTGCAATAATTAAAGCACGGTCAATTGTATACCCAGTAATTGGGAAGTTTTCAATTGCGCGCATTGTTTGAACGCCATAATATGCGTCAATAGGAACTTCCTTATCTCCTAAAAAGTCATGTTCAATTCGAAATTCTTTACTTTTCTTCTTAGCCATTTATCCTCCTAATAATCGTAAAATGAAACACCCAATGCACTGACTAAAATGCATTGGATGTTTATGTCCAAAAATATCTAAAAGCCAATAAATATAGAGGCTAGCCCAATACCAAATACAACGGACAGAATTGTTACCACCATTCCTGGCAACATAAAACTGTGGTTTAGTACGTATTTACCAATATGCGTTGTACCCGTTCGATCAAAGTTGATTGCGGCAACACATGTTGGATAGTTTGGAATAAAGAAGTAACCATTAACCGCTGGGAACATACCAACAAGCAGTGGCGCAGGAATTCCAAGCGATACACCTAAAGGCATTAATGTACGAACTGTTGCAGCCTGGCTAAATAGCAAAATTGAAAGAGCAAAAAGTGCGATAGCAAATAGCCATGGCATTTGTGAAACGATATCAGCAATGCTGTTTGTAATGAATTCTTTATTTGCTTGGAAGAATGTATCACCCATCCATGCAACACCAAAAATTGCAACAACAGCGCCTGTACCAGCTTCCCAAACAGAACCTTTAGGGATTTTTGCAATTGATTCTTTACCTTCTTTTTTCATCATGTATAAAATGATAATTGCAGCACACAAAAGCATTAACATTTCAACTGCCGCAATCATAGAAAGATAAGTTGTGTTACCAGTTGCATCTGTCCATGAAGGACGAATAGCATCAACAACACCAACAAGCAAAATAACAGCGAAGAAAACTAAAAAGATGATAACACTTCCCTTCGCGCATGCAGATGGCTTAAAATTATCAACTTCTTTTGAATCGCTTGGTGGCTCAACCAATCCTTGCTTCAAGCGCTCCTGATATACTGGATCATCATCAAGTTCTTTGCCAATTTTACTTTGAATAAATGCACCAATCATGCAAGCAACAAAAGTTGCAGGGAAAGAACAAGCTATGATCTGGATTAATGAAACATCAGCACCAGATAAAATAGAGAGAAGCGAAGCTGTAGCAGCAGCAATTGGACTTGCAGTTACGGCTTGCTGTGATGCAATAACAGCAATTGACATTGGACGTTCAGGACGAATTCCAGCTCCTCTTGCAATTTCTGCGATAGCAGGCAAAATAGCATATGAGCAGTGACCTGTACCTTCGCAAAATGTAAAGAAATAAGTGACGATAGGAGCAAGGAATGTGATTCGCTTTGGATTTTTTCGAAGTAGCTTTTCACTCTTGTTAACAATTCAATCCATGCCCCCAGCAGCTTGCAGCGTCGCAGCCGCAGTAACAACTGCCAAAATGATAAGCATAACGTCAACCGGTGGATTTTGAGGCATAGCTCCAAAGCCAAATACCAGGATAACCATACCAAGACCACCCATAACACCGAGTCCCATGCCGCCAACTCTTGCACCAATAAAAATACAAGCAAGAACAATAGCGAACTGCACGACAAACATTATTGCATCCATTGTTTCTCCTCTCGAGAATTTTTCTTATTGTGACCTGCCAAAAGATGCTTTTAAGCTACGTTTAATAGACATACGTTCACACATTGCGAAATTATAGCAAAGACCAGCGAAATTACAAGAAAATTTTATGAAAATGCTTAAATTTTAAATAAAAATTTTAAGACAAGATTTTAACGAATTTGCGCTTGCCAACTTGGATTGTTGCATCCTTCAAAAGTGCAGGATCAACGTTGTATGACTTCGCAGGTAAAGCTTCTTGATTGATCTTAACGCCACCACCATCAATTAAACGTCTAGCTTCCCCAGCAGATTGAGCCATCTTCGCATCAACAAGAAGTTTAGCGAGGTAAACCTTGCCTTCGTCATTAGGAGTAAGATCGGCCTTAAATTCAGGGATATCATCAGGAATATCCTTATCTTTGTGGATCTTATCGAAGCGCTCTTCGGCTTCTGCTGCGGCCTTAGCATCGTGATAAATCTCAGCGATGTTACGCGCAAGCTGGCGCTTTATCTCATTTGGATGAAGACTGCCATTGGCAAGTCCTGCTTCGATTTTTTCAATTTCATCAACTGGAACACTCGAAGCAAGTCGGAAATACTTTGGCATTAAGTCATCTGGAATAGACATGATTTTTCCGAAGATATCCGCAGCCGCTTCGTTAACACCAACATAGTTGCCATAAGTCTTAGACATTTTTTGAACACCATCAGTGCCTTCGAGAAGCGGAAGCGTCAAGCAAACTTGCGGCTCCATACCCATTTTTTCCATAAGTTCACGGCCAGCCAACAAATTGAAAAGCTGATCGGTGCCGCCAAGCTCAACATCGGCCTTAATCATAACGCTATCGTAAGCCTGCATTACAGGGTACAAAAATTCATGAAGCGCAATTGGTTGATTATTTTTATAGCGGTTGCTAAAATCATCGCGTTCCAAAATTCGTGCGACAGTAAAATTCGAAGTCAACTCAAGCAACTTTTTCATGTCAATTTTAAGAAGCCATTCACTGTTGTAGCGAATCTCGGTCTTGCTTTTATCAAGCACCTTAAATGCCTGGTCAATATATGTTTTTGCGTTATCCTTAATTTGATCTTGAGTAAGTTGAGGGCGCGTAGAATTTCGGCCAGACGGATCCCCAATCAAAGCGGTGCCATCGCCAATAATCAAAATTACTTTGTGACCAAGCTCTTGAAATTGAGCAAGTTTACGAAGAGGAACGGCGTGTCCCAAATGGATATCAGGCGCAGTTGGGTCTACTCCAAGCTTAATATTTAGAGCTTTACCCTTCTTGAGCTTTTTGAGCATCGCTTCTTCGGGAACAATCCCAGCAGCTCCGCTCGAAATAATTTTCATCTGTTCTTCTGCGCTTAATTTAGCCATTACGTGCCTTTCTCTCGGCGATTTATTATAGACAATTAAGTTTAAAATGCCCAATCTTTTTCAATTTGCTATAATTGAGACGTCGAAAGGAATCATCATGGATGAAATCAAGACTCTAAACGATTGAATTAACGAAGCAGGCGAAGGTAAGGTTGTATTCTTTGGCGGAGCAGGTGTTTCAACCGAAAGCGGAATTCCTGATTTTCGAAGCCAAGACGGACTTTACAACCAGCAATACAAATATCCACCTGAGATGATAATCTCACACAGTTTTTTCATTCAAAATCCAAAAGAATTTTACCGTTTTTACTTTGACCGGATGATTCCAGATGACTCAATCAAACCAAATCCAGCTCACCTAAAACTTGCGGAGCTTGAAAAAATTGGAAAGCTTAATGGTGTTGTCACACAAAATATCGATGGACTTCACCAGGCGGCAGGTTCCGAAAAAGTTTACGAGCTGCACGGTTCAATTCTTCGCAACTTTTGTATGACTTGCCACGAACCATACGATTTAGAGCAACTTAAAGATGCGCGTGACGAAGACGGGGTCCCCAAGTGCTCAAAATGTGGCGGAATGCTTAAACCTGATGTTGTTCTTTACGAAGAACCGCTTGACAGCTCTGTAATGCATCAAGCGATTGCGGCAATCACGCAAGCTGACCTCATGATTATTGCAGGTACTTCGCTTATCGTTTACCCTGCTGCAGGGCTTGTAGATTACTTCAAAGGAAAACACATTGCAATAATTAACCGCGACCCCACAAAACAAGACCGCAAAGCCGACCTCTGCATTTCACAAAACGTCGGCGAAGTCTTCTCCCAACTAAACTTTAAATAGAAAACCCCATTTTCTTTCGAGGACCCAGTTTTAAAACTAGGTGGGTGTCCGCAGTAAACTCTTTGTCTTTTGCAGCAAGGCAAATTCACAGCCAGCCTACGATTTGGACCCCGTTAAAAAAGTGTCGGTCCACACTTTAGAAAATAGGGTAAACTCATTATATCATAAAAATGGATAACCTATTTTCAGACATAGAAGAAAAAAACCGAAGCGAAGTTGCGCCGCTGGCTGTTCGTCTTCGTCCTCAAACACTTGAAGATATTGTTGGGCAAGAACACATAATTGGCGAGGGTACTTGGCTTCGAAGTGCTATTGACGAAGATAAGCTTTCCTCGATAATATTGTTTGGACCTGCGGGAACTGGTAAAACTTCGATTGCTCGAGTTATCGCGAACACTACGAATTCACACTTCGTTGAAGTTAGTGCTGTCGGCGGGACGGTTGCAGATCTTCGTCGCGAGATTGATACGGCGAAGGAACTTTTGGGTCAACACAAAAAGCGAACAATTTTGTTTGTCGATGAAATTCATCGCTTCAATCGTGCTCAGCAAGATGCGTTACTTCACGCTGTCGAAGATAACATCGTCACACTCATTGGTGCGACAACTGAAAACCCATACTTCGAAGTTAATACCGCGCTCAATTCTCGAAGCACAATTTTGGAACTTCATTCTCTTAACGGCGAAAATATTGAAGAGCTTTTAAAAACCGCTTTGAAAGACAAACGTGGGCTGGACAAAAAATTTAAGATTGATAAGGCTGCTAGCACGGCAATTACTACTTTGTGTGGTGGCGATGCTCGTATTGCGCTAAACATTCTTGAGCTTTCGAGCAATATGTCGCGCGCGAATAAAGGCAAGAAGGCGAATGTTATTACGAAGGAAAATGTTGAGAAGGCGTCTCCCAACCGAAATTTGCCATACGACAAAAATCAGGACATGCACTATGACATTATTAGTGCGTTTATAAAAAGTATGCGAGGCTCTGACCCCGACGCTGCAACCTATTGGTGTCTTCGAATGCTCGAAGGCGGCGAAGACCCGAAGTTTATCGCTCGCCGAATTTACATTTTGGCCAGCGAAGATATCGGCAACGCAGACCCGCAGGCAATTTGTGTTGCGGCTGCAACATTTAAAGCTTGCGAGGTAATCGGGCTCCCTGAGTGCAAGATTAACCTGGTTCAGGCTGCAACTTATATGGCGCTTGCTCCAAAAAGCAACGCCGTAATTGAAGCTATCGACAAAGCTGAAAGAGAAATAAAGCATGGCCCTGCTCGCGCTGTTCCAAATCATTTGCGCGACAGACATCGCCCAGGCAGTGAGGAATATGGCGATTACAAATATCCTCATAGCTATCCTGGTGCTTGGGTTGATCAACAATACTTACCAGACGGCCTTAAAAAAGGTGACTTCTATAATCCAACGGACCGCGGTTGAGAAGGCTATCGCAAAGATATCCGTAAAAATAAATAATTATTGTTTGGCGGCTTCGACGTAGGGAGCGATGACTTTGATGATGACATCTTTAATGTCGATTGTTGTTGCGGCGTCAAGGTCTTCGGCGAATTTTACAATTACGGTTCCTTTTGCGCCACCATCGACAATGCTTTTAAACTTGATTTTAACATCTTCGGTCAGCGTGCCATAATTTTGAACAGCCATGCGAACCTCTTGAATGATACGGTCCGAAACAGCAGTTAGAGCAGCACTTTTAGAATGAAGTTGAATATGAACACGAACGGTACTATAAGGCGCTTTCTTAATAACGGCGGTTGAATTAATAATTGCGTTTGGCACGATAATGGTCTCGCCATACATATCTTGAATTGTCGTGTGTCGCCAAGTAGTATCAATTACGATGCCGGTGTGGTTCCCAATACTAACATGGTCTCCCGGAACCATAATTTTTAGAGATGAAACTTGAACGCCACTAATAAGGTTCGAAATTGTATCCTTAAAACCAAGTGAGATTGCGATACCACCAATACCAAGAGCAGCAACAAAACCGGTCACATCGAAGCCGAAGCAAGTCGAACACAAAATTGTAAGACCAATTGCCCAAACTGCGATGCGCCCAAGGTTAACATAAATGCTCATCGAAGGAATTGGAACAGAGTCGCGGGTCAAAATCCTTTTGATGATTACCGCAACAACTGCAGCGCAAAAGAAAGTAAGCGCAATAATAAATATAGCAGTAATTACAACAGCTACTCAAATATTTGAAGTAAGCGAATTAACTCAATTTAAAAATAAATCAAACGGATTTACCATGACGTTGGCCTTTCTGGTACATTAAATTCCTGCGTTCACTCTATAACTTTACCATTTTCCAAGCTTTTTGGAACATCAATTAGGCGCTGGTTCTTCGATCCGCGATAAAGCGCATCATAAGACTTCAAATCATTTTGAAATTCCCCATCAACCAATACATCTAAATTATGTAAAAGTTTATTTACGCCTTGCGCGTGGTTTTTATTGCAATACTCCGAAGCTCTCGCTGCATCTTGCCCGTTTGCAATTGCGATTAAATCTTCAAAAAGATAACCCGTATAGCACCAAACATTAATTCCCTTTTCTTTAAGAGCACATGCAAGTTCGGCCAAGCCTTCGGCTTGTTCAAATGGCTCACCACCACTTAAAGTCACGCCCGCACAACTATCAGCCTCTTCGAATTCTTTAATAATATCGCCAACAGAAGTTGGAACTCCACCTGTGTGCGGCTGACTTTTTGGGTTGTGACATTTTGGACAATGATGAGTGCAACCTTGAACAAAAACACCAAAACGAATACCAGGGCCATCAACGATTGACCCTGGTGCTGTTCCATAAAGATTTATTTTAGCTTCTAAGTTTGCCAACTACTTCTGTTTTGGTATACCATGCTTGACGCGGTCGGCTTCTTCGGAAGTTTTCGCATCATTCCAACGGTCCATAGTTCCTACCAAATAACCTGTAATACGACGAATTCTCTCGAATTCCTTGCCCTCTTCTTCGTGACGACCACACTTCGGACATTCATCGCCGATAATACCATTAAACCCACAAACAGGGTCACGGTCAACTGGATGATTTACAGAACCATAACCAACGCCAGCTTCCTTCATGTGACGAATTACACTTTCAAACGCATCCAAGTTCTGGGTTGGATCACCATCAAGCTCAATATAAGAAATGTGACCAGCATTTGTAAGCGCATGATAAGGAGCCTCCAAGTCAATCTTTGTGAAAGCATCAATATCGAAATAAACTGGAATGTGGAAACTGTTGGTGTAGTAATCGCGGTCCGTAATGCCTTCGATGTTGCCGAAGCGCTCGCGATCCATCTTAACGAAGCGACCAGACAAACCTTCAGCAGGAGTTGCCAAAAGCGTGTAATTTAATTTGCGCTCCTGACTTGTCTTATCAAGATAAGCACGCATATGACCAATGATTTCAAGACCGAGGTTTTGAGCAGCCTTACTTTGACCATGATGCTGGCCAGTCAATGCAACCAAAGTTTCAGCCAAACCAATAAAGCCAACAGAAAGTGTTCCGTGCTTTAGAACTTCGCGTTGTTCATCAAGCGGACCCAACTTCTCAGAATCAAGCCAAATACCTTGACCCATCAAGAAAGGTGCATTATAAACTTTGCGCTGGCATTGAATTTCAAAACGCTCATTTAACTGACCAATGCAAAGATCAAGTTTTTGATCAAGCAAATCGAAGAACAAATCAACATCACCCTTCGCACGAAGAGCCAAACGTGGCAAATTGATTGAAGTAAAACTTAAGTTACCACGACCAGGTGTAATTTGACGGTCTGGATCAGCAACATTACCAATTACACGAGTGCGGCAACCCATGTAAGCAACCTCAGTTTCTGGAGTGCCCTTATAATAGTCAGCATTGAAAGGTGCATCAATAAAGCTGAAGTTAGGGAAAAGTCGCTTCGCCGAACAATGAATTGCAAGCTTATACAAATCATAGTTCGGGTCTTCAGGATTAAAGTTAACACCTTCCTTAACCTTGAAAATTTGAACAGGGAAAATTGGAGTTTCGCCGCCGCCCAAACCATCTTCGGTTGCAAGAAGCATATTCTTAATAACCATACGGCCTTCAGGAGAAGTATCCATACCATAATTAACAGAACTGAAAGGCGTTTGTGCACCAGCACGACTGTGCATCGTATTTAAATTATGTACAAGCGCTTCCATTGCCTGGAAAGTTTGCCTGTCAGTATCATCGAAGCTCTGGCGACCAGTGTAATCGATGATCTTTTGAGCAGTTTCATCATCGATATGATTAGCCATCAAACCATTTAAAACAGTTTTTCTAAAATCAGACTTCATATCAATAGACGCCCAGCATTTATGCTTTTCTTCGGCGTTAGTTACAATGTCATCTGCAATAGTTTTTGCATCTGGAATTTCAGCAAGAAGTTCGATGCCTTCTGCCAAATGTTTACGGTAGATTTTTCTATAAGTTTTACGAACACCATCGGCCAAGCCGTAATCGAAATCAGAAATTGACTGACCACCATGTTGATCATTTTGATTGCTCTGAATTGCAATACATGCAAGAGCAGAATAAGATGTAATTCCATTAGGCTCACGAAGGACACCATGACCCGTGCTGAAACCATCCTTAAAAATTTTGCTAAGCTGAAGCTGACAACAAGTTGTTGTTAGTGTATAGAAATCCATATCATGAATGTGGATGTCACCGTTTTCATGAGCTTCGGCAAATTTAGGATCAATAACACACATAGTATAGAAACGTTTCGAAGACTCGCTACCATACTTAAGCATTGTTCCCATTGCAGTATCTGCATCGATGTTTGCATTTTCACGCTTCAAATCGAGGTCCGAAGACTTCGAGAAAGTAATATCTTTTAATGTTTGAATTAATCGAGAACTAATATCACGAGCACGTTCACGTTCAGCACGATAAAGAATGTAAGCTTTTGATGTTTGAATGAAGCCTTCCTCCATCAAAGTTTCTTCAACGATGTCCTGAACGCCTTCAACAGTTGGTGTTGCATCGCTATCAATTTCTTCAATTTTGACAGTTACTTTGTGTGCAATATCATCCGCAATCTTTCGGTCTTGCATTGCACCGCAAGCTTTAAAAGCCTTCTCGACGGCATCGGCAATTTTTTCTTCATTAAAATCAACAATGCGTCCGTCCCTCTTAACAATTTGAGCAATCATTTTGTCCTCCTAATTTCATTTAATCAACTATTATTGATTCTACCTGGCTTTTCGCGAAAACCACAACATATTGTGGTTTTCATAGCGGAAAAGTATACCTAATATACTATATTTATTGCAAAATTAGCCGAGAATTTCTATTTTTTTAAAAAATTTAGTCTAAATCAAATTGGATAACTCTTGCGTGCATGCTTCTGCCATATTCAAATGGTTCACAATAAAATACATTATTCTCAAATTCTTGGACCGCATCATTATCTAAATACTTTGCATTAGAAATAGTTTTACCAGTGTTAATTTTTACTCTAACTTTTTGGATAACACCGTCTTTTTTAGCCAAAAGCTCCATTGGAGTGTCAGTGACAATTGCATAATAATGTTGATCGTCCTTAACGATTACAGCATTTTCAGCAGTTATTCCAGAACTTTTAATGTTATAAATAAAATTCTTGTTTGCAGCAACCCATTTTCCAAGATATTCAAATTTACCCTTTTCAAAATTACTAATTGTTCCATTAGCCAGAGGCCCAACATTTAAAAGTAAATTACAATTATTAGCTCTACACTCACAAAGCGTATCAATTAATTCAGAAACAGACTTAAACGAAAAGTCATTTTCGCAATACCCCCAATGATCAGTTAAGCTCTCACACATCTCACCTGCAACTGGTCTTTCACCACTGTCAACATGTGTTGGCTTACCGCGCTCGTAAGTAACGCTATCAATTAAAGGATGAGAAACAACACCCTGAGCTTCTAATCCAGTGTTGTTAATTATCATTGCATTAGGTTGATATGATTTAACCATGCCATAAAGTCTATCAAATTTCCAATCAGCATCTTTTTGATCCCAAGAACCATCAAATCAAATTCCACCAATTTCGCCATAATTTTTACAAAGAATCTCAACACTATTATATAAATAATCAAGATAGGCATTAAAGTCTTGCTTGTAGGAAGGCTCATGCCAATCAAGAAGAGTGTGATAGAAAAATGGTTTAATTCCATTGGCATTACATGCATCAACAAATTCCTTAATTAAATCTCGATGGCACTTCGAATGAGGAGCGTCATATGTATTTAAACCCTTTGTATCATATAGAGAGAACCCATCATGATGTCTTGTTGTAATTGTTATGTACTTTGCACCTGCAGACTTTGCAGTCGAAACAATATCATTAGCCCAGTTAGGGTCAACATCAAAAGTTTGAGTTAATTTCTCATAGTCTGCCATATTAGCTTCAGGACATTCGCTTAAATATCATTCGCCTTTCCCAACTTGACTATATAAACCATAATGTATAAACATTCCAAGACCAAGTTTTTCAAAATCCTTAACATATTGATATTTTGGGTCAACTTTTTCTGTATTCGGCTTGCTAAATGACGCACATCCTGCCAATCCACAAACCAACACAAGCCCAAGGCACAATGTTAAAATCTTTTTGAAATGAGTCTTCATGATAATATCCTTTCTATATTAATATGACTTAATCTCGCGAAGTTGCATCGCAAAATCGTTTAACAAATTATAGTGATCCTCCGCACTAAATTCTTGGCCGTCTCAAGGAAGGTCAGTCTCCATAAACATGCGGTCTTCTGGAATTTGACGAATATACTCATGCCCTTTATTAGTTGCAAGCATCTTTGGACCTACACTAAAATAATAACCAGAATCAATCGCGCGCTTAAGTTCATCGCTGCTTCCACTAAACCAATGCATAATAATAGTGTTGTCTTTAGCAATTCTAGATTTCTCAATAATATCCATAACCTCAGTGGCCGATTTCACCGCATGAATCGAAATTGTTTTGCCCTTTGAATTTTTTAGCATCTCACAAATTTTTGTAAACACTTCAATTTGTTTGTCTTTGTGTTCAATATATTTGTCTCCGAAGTCCAGGCCAATTTCACCAACAAACTTCGCTTCGTCTAAAAATTGCTTGAAGATATCCAATTCAATGTCTTCCGCATTCGCACAAGCTCAAGGGTGAAAACCAAGACCAACTTTAATGTCTTCGTTTTCAAAATCTTTATCAATTGGAAAACCAGATGGCAAAAGACCAAAACAAATTAGTTTAAAATTTTGCGCTTGTTTAATATGGCAATGCGCATCAAGAATATCGCATTCGCCATTACAATATTTATCAAATGTATAATCTAAAATATTCATTAGAACAACTTCTCTGGATATAAACCGCCGTCAACCAATTTTTGAATTGAGTCAACAACAATTGGCTTGTCTTCTTTGTATGTAACGCCAAACCATTTAGCGTCTGTATGCAAAAGTTTAACTTCTGCAATGCCATCCTTGATTAATTTATCAACTTCAGTTGGAATCAAAAATTCAGACTTTGGAACTTCAAGATTTTTATCTAACCAAGCATTAAAATTGTCTCCGAAGTACTGGAACACCTCTGGTGTAAAGCACCACATATTCATTGAAACAGGTTCGTTTCCAGTTAAAGAACGAGGCGCCTCACCTTCGGGCCTATCTTCGGCGCCATCAGGCGTTTTAAAGATCTTCAAAAGCTCTTCAACGCTAACAAGATTATCATTTTCATCAGTTGTGCAAACACCTCGAGCAACTGAACCATTATCTGACAAAGTGTTTGAAAGTTGAAAACCAACCATCGCAAACTGAATAGCTTGTTCGCCAGTGCCAGAACCTATATTTCCTGAAGTCAAAAATTCATTTGCTTTAACAAAAGCATCACGTGAATAAAAATCGTCGGCATTAATAACAGCAAAAGGTTCATGCACAACATCTTTTGTTGTAAGAAGGGCATGGGCCGTTCCCCAAGGCTTTTCTCTTCCCTCTGGCAAAGAATAACCTTCCGGCAAATCTGTTAAATCTTGAAAAACAAGTTCAACTTTAATAGCGTCCTTATATTTAGATACAACTTTTTCTTTAAACAAACTTTCAAAATCATGACGAATAATAAAAACAACTTTTGTAAATCCAGCCTGAATTGCATCGTAAACAGAATAATCAAGAATTGCTTCGCCGCTAGGACCAACTTCATCAAGTTGTTTCAAGCCACCATACCTAGAACCCATCCCCGCAGCCAATATCACAAGTGTTGTATCTTTTACTTTATCCATTACCTCTCCAAACTAATTCCTAAATATAATTTCAACTATATATTATACATTGTTAACTTTCTTTTTAAATATTCCAAGCAAAACAGCGGACACAATAGTTCCTGCAACAAGCGCAAGCAAATACATTCATGGGTTTCCAACAACTGGGAATACAAATATTCCACCATGCGGAGCCATTAGAGTACATCCGAAAGCCATCGACAAAGCTCCACCTAAAGCAGAACCAATAATGCATGCCGGCAATACGCGAAGTGGATCTGAAGCTGCAAATGGAATTGCGCCTTCGGTAATAAATGAGAGACCCATTACAAAATTTGTAGGACCAGTTTTTCGCTCTTCAATTGTGTATTTGTTTCTAAAGAGCAATGTTGATAATGCAATTCCACACGGAGGAATCATGCCTCCCATCATAACTGCTGCCATAATATCGTAATGCCCCGAAGTAATGGACGCGGTCCCAAACACATAAGCAGCTTTATTAAACGGACCACCCATATCAATTGCCATCATTCCTCCAAGAACCAAACCTAATATGATTGAACTTGTCCCACTCATTGAATCAAGCGCCTGATTTAGCGATATGTTAATAATTCCAACAAAAGGTTCAATGACAAAAGTCATTACAATTCCAATACCTAAAATTCCAATTACTGGATAAAGCAAAACAGGTTTAATTCCATCCATAGCTTTTGGAAGCTTGGCAAAAACAAGCATTAATAACTTAACAAAATAACCAGCTAAAAATCCTGCAGCTAAAGCTCCTAGAAATCCAGATTTACCGGTTGAGGCAATTAATCCTCCAACAACACCAACTGCAAGACCGGGTCGATCAGCAATACTCATTGCAATGAAGCCCGCTAAAATTGGAAGCATCAAATTAAATGCCAAGCCTCCAATTCCTTTAAGCATTTCAGATGCGGGAGTCAATGTGCCAAAAGCCGCTTTGACTGCGTCTTCGGAGCCAAATTGTTGAATTAAATCTTCAGGGATGTTGTTAATGTCAAAGGTCATAGAGTCAATTAAAAATGCAATAGCAATTAAGATTCCGCCGCCAACAACAAATGGAATCATATGCGACACGCCATTCATTAAATGCTTGTAGACAGCGTGACCAGCACCTCCAGCAGACTTCTTCTCCTTAACCGAAGAACTAGTTTTAGCTTTGTAAATCTTACCTTCGCCCTTAATAGCTTTATCAATCAATTTATCAGCTTGCTTAATACCATCAGAAACAGGAACTTCGATAAGTTTTAAGCCATCGAAGCGATCAAGAGGCACATTTGTATCGGCAGCAATAATAACGAAATCTGCATTCTTAATATCTTTTTCGGTGATTTCATTTTTGGTTCCACCAGAACCTCGAGTTTCAACCTTAATATTACAATTTTTATCCTTAGCAGCTTGAGTCAATGCTTCTTCTGCCATATACGTATGAGCAATTCCAGTAGGGCAAGCCGTTACGGCTAAAATTGAAATTTTATGTTCTTTGTCAGTCACAATACTTCCTTTCAAGATTTACAATTTATTATACAAATTTACAACTTCATCTTTAGAAGCAAAATTTTCAGAAAAAGCCGAAGCACTTCCAGCTGCTATAGAATATTTAAAAGCCTCATTAAAATCATTTGTTTTGATTAGTCCGTACAAGAAACCAGCAATCATGCTATCACCTGCCCCTACAGAATTTTTAACTTCACCCTTTGGAGCAAAACTCTTATGCACAATTCCACTTTCATCAACAAGAAGTGCACCATCGGCACCCATCGAAACCAATACATTAACTGCACCCATGGCCTGAAGTTTTTTTGCATAATGTTCTATTTCGTCATCATTAGAAATTTCAACTTCGAAGATTTCTTCAAGTTCATGTTTGTTTGGCTTAATAAGAAAAGGCTTACACTCAAGTGTATTAAGAAGCAAATCTTTTGTTGCATCAACAATAACCTTTGTATGCTTATTTTTCACACTTTGAATAACATCCTTATAAATAGTATGATCTAAATTTGAAGGTACACTTCCCGAAAGAATCAAAACATCTTCATCTGTCAAAGCTTTAATTTGAGTATAGAAACAGTCTAGGGCCTCAGAATTTATATTTGTACCATTGCCGTTTATTTCGGTTTCTTCAATGACATCGCCAGCTTCACCAATGTTACGACACTTAACATTTATCCTGGAATTTCCATCACTTAACTTAATAAATTTGTTGTTTATATTTGCATCAATTAAAAGATTAATAATTTTTTCACCAGTGAAGCCTGCGTAAAAACCTAAAGCAATGTTTTCAAGCCCTAGATTTGACAATACAATAGAAACATTAATGCCCTTCCCGCCAGGATTAATAATTTCATTGGTAGTTCTATTTGTTGCGCCAGACTTAAACTTGTTAACAGAAACAATATAATCTAGCGAAGGGTTTAATGTAACTGTATAAATCATT
>JAUNQF010000016.1:0-17246 GCA_030536315.1 Coriobacteriia bacterium
ACAATCGAGACCTGGATCAGCACAAATATGGCAATTTTCGAAAAAGAAAACGGACGCCTTCCTGCGACCGATCAGTGAGCATAAATGGATATTGCGCTTCGGCTTAATAAGGAAATGCTTGTCCTTTCGGGCTCTATCGAAGCGGGCCTCGCGCGTCTTGACATGGATGTCGAGCACGACCTAAGCATCGCAAACGTCCTTGAGCCGGAGACCATCAAAACAGCAATCGCGCCATATGTAATGGGCGGAGTTCAGTGCCTGGTGGCCAACACCAAAGGATGCCTTCAAGCAAAGCTTGCCCAAAATAATTTGGATGACCGCTCCGAAGAAGTGGCCCGCGCGGCCATCGACATTGCCAAAAGCTGCAAGCCCGAACACATTATTGTTGAGCTAGGAAATTGCGGCTTGCCGCTTGATTCTGAAAGCAAAAATTCTCTCAACGAATTTAAAAATCAATATGTTCAAGCTGGCCGTTTGTTTGACAGTCTTGGCAATTTTGACGCCTACATGCTCACGGGTCTTGAAAACAGCACACAAATCAAGTGCGCTCTTATGGGGCTTCGTCAGGCAAGTGATAAGCCAGTTTTTGTAAGTGTGGAAGTTGGCGCCCAAGGCAAACTCAACAGCAAAGAAGACATCTATGACTATGCGCAAATTTTGGTTGAGTTTGGCGCAACAGTTGCAGGCATCGAAGTCCACGATGACCTTGCCACCGCTGAAAAATTAATTAAGCGACTTCGTGCTGGCTGCGACCTTCCAATTTTGGTAGAATTCTACGTGGATGGTGCTAAGGACAAACCATATTACAGCGCCGATGAAATGAAGGATGCCGCGCTCATCGCAAACAAGGCAGGAGCCCAATTCCTTCGAGCAACTGGCGACGGACGTCCGGCACATGCAGCGGTCCTGGCAGGCACAAGTGCGCAAATGCCGCTCAACATTAAAATTGGAGTTTAAATGGCGGAACTCATTTTAAACAGATATAAGGCAATTGAAGAAGCAGGTAAGGGAGGCTTTGGCACCGTAATTGTTGCTTGGGATACTCGCATGCGCCGCAAGGTTGCAATCAAACAAATTCCATTGCCAGAGCAAGTCACAAAGCAAGTCGACGAAGCAGGCGAACACTGGGAAGACAACATCCCCGGCCTTAGCGAAGCTCGAACCGCCGCAATGATCCAAGACGCAAATATTGTAACTGTCCATGACTTTGAAATCGAAAACAACAACGCTTACATTATTATGGAATATGTCGAAGGCCTAACCCTCACGCAATTTCTTAGCGAATATTCTGATGACATGACACTTGATATGCTCACGTGCATCTTTAACGGTGTTGCTCACGCAATAGAGGTTGCGCACGCCGAAAACGTCTTGCACTTAGACATCAAACCAGATAACGTCCTAATTGATTCTAAAGGAAAAGTAAAAGTAACAGACTTTGGTCTTGCCACATTGGCAGACGAATTTGGATACGGCACTGCAAACGCTGGCACTATTGGATATATGCCACCAGAGCAAATGCGCAAGCTTGCCCTTGACGTCCGCACCGATGAATGGTCTCTTGCATGTATAACTTATGAAATGCTTTGCGGTCAAAACCCGTTTGATGCAAAGGACATCCAAACGTCATTGAAGAAAACTCAAGATTCAAAATTGGTCGTTCCATCGAGTTGCTGGGAAGACATTCCAGTAGAGATTGACAACGCAATTTTTATGGCTCTCTCGCCAGATCCAAATGACCGTTTTGACACGGTCAGTGAATTCCACGAAGAAATGAGCGAGCACCTCTCAAACCCTCGAGCTGGTCAAAAGCAACTCTCAGCACTTTTTAGAGACAGAGACATTGACGAAGAAGAGGTCGACGACCGCAGTCAAAAATCACGAATCTTAGAAGGCCTTACAAACAACACAGGTCAAACAATTTTGGGTCGCGTCTTTTCTGCAGCGGCTACAATTCCGCTTGCCCTTGTTGCAATTCTAAACATTGGCTTTTTAGGTGGAGACACTCCAAACATTTTTGGCCTTATATGCCTTGCAATAATTATTGCTCTTGGCGCAGTCTTGCCACCACTTGGAGTCACCGTTGCGTGCGTCATGCTTGCCATAGCGCTTATAACAACAGGAAACTTTATTGTTGGAGGGGCCATAGCCCTTGTTGCAATCCTGTGATGTGTTTACACGTTTAAGTCAAAGGTTGCTAACACTAACACAACGCTGAGCTATTCTCTCTTTGGCTCTTTCGGGTTCGCTCAAGCAGCACCATTTATCACAGGTCTTTTTTGCAACATCAAAGACAGTGCAATTAACACAGTGTTTGGATTTATAACCTGCCTTGTTTTGGCTGGTCTTGGATCGCATAACTTGGTTGGTTGGGAAGTCCTAAACAACATAAACTTTATGGCAAGTACAAATTACGGCGAAGTCCAAGATGCCGTCCTTTTGCTTTTAACACGCCCTGCAACTTATATCTGGCTTGTATCCTGAGTCGCTTGTGCGGTCACAGTTTCAGCATGCTTTAAACTTGAACAACGCTCTCTACACATTATTGGAGCAATTGCAGGCATCGCTATCATGCTTATCGGCATATGCGTTGCAAATTATTTCACAAGTGGCATGAGCAGCTGGCAACCTCAAGGTTGAGAAATCCTCCCAACCATCCTCGCCGGCTCCCTCGCCATAGTATTGTCAATATTTTTACCTAATAGATTAGAAGACTAGTGGGGCCGGGGGCACTGCCGCTTAATTCTCGTTTAAAATTTTATTAATATTATTTATTTTTTATTAAAAATTTTCATTATTAAATTATTTAAATTTATTATTCTTTATAAAATTTTTAATATTTATTACTGCCATTTCAGCAGGCATCTCTTCTTTTTTAATCGCAACTATGCTAGTCTGAAATTAGGATGCTACCTTTGACGGTAGGCGGTTAGCACTTTCTTCCTACTGCTTTTTAGCAGGGAAAGGAGGTGATAGTATGGAGAATACTATTTTTGTATTGGCTGTGGCTGTACTCTTTATTGGGTTCTTGCTTGGAGTTAATATAAAAAAATAACCGCCTTCCATTAGTGAAGCGGTTATTCTTATAACCCTGTGCTAACCGTCTATCGGTAGCATCTGTCTGTTTAATATAACACATACTTTCCAATAATCACTATTTATTTAAAGAATTTTTTTATAATATAAATGAAAATAGGGAAGGATGATCATGAAGAAGCAGGTTGAAATTAGATTAGATGCCCAAGATCGCGGCTTTCATCTTATAACTGACGAGGTTATGCGCAAGCTCTCCGAAGCAGGCCTCACGCTTCCGGAGGTCGGCATGCTGAATCTTTTTATCAAGCATTGCAGCTGCGCGCTTTCAATTAACGAAAACTACGACCCAAGTGTCCGCGAGGATCTTGAAAACATTTTTAACACGGTTGTCCCAGAAAATGAGCCGTATTACACGCACACCCTCGAAGGCCCGGACGACATGCCATCCCACGCCAAAAGCATTATGGCAGGCTCAAGCATTCAAATTCCAATCACAAACGGCCAGCTCAACCTTGGCACATGGCAAGGAATCTACCTGTGCGAATTCCGCAACCACGGAGGTCCCCGCGAAATAGTCGCCACAGTTTTATAATTTTCATATGTAGTAGGTGTAGCGGCCGCCACCAATCTTTTTAATCTTCTTAGCAGCCACAAGATCCTTTAGCGATCGCTGAACGGTAGTTTGACTAATATCGGGACAGGCATCCATAATCTCAGTTTTTTTAACCTTCCCTAAATTATCTTTTATATACGAGGCGATGCGCTCCGGTTTCGAAGCCCCAAACGCCGAAGCGCGCCCGTCCAATATTTTATAAGCCCCAATCAACATTGATAGGGAATAGCGCACAAACGGACCATAATCATTCTTATTTCCAATTCAATTTTGCGAAGACGAAGCCAAGCTCTCGTAATACAAATCTCTATGAGCATCAATTTGCCTTTCAATACTAATAAACTTTCCAACATCATAGCCACTTTTATAAAGCAGCAGTAAGGTTAAGAGCCTACTCATCCTGCCATTGCCATCTTGAAATGGATGGACGCACAAAAAATCTAAAACAAATATTGGGATCAGCACAAGTGGGTCCAAGCCGGCATTCAGAGAATCATTAAAACCTTCACAAATATCTTTAACAGCTTGTGGAGTCTGCGCAGCCCCCAATGGCTTAAAACGAACAGTCTTTGTCCCATCAGGAGCAACATCAGCAATAATATTATCGCTTGTCTTAAACTTTCCTGCAAAACTTGAAGAACTATATTTATATAAAATTTTATGCAACTGCAAAATCGTAGAATGCGAAAGCTCGATATTGTCATAATTATCATGTATAAGACCCAGCACCTCTCTATATCCCGCAATTTCCTCCTCAGCCGAAGTCTTAGGACGCGCCTTTTTCTGCACAAGTTTACGAAGCCGCTCCTCAGTTGTCACAATACCCTCAATATTGTTAGATGACTGAGTACTATGAAACCTGGCAACCTCCTCAAGCGAAGAAAGCGCATCAGGCGAGGCATTAGCATACATCTCCTGTTTGCCTTTTAGCTCATGAATGCCAGCTACAAGGTCCATAACACTAGCATCAATCAATTCATTATATGTTATTTCATAATTAAAGCGTTTCATAACAATTTAGTCATTATAGCACAAAATGACCAAATTAAAAATCGGAATCTCCCCGGGGTCCAATACTCGATTTTCGAAGAAAATCGTTAGTAGTGGCCCCGGGGTAGAAATAAATGTTATAATTAATTGGCACAAGATTAAGGAGGATATCATGGCAGAAAAAGTACATTGCAATTTTTGTGGTAAAGAGCTCGACGTCAAAGACGATCGAGTTATCAGCGGCGAATTTTACGAAGACATCAGCGAAGGCTTTGCCGAAGGCCGCCAAGATCTTCCTGATATCACTCTATGCGCTGATTGCTACGAATCTAACATTGTTTCCAAAACAAACTAAGTCTCTAAAGGGGGACAAAATGACAAAAAGAATTAGTGTTTTAAGCGCTTTAATATTGAGCGCTATTGTGTCTATGTTTGTTGTGGTGGGCGTTGCAAATGCCACGCAGCAAGAAGCCGAATCTCAAGAGCAAGAAAATCAAAATGCTGTTGAAATTAAAACTGTCGACTTAGGTGAAACTGGAGAAGGCCAATGTTGGCAAAAGTTTTGCTATCAATTTGATCTTAACGCTATCGAAGATCTGTCCCTAGATTTTGCTGACATAAGCAACCAGCACATATATTTTAATGTTTTAAAATCTAATGAAGAGACACTATGAACAGGCATTTCAGATACAGCATTTCAAATGACAGAAACATATTTAATTTCCGAAAAAACACTTCATGCTAGCAGCGCAGATACATTGCATTTCGAAATCACTTATCAAAATGCGAAGTTTTGGTTTCGCTTCTGGAAAAACAACGAAGAAAAGCCAGTAATTGCAACTGGTGGCGCAATCATTGACCTTGAAACTTTTGCTCCTCGACACATTAAAGTTTCTGCCAATGAGACGATTGAATACAATGATAATTTAGTAAGCCAAAGTGCTGGTAAAATAATTCACTTTAAAGAAAAACAGCAGCATTATTATACAAAAAGAACTCTTTTAGAGCCAATAACATATAATCAGGCTAAAGATAAACTTCCGTCATTGGTCGCGGAAGATGACCCATATTACGAAGATCTTTACAACAAAGCCTGGCAAATCTTAATCGACAACAACATTGTAAATCCACAGGACCCATCGCCATACAGCACTTACATTGGTGCTGGTTTCGATTCGAAAAACAAAATTTGGCAATGGGACAGCGCCTTCGTTTTAATGTTTGCGAAGTATAGTACTGGTGCGCTTACGCCCATGTTAAGTTTTGATAATTTTTACAATTCACAACTTGGAGATGGGCACATTTACCGAGTTTATAACACAATTGATGGCTCGCCCCATGAGTGAGGAAAAGAGCCCGTGGACGTCAACCCTCCTTTGTATGCTTATGCCGAGCTTCAATATTATAAGCAGTCTAATGATGTGGACAGGCTCGCTAGTATTTCGCCAGCCTTGCAAGAATATGCTGATTGGCTTTCGATTTCAAAATGAGCCCAAAACAGTGTTCATAAGTTGTATTGGAATAACGGCGAAGGCAGCGGCATGGACAACTTGCCTACACAAAATGGTCGTACAGGAAATGTTGAAGGTGTAGGAACGGTAGATATGAGTTCACAAATGGTGCTAATGTATAAGGCTTTGGCAGAGATTGATTTGGCTATTGGCAATGCGGAGCAGGCAACTAAGAATTCGAACATGGCAAAAGCAATTTCAGACAACATCAATAAATATTGCTGAAGCGAAGCAGATGGTAGTTATTACGAAGTTGACAAAGATGCCCAACATTGAAAAATAGACAGTATTGCTGGTTTTTGGCCTCTACTTGCTGGTATTTGCAACGAACACCAAGCAGATGCATTAAACAGCCGTTTATTTGACCCAAATAAATTTTGGACAGACATTCCTTTTGCAACGCTAAGTAAATCAGACAATCGCTTTTCAAGGCAAGGATATTATTGGCTTGGGGGAGTTTGGGCTCCAACAAATTATATGGTCATAAAAGGTCTTGAAAAATATGGCTTCATCGAAAATTCTCGCCTGGCTTCAGAAAAATATTTAGACGCCCTTGTCGAAGTCTATAAATACACCGATACTTTATGAGAGGCTTACGCACCAATGCGCATGGACAATCACTATATTTTGCATTCTTACACAGGCCACAAAGATGATCAACGCATTCCTATTGTAACAGACGAAACGCCTCTACCTGAAGGAGGTACTTCTTTTAGCCCTTCTACTGACGAACACGGTGATGATCTTAACGAAGAAGGCGGCTCCGACTTAATAGTAAAGGACAAGTTTGTAGGATGGACTGGAACTGCTCCAATATTGCTCAGCGTCGAAAATATTTTTGGACTTCAGTTTAACAATCCAAACAAGACAATCAACTGAAACATAACTCGCGACGATAGGCACGGAATTAAAAACGTAAACCTACCTGGCGAAGGCAGTTCTGCTAATTCGCCAAACGCAGGATTTATTTCCTTAGTTGCTGACAAATTTGAAAACCTAGCGGATGGTAGCAGATACATTAACATCGAATCAAACCTAGCACATGCCTATACGCTAAACCTAAATATTACGGGTCGCACATACCAATACACAATTCCTGCAGGGCAATATAGCGAAAAGCTCCTTTTTGGCGAAGCAATCCCACAACCTAACGTAACCGCCCAAACCAACGACACAACTTCGCCGCTTGTATGGCTATTAGCAATTTTAGTTATAAGTTCTGCATTTATTGTGGTTTTGTCTAGTAGAAAATATAATATTATTACATTGAACGCTTAAAGAAGCTATTCGATAAAATGTAAGTTAATAATGACAGGGGGCAGCCATTCCAGATTTATGAGGCATAGTAAATGTAATCGTTCTAATCGTTTTTACGTTTTTCGTAGCGGTTATAATATCGAGGCTCATCCCCAAACACGCACGTCTCACAACTAAAAACCTAATCACACACCCCAGCAATAAAATCAAAACGCAATACACGAAGCGCGAAATCATTTGCACGCCGAAGTCCACCAAGCCCAAAACCGGCATCATCTTCTACACCGGCGCTCAAGTCGAACACTTTGCATACGCAGGACTATTTGCCAAACTCGCAGAAAAAGGTATCCTAATTGTGGCAAAAGACGCCCCGCTACACTACGCAAATTTTGCAACCGATGACATCGAAGAAATCTTCGCCCGCTTCCCAAAAATCAAAACTTGATACTTTATGGGACACTCTCTTGGTGCTGTTGTAGCCCTCAAGCAAGCACTCGCATATCACAACAAAGTAAAAGTAATCATCCAAATTGCCGGACGTCCCAAAATTGACATCTCTCACACAAACTTACGCCTCTTAAACATCTATGCCTCAAACGACAAAATTGCCAAGCCCGCCGATTACCCAAATTTCAAATCCAACCTTCCAAAAGATCATCAGTGTCATGTTATTGAGGGAGGGATTCATGCGTATTTTGGCGATTATGGAGTCAATGGCTTCGATGGTAAGCCCACCATCTCCCAAAAATCTCAAACCACCCAAACTGTCAAACTCATCCTAAATTTCATTAACGCTTAAAACTCCGAAGCCGAGGCTCTGGCTGCAACTCCTGGGCATTTGGTTTCCGGGGCATCGCCCGTGCTCAAACAGTCCTCGCCGAAAACGCATTAGCGTTTCCGTCTGCGGAACTGCGCGCGGGCAAAACCCGCGGAAACCTTCCCACATGAGCCGACAACTCAAATCTTCACCAATAATGTAAGGATCTATTTCTTTTTTCTAGAAGTAGACTTTTTCTTTTTTAGTTTTTCGTTTTGTATTATATTCATGAATTCTGAAGTTAGTATACTTGCTGGAAGGGCAATTATTGCAATACCAATAAACGCGGATATCATTGCTATCAATCTTCCAATTTCGGTTGTTAGGTAAATATCTCCGCAACCGACGGCAGTTAAAGATACGGTGGCCCAGTAGACAGCATCAAAAAAGTTATTAAACGTGTCTGGCTCTATGTTAAAAACTAGCAGGGCAGTACCGAAAACATAAGCTATAGCAAATAGAGTTACTATAATTAATTTTTCTTTTGAATTTTTTAGTACATCGGTTATTAATTTGATTCCTTTTGAATAACGAAAAAATCTAAATATTTTAAATACTCTAAGAACTCTACCAAGGCGCAACATTCTTAACGCCTTTAATCCATTGTTTATTACTGTTAAAGAGGGGAGAATAGATAAAAGATCAACAATTGCCATCGGAGTAAACGGATACTTCAAGTAGGACTTAATAGATTTATCTTTGAATTTTATATCTGCGGTTCATCATCTTAAAACATAATCGATAATAAAAACTCCAACCGTAATTTTATCTATTAGTCATAATTCATCGCTATATTCTTTAAATGTCAATGGAAGCAGACTTAAAATTATGCAAATTAGCATAAATATATTATAAAAACCGCCAATTGACGTTTTGTCTTCAGAATTAATTACCCTATAAATTTTTTTCTTAGTTTTCGTCATGCTTTACTTTAATCGTGTAAGTATTTTTTTAATTGTTTTATCGTTTGGCTTTTTATCTTCATTTATAAATTTTAATATATTATTAGCAAGGTCTTTATTGCTAACGGTAAACTTTGTGTCTCTCTTAATGGCAACTCTAATTTTGTCTAGTACGTCTTTTGATAATATTCTTTCAATTAGGTTTTCGCTATCAAAAACCTGATGCAGATCATAGTATTTTTCAAGTTCGTCTTTTCTCTGTGCTTCTTGCGACAATAGATATAATTTATTTATACGGTCTTTTTTCTTTGCTGCAGTTTCTTCATCATCTAAAAATCTGGTCTTAAATACGAGCTTTGGAACAATTTGTGGAGATTCGTTCTTCTTCATTATGAATGTTGTCTTGTAACATATTCATTCGTTGCCGTTTGTTAGGACAATTCATTTGACTTGATTGGCTAATGAATAACCCATAGTTTGGAAAAATACTTTTTCACTTAATCTATAACCTATTTTTTTAGCTTCAATAATAATTTGTGGTTTTCCTTTGTATTTGATAAGATAATCGGCCCATCCTTGACCAGAAGAATGTTCCGAGAATAGATTCTCACCGAATTTTAGACCAAGACCTTTTTCAAGAACAACATCAATAATTGCGTTTCGTGTTTGACTTTCATCAAAATTTCCTTCCAGTCCTTTTTTGCATAATCTTTTTACTTGAGCTGTAACTTTATTAATTTTTTCTTTTCTTTTCTTCTGATAAACAAGTTCTTCCATTATTTTCCTCCTCGTCTTTGTGTAGAACAAACTTATTTCTTATATGATACAATAAATTTGAGGTGAACAATGGCAAATAGTAAAGATCCATTAATAGTCACAGTAGATGAGGATGAAGCTTATCTTGAGCATATAGAAGACAATGTGCATTTTGCTATTATTTCAACTGCTGACGACAGGATTTCTATAAAAGACATTGATTGCGTAAAGCAAGAAAGCAAAATTATTAATTCTAATTCTGATTTAATTTTAGACTATCCTGTTGTATATCTTCATGTTTGACAAGACAAAGAAGATCATTATCGAAATAGGTATAAAATTTATATTGGGGAAGCCGAAAATGCTATTCGACGTCAAAAGGAGCACTATCAGGCTGCGAATAACAAGGCTTCTTGGCAATGAGAAATGCTGCACGCGAAAACTATTGACGGAAAGCGTTCTGTTCCTAAACTTTACATAATAGGAAACAAATATTTTAATAAATCGACAACTTTAGATATAGAACATAACTTGGTAACTCATTGTCGCGCTATGAAAACAGCTGAAGTAAAAACCATCGCAACTTCTCCACAAAGAAAATATTATGGTAGCGAATGAACCGACGAACTTTTTGGTCGTGTATGAAAAGAGCTTAGAAGGATAAATAAGGATTTGTTTCTTCCGCTTAGCGATATTCGTAAATCAGCTATTTATAGAGCTTCTCCGAACCACGTTCTTACAGAAACACAAGAAAAGGCAAGAGACTTTATTCTAGATAGGTTAGACGAGGCCACCATTCATAATAAGAAAGAACAACTAATAATGGTTGAAGGTGAAGCTGGCACTGGAAAAAGTGTTCTTACTAATACTGCTTTCTATAACATTTTGCAAAAGTCTGAGATGCAAAAGGAGAAAACTGGTACCGAGATAAAAGCATACATGTTAATAAACCATAATGAACAGTTTGATCTCTGCAGGAACGTTATTAAGACGTTGGGTTTTGACGAAGAACTCGTTCAAAAACCAACACCATTTCTTAATAAGATAGATGCGGACAATCCTGTAGATATTGTATTTGTAGATGAGGCACATTTATTATGAACGCAAGGTAGACAAGCGTATACAGGTAAAAACCAACTATTTGACATTATGAAACGCGCAAAAATTACCGTTGTTATGTACGACGAATTTCAGGCCTTGAAAAAACCGCAATATATTGAACCGGCCTTTATAGATCAAATCAGAAATATTTCAAGTAAACAAGGTAATCATTTTGTTCTTGCCGACCAAATGCGTATGCATTGCAATAGTTATACATTGGATTGAATTGATGATTTTTCAAAAAATAAAAAAATAAATAAGTATCAAAACAGTAAAGATTCTAGCTATGAAATAAGAGCCTTTGACAATCCTAAAAAGTTGCACGATGCAATATTAAACAAATCAAAAACTTCTGAAGGCAGACAGTCGAGACTTATCGCAACTTATGATTGACCATATACAGCAAAAAATGAGTTTGATAAGTTTGGTCAGTATTGGGGTGTATACATTAATTATGATAAAGACAAAAAATGGTATTTGCCTTGAAATCGCATGAAGATTTCTAAATCTTTAAAAGAAAAATTAAATATAAACAATCGAGAATTAAAAAATTACAAAGATCAAGCATGGCATGAGAGAGACTATACTATTAATGAAGTCGGTTCGACTTTTACAATACAGGGTTTTGACTTGGATTATGCAGGAGTTATTCTTGGGCCATCAATAAGATATGATAAAGAAACAGATCAAATTTGATTTGACAAAACACAAAAATTTAGCAGAGATCAAATGTCAGGTTTAAGAACGATGGCTGACGGTACCAATAAAGACGTTGGGGATATTTTCTTGCGAAACGAATTACGTGTATTAATGACACGCGGTACTAAAGGCTTATACATTTATGCCTGCGATAAAAATTTACGCGAAGTGCTATATAGACAAATACAGTAAGAGAGAATAAAATTGGCTACAATAACAAACATAAGTAAAAATGCTAAACAACCACCGGGTGGTTACTTGCCCTTAAAAAAATTTAATAAAAAAAATTACAACTTTTTACCTTATGATGGTAAAGAGGAGTACAACATTAATCCAGGCCTTGTTGGTAATGCTGTGGATTATGGGAGCAGATTATTTTTCGATACTGATGTTTTTGTCATCTGTAAAGATGCTGCTAACAAAATTGGTTCTGATGTATATAACCGGCTAAATAAAGAAATTACTAAGCTGGAAAAATATATTCAGAAAAATAAAGAATACGACAAGAAAGCCGTTACTACTTTGTGTAATATTGTATACTTTGATATTGTTTATAGGACAGGAAAATATCGAGAAGAAGATTTATTTTCCTGCGAACCAGATGATGATACAGCATTTTTGATCAATCTTTATATCCAAAGGACGTTATTGTTCTTTAAAGAAGTTGGTCCTGTCTGCGCAATGGGATTTACTTTTGAAGATGCTTTTACTCAATTATTTACTTCTGGCGAGGGTGATTTCCTAACAAGAGATACTATTTGAGACTTAAAAGTTCTAAAGAATAACCCTAATACTCAAAAAACATTACAAGTTGCTTGTTATTATGTTGCGGCTCTACAGTCAAATAAAAATATCTACAAAAATATCAAAGGTTTTGGGATATTTAATCCAAGAAAGAATACATCTTGAGAGATGAATGGTAAAGATATAGACGAATTTGTTTTATGAAAGATTAAAAATGAATGTTTGGGCTATTCTGATGATGATACTAGTGACTTTTTTTCAGTTGACCTTGAGCAGATAAAAGAAAAGTACGCTCAAGTTTCACTTGTTGACGATATTGTAGAAATTGCTTTTTACATCTACCTTAATTCGATTTATGATCCGTTAAAAATTTGCGATTCCGCATATTGTAGTAAGAATAATATTGAATTTATTCATGAAATAAAATATTATTGTGAGGTGCTTGTTAATAATAATTTAGACGTTAGAAAACTTTATGATAAAGAATACATTACTAAATTCATGGAGGAAAAACTTGAAGAAAGTTTTCTTCAAGCTAATAAGGGTAATGAAGAGATGTCTGAGGAATTAGACAATATTGTTTTAAATGTTGCGCTTATTTACTTCTCGAAGCTAAACAAACGCTGTAAAGACGAATGAAAAGATATTAAAAAAATTTGTATGCTTTGTAAAGAAAACGCAGAATCGGCAAAGAGAAATTATGATGTCAAGGCTAATAGTGCTAACGAATGATTAAAAAACTAGTTAATATTTATTTTTGATATAAAAGATGTAATGTATATAGTAGATAATATACTCGATTTTTTTAATTAAGTTGCGAAGCTGTTTTCGGTAGGTATTTACGTTTTTGGAATTTTGATAATTGTTCTATATCTGATTGGAGTTTTAGAGGGTGTCTACGTAGTGACTTTTGACTTACCATATATTTTAATGTTTGCAAGTATAGGAATAATATTTGTTTTGCCTATAGTTTCTATATTTGGTGTTTTTGCCTATTTAAAAAAGAGAAAAAAAGCTATTGACGAAAAAATTCATTTGCTTAAGTCAAACGCGATAAAGATGACGCCAGAAGAATTTATGAAAATGAGAAATGAAAGAATTTGTGGCAGAAGTAAGTATGCGTTAAGTCAAAATTTTGCTGGTGTGTACGTTCTGCACAATGAAACAAAAGACATGTTCTATGTTGGGCAAGGAAAAGAGGTTTTAAATAGGGTTAACAGTCATTTTACCGGAAAGGGTAATGGCGATGTTTATGCCGATTATAAGTATGGCGATAATTTTGCCATTAGCATTATTTCCCTTGAAGGTAGCGGTTATGACACTCTTAACGAACTTGAAAGAGATACTATTTCTTGCTATGACGCATTTCGTAAAGGATATAACAAAACTCGTGGCAATAGAGGCTAGTTTATTTAATCTTTCATGTACACAAGTCTATCATGTGACCATAAGATAAAGTTATGTTTCTGGCGTCGCCTTTAAAAAGCTGTCAACCTTCAACTACTGATCCAGGGGAGTATTCTCCTGTAGGAATTCCTTTTTCATCAAAGCCTCAGCGGCTAAAGCTGGATTCTCCAAAATTATTAGTTTTTCCCGTTTCATCCTCAATAGAAAAATCCGCCAATGTTCCTGCTTTACCTGAGCCTTTACTTTCATATCTTACTTTGAATGCTGTAAAAGTATACACGCCATCATAATTATCTCTTTGAATTACCTTAACATCTGTTATGGTCATCTCCATTCCGTCAATGCAGGTATATGAATCTCCGATATTTAATGGTGCTGTTTTTATATAGGTAAAAAATAGAACTGCCGCAATAATAATTGGCGCTATTGTAATGATAACGGCTGGGATAGCAATTGCAAATATTTCACCTTTGTTTTTCATGGTTTTATTTTATCACATTGTTGGATACAGTAAGATTACGTCTCATAAGTGAGAGATTTTGGGTATGGAGTTTCGAAACCCCTGCAGCGCCTATTTATAGCGGGCGAACGCACGAGGGCATTCCGCGAAGCCGTTGAGAAACACATACCCAAAATCTCTCGCGGTGGACTGTGGCTTCGGGGGTTGAAAAGATGATATAATGTGAGGATTGTATGGGTGATAAAACTCAAAATAAAGGTAGTGGGCGTGTTCTTGCGGTTGATGTTTTGCGTGGCTTAACTATTTGCTTGATGATTCTTGTCGATGATAATGTGGGTGAGGAGTTTGAGTTTTTGCATCATCCTGTTTGGACTGGACTTTCGCTTGCGGATTTTGTCTTTCCTTGTTTTATTACGCTTATGGGTGTATCTATGTTTTTCTCTTTGGGTAAATTTAATTTTGAACCCAATGGAAAATCAGTTTTTAGAATTGTCAGGCGTTTTGTTTTACTGTTTTTAGCTGGTTGAATTATTTCGCGTATTTGCGTTGGTATAGATTCGGTATTTGACGGAGGGGGATTTTTTGCTGCGGCGCTTGATTTGTCGGGTCTTAGAATAATGGGTGTTTTGCAGCGTATTGCTGTTTGCTACTTATTTGCCGGATTGATTGTTTTGTTTGTTCATAATAGGAAAGCGCTTATTGGAATTATTGTGGCGTTGCTTGTTGGGTATTCGATTATTTTGGGTTTTGGTAATGGCTATGATTTAAGTGATTCTAATGTACTTATTGTTTTTGATAAGGCTGTGCTTACTCCTGAACATATGTATAACAAAATGACTACTTATGACGGTAGTAGGATGTTGTTTGATCCTGAGGGTTTGCTTTCAAGTATCCCTTGTATTGCTCAAACCTTGATGGGCTTTTTAATTGGTGGATTACTTAAAGACAAAGATAAGGATGGCAAGACAAAAGTTTTGTATATGTTTATTATCGGCTTTGCTCTTCTTGTCGCTGGTTATTTGATTTCGCTATTTATTCCTGCGTTTAAAAAAGCTTGGACAATGCCATTTGTGCTAATTATGGTTGGTGTTGATGTTGGTTTCTTGGCGTTGCTTACGTGGATAATTGACGTTAAAAAGAAAAACAAATGGTGTAAGTTTTTCCAAGTGTATGGTTCAAACGCGATCGTCAGCTTCGCCGCTATGGATATTCTTTGAGTGCTTTTGGACGACCTTGGTCTTACAATAATTCCGTATAACCTTTTACTTCCAATTTGCTTTGGATGCGAGGGAGTAGCATCGCTTATCACAACAATACTTTTTATATTATTGCTCTACGTGCTTCTCTACTTCCTTGACAAGAAGAAAATCTACATCCGCCTATAAATAGGCATATACTTTTTAATAATAATTTATAGAAAAGAACATATGTTCTGTGTTATAATGGACGCATGGCTCCGCTTGCCATCGAGGCGGGTTCCCAAAGCTAAGATGAAAAATAAAATGAATTTAATATTGAAAGGAGCCATATCATGGTATCAAATAATTCTCTACTCAAGCTTAAAGAAATTTGCCCTTTAGCGTTCGACAAAGATAATAATTTACTTTCCATTAAAGAGCAGTTTTTATTACAGCAAGAAGCTAGTACATTTATAAAGGACTATAAGTTTTGCCCTTATTTGATAATAGATGATAGTTCAAAACTTAAAATTCCTGAACTAAAAGGTAGGCCAATTATCATAACAAATGCTTCTTTAAAGCATATAGGTTTTCGACATGGTATGAAAAATAATTACAGGATGGACTTACAGCAGCTTATCGATAAGCTTAATAACATTAAAGAGGAAATTGAGAATAACGTTTTAGTTTATCAGGACCCTATAAATACAAATCATTTTTGTTTCGTTCTGAACTCTTTGTCTGAAAATAACAATCAATTGATTACTGTAATTGACATACGACAAGAAATTGATGCTCTAAAGATTAATAAGATAATTACTGTTCATGGTAAAGAATTTCTTTTTGAACAAATACAAAAAACTTTAGATTTAAATTTAAAGATTTATACCAACAATAGAACAGGCAGCTGGTTAATCCGCAACACATCGGACAATTGTCCTGTTGAAGACGTTAGCAGCCGCCTGTTGAATCTTTATTATAAACAAAATAATATCAATAATCAAGATAGCTTTTAATAAATTTTTATAAATATTTTAGTAAAAGGAGTTTCTAATGAAAATTAAGCTGTTGATTATTGAAGACAAAATTAATATGGCTTGCTGTAAGAAAGTTTTAAAGCATGACGATGTTGAGAATTGATGCTCCTCGTTAGCAAAATATATGGAAATTCCTATTGAAGCTGCTGAAATTATAGCCTTTGATAAATTAACATTTTACTATAATCACAAGATGTATTTGAAAAGACCTAAAATGAAAAAAGCTATTAAACCTTTGGACCCTATAACTTCGAAAAAGCACGCTGAAAACATTATCGGTTCACGCAAAAGACATAAGTTTTCTGAATATGAGAACAATCTTTTAGATCTTCACAATCTTGAAAAAGAAGGGTTAATTAAAGAAAGTTCGTATAGAAATCTCGCAAAGAAAGGCATTACAAGACGTAATGTGCTTGATGTAAAGGACGGCAATTGCGATTATCTTGATGAAGAAATTATAGACTATATTCATAATAGACTCAAAGATTAGTAATTCAATTGTTGGTGCAGGTTTGAGTTGTCGGCTCTAAGGAGGAGCGCAGGTATGTATTTTTTGCGAACTCGCAAGAGAGTGAGGAGAGATCCACTGAGTAAATAATATGGTCAAGTAGTTTTTTGGATTAGGAATTCAAAAAACGTAACTTGACCAATTATTTGCGAAGTTAGCTCGACGAACGGGCGGTGAGCAAAAAGTATATTCCTAAGCGACCTCGAAAACCAAATACCCGTATCCTACAT
>JAUNQF010000016.1:17346-20386 GCA_030536315.1 Coriobacteriia bacterium
GAGCAAAAAGTATATTCCTAAGCGACCTCGAAAACCAAATACCCGTATCCTACATTTATTTGCCGGCGCGCTTGTTGAATTTGTTTTTGCTTCGGCGGGCGAATAGTGGCATTAGTAGGCCAATTCCGCAAAGGATAAATGGCATTCCGCAATTCATGATTAATTGGAATGTATCCGGTGCGCTAAACATCTTCATTAAGCATGCTGCTGCTGTTATAGCAAAGCACCAAGCACCAATGAATTTACCAAAGTGCTTGTTTTTGATGAAGGTGTAATCTTCGTTGACAAATTGGTCTGCCTTCGCTTTTAGTGCAAAGTAAGCAGCAAATACAAACAAGTAACGGATTGGCATGCATACACTGTTAAGGTCGATTAGCCATTTTACAAGTCCGTTGGCATCGCCAATTCCAAAGCATGGAATGATTGTGATGATAGAAACAATAATTGTAACAACCAGGATGCCGTTTGTGTAGCTTCCGTATTTATTTTGCTTTAACCACCATTTTGGAATGAAGTTTGTATCTGCATTTCCAAGAAGGATACGTAGTGGCGCATCGATACTAATGATGATTGCTGAGAATTGGGCGAGTGCGTTTGCTGCCGCATAGAAGAACATTAGCCAATCGCCAAGACCAAAGAAATATCCAAGTTTGCAAAATGCTTGATATTGTCCGTTGGCCAAGAAGTCAGCGTTGTCTTTAAGGATTTCTTGTCCATCGTAGAAAGAATTCATTGCAATTGTTCCAAGTACTGCAGTTGCAAAAACCATAATGACAAGAATGATCATTCCTCTTGGGAAACCTTTGCCTGGTTCCTTCATAGACTTAACATATGGTGCAATTTTTTCGCAACCTCCAACGGCCAAGATTAGAATTGACATATTAACAAGAAGGCTCATGTCATTTGGCCAAAGTCCGTCACGTGCTATATCAAATGTGCGGAGTTCGCCAGTGTGCTCTGGATTAATGAGAGGTGCAGCAAAAATCATAAGAATGTATAAGAACATCATTACAAGCATTGCGATACCAGCAATCTTGGCAATGTTTTTAACCATGTCTGCGCCTCGTAGGGATAGCACAACACCAACTAAGAAGACTGCTAAGCATAGAAGTTGCAACACTGTAACATCCATGCCGGCGATTGTGCCTTGAGGGCTGAAAATTCAGTTAAGGGAGACAACCATCATGTTGGCCTTCTGAGTTAGATATGGCATATGAACAACCCAATAAATCCATCCCGCGAAAAATGCGACCTTTGGACCTATTGTTTGAAAGCACCAAACGCTAACACCGCCGTCGGTCTTTTTAAATACTGATCCAAGTTCTCCAACCATTAGTGAATATGGCAGGAAGTAAAGAACAAAAACGGCAAGCCACGGAAGGATAACTTGTGTGCCTCCAAAGTAGCCAAAGCCGTTGCAGATGTTACCGAAGCTTCAAACTCCGGCAAAAGCCATCAGCGCAAGGCCGAATCCTGTTAGGTTGTTTTTAGGTTTAACCTGTTTTGTCTTAGATGCTAATTTAGCCATGTCGTCTCCTTAAATATTTGTAATTTCTTTTAGCACAGGCTCAAAGGCAATGCCTTTTGTTTTAAAGTCTGCTTGACCAACTGTTAATTTTACCGCATCGAAGGTGATTTTGGTAGCAAAGTCTGTAGCTTCTTCAATATTTGTGCCTTTTGCAATTTTTGCCACAAGGGCGCTATCAAATAGGTCTCCGGCGCCATGTATGTCTTCATCTATATATGGGCTTGAAAATTCCTGTGTACCTTCGGAGTTTATTAAAGTGTTTATGATTTTATCATCGCGAACAAGGCCAGTGACAATTGCGTTTTTGGCTCCAAGTTCTGTGATAGCTTCGGGGTTGCCGTCCGTGAGGAGTACGCTTTCAGTTTGGTTTGGCGTGATAATGTCAGCGTGCGCGCAAAGCTTTTTTAGGTGGGGCAGAAGCGCTTTGAAATCATCGTCGTAGAAATCGCCAAAGTCGCCAAGGACTGGGTCTACAACCTTAATGGCGTTTGGATTGTCTGCGAAAAGTTGCATGCACGCATATATTTGTTCTTTGCTTGTAAGGGCTGCTGTTAGGATCGCATCGAAGTTGACGTTTAGCTTTTTCCAAGAGGCTATTGTGTCATCCAGGAAAGTGCCGGTGTCTAGCTTCGTATAGCTCTTGATTGGAGTATGAGTGCTATATAGGCTCGTGATTCCAGGATAGACTTCAATGCCTGCGGCGTTTAGGACGGGAATAGCAATGCCAAGGGAGCACTTGCCAAAGCCTGCGATATCATCAAGGACTGCAACGCGCTTAGTCATTGGAGTCTTCTTCGTCTTGGGAGGCCTCGGCTTCGTCTTCTTCGATTGGATGATTTTTGAATTTGTTTTTAGTTCGAACTTCAAGGATAACAGCTATAAGCAAAGTTATGAGCAGGAAAGCGCCAATGAGAATTGCAACGCCAGGAATAGTTTCGAAGAGGAACTTGCCAACTTCGCTGAGCTTTTCGCCAATTGTATTTAGGAATGAAATGTCCATTGTTTCTGGTAGAGGCGGGGGGATTTGAACCCCCACAGGTTGCCCCGGCGGATTTTAAGTCCGCTGCGTCTGCCGTTCCGCCACGCCTCCAAAAAATTAGCGCCACATATTTTATATTAAATACGTGGCGCTGATGTGACAATTTCTAAAAATTAATTATTTTTTAGCAGGTGCCTTTTTGTTTCTGTTTGCAATCTTTGGAAGGATAAGTCCAAGTGCAAGCAAAACTACTGGAGTAAGAATGTTTGCAGCTAATTGGAACATATCATCCGAATACATACCAGATAGACAAGAGATAGCTGTAATTAAGAAGCACCATCCACCAGCAATTATGCCAAGGGTCTTGTTCTTCGTAAATGTGTAGCCATCATTCTTGAATTTTCCAGCAGCCTTCTTCAGCGCGATGTATGCGGCAAATACAAACAAATAACGAAGTGGCATGCAAACAGAGTTTAGCTTAATGAGCCATTTAACCAGAGCATCGATATCGCTAATTCCAAGACATGGAATAA
>JAUNQF010000001.1:0-12730 GCA_030536315.1 Coriobacteriia bacterium
TAAAAAAATTAAAAATACTAAAATAAAATAATAATTATTTAACTGAGAATTAAATCTCAGTGCCCCCGGCCCCGAGAAGGAGAGATATGGCAGTAATAACTTTTATAGGATCTGGGCAGATGGCCAGCGCTATTACTTTTCCGGCTTTTGAAAATGGCAATGAGGTTCGCCTTGTTGGAAGCCCGCTTGATGGCGAAATCATTGATGCGCTTCGTAAGGACGGCTTTCATCCGAATCTCCAACGCCAGCTTCATGACGGAATTAAGTTCTATAAAATCGACGAAGTCCAAGACGCCCTTGCTGGAACAGATCTTGTCATTTGCGGCGTCTCAAGTTTTGGCGTTGACTGATGGGCCACCGACATCCTCCCAATTTTGGATGAAAACATTCCAATGATGTCGGTCACAAAAGGCATGATTAACATGCCAGGCGGCAAGATGATTCCGTATCCTAAATATTGGGAATCCAAATTGCCAGAAGGCAGCAAGCTTGAACTCTATGCAATTGGTGGACCTTGCGAGGCGAAGTGCCTTGCCAGTCACGTTCACTCAAGCGTTGGATATTGTGGTCCTGATATGGAAAAACTCAAGTGAATCAAAAGCCTTCTGGCGACCGATTACTATCACATCAGCCTCACAACCGATGTTGTGGGCTTAGAAGTTTCCGTCGCAATTAAAAATGCTTATGCGCTTGCAACTTCGCTTTCGCACGGCCTCGCCGAAGTCGACGCCCGCGAAGGCATCAACCATTGAAATATGGAAAGCGCACTTTTTATGCAAAGCACTCATGAGATGGAAAACTTGCTGGAGACATTCGCCGGTGATAAAAGCAAACTTATGTATTCTGTTGGCGATTGCCATGTAACTTCGCAGGGTGGACGAAGCCGCCTCGTTGGTACTTTGCTCGGAAAAGGCTACACAATAGACAAAGCCCTCGAGGAGCTTAAAGGCCAAACGCTCGAAGCTGTTGTAATCTCGAAGCGCCTGGGCCAGGCCATAACAGACCTTGGCCGCCAGGAAGACTTCCCACTTCTAATGCACGTCTACGACCTGCTCGAAGGCCGCACAACAGTCAACATCCCCTGAAACAAATTTAATTAATTTCAACGATTGAATTATAGATTGCGGTTGGCTTCACATCGCTCTCTTCGACGGTTTGCATATCGCTCTCACCAGAAAGAACTAAAATTCCAACTGCGCCATTGTTGACGCCGGTTGCAACATCTGTGTAGAGGCGGTCACCAACAAAGGCCATGTTCTTCGCTTCGACACCAGTGATTGACGTTAGCATGTCAACCGTTTCTTTATAAGGCTTGCCGAAGAAGCGCGGCGCCACTCCAGTTGAAGATTTAATGAGCTCGCATATCGCACCGCAATCAGGCATAAAGCCGTATTCTGTCGGGCAATTTATGTCCTTGTGAGTTGCGATGAAATCCGCACCGTTTCGAATGAAGTGACAAATTCGGTCAAGCTTTTCATATGTTAGCGTTGTGTCAAAACTTTGAACACAAACATCCGGGTTGTCTTTAACGAGGTTAAGTCCCTTCGCTTTTCAATTTTCCTCAAGTGCCGGCGTGCCATTCAAAAAGATTTTCGCACCTGGGTAATTTTCCTTCAAAAATTGAGCACAAACATCACCGGCAGTAACAATTTTACTTTCGTCAACATCAAGGCCCAGCTTCGCCAACTTCTCAACATAAATACTTGGAACTTTCGAAGCGTTATTCGTGAAGAAAATGTAGTCACGATCTGGATCAGCCTCAATTTTTCGCACTCAATCAAAAGCACCCTCAATAGGCTCATCACCAATATAAATGGTGCCGTCCATATCCAGCACAAAAAGTTTTATGTTTTTCAGCAAATCATCCATACTTTTATTTTAACAAAATATAGAAAGACTAAGCTTCGAAAAAGTAGAAAATTTGATATAATAAATCTTCCTGTGTATCTCCGAAAAAATTAATGTTAGAAAGGTTTATTATGTTTAACAAGAACAAGGATGTTGACGTCGCTAAGGTTGCAATTAGATCGGTATTTGTTGTTGTTGCTCTGCTTACAATTTATTTTCTGATCATGATTAATGCAACAATTTTCGACAACGCAAAGGCAAATGAGGATGAAACTGCCAATCTTCCAAATCCCGGAGCGGTTGTAGACCCAACGGTAGATCCAACAGTCGACCCAACGGTTGATCCTTCGGTAGACCCAACAGTTGACCCAAAGGCTGAAGAAGAATCAAAGGACGAAGAGGCTGCTAAGGCTGAAAATGCTCCTCAAGCTGAAGAAGCAAGTCCAGCTTCAACTCCAGTTGACAATTCAGAATGGTTTACTTTAAAACTTGCGACAAGCTCTGAAGCTCCAGCTGAAGCAAAATTCAGTTACGAGGGTAAGGACCTTAAGGGGCACGATGGCATTTCAGCTTCTGGCACTGATGTTACAAGATACAACGATACATTAATGGATGCTTGCGAAGCTCAAATGCTCGAGAAGTATAAAGTAAATGATGGATGAGCTCAAGGCTTATTCATGGTGACAAAGGAAGGCGTTCTTAAATATAAGTATATGAGTAACAGAGTTCAGGGCGATTATTGGGAAGTTGAATATACTGTTACTCCTGTAGAAATTGCAGGAAGAACCCCAATTTGGCTTGACAATAATGGTTATGAAATTGAAACATCAGATTACTACAATCATAATTTTTCTATTAAGGGCGGATTTCTCACAACATTTACTTTAAGTTACAAAGGCTCTACTAATCCATTTAGGGTAGATATTAGCCGAGACGGATCTGCTACATTTGATGTATGGGACCATGAATTATCAGGTGGATCAGAAATTGAATTATCAGCTCAGACAAATTATACGCCTTATGATGGATCGAAAGGAGTAGATTTATATCCAGGAAAATCAACTTGTTATTATAGAGTTTATGAAGATGGTGTTTTAGAAATACACTTACAAGCGTTCCTTGGTCCTTTTGTATATTATCAAACATGTTACTTTACGCCAAATGCAGAAGAAGGTGTTGAAGTGGTATGGTATTGCAATGATTCCGTTATGGATGTAGGCGAAGTTTATGCTTTTGATTTGTATACACAATATAATTTTAAATTAAGTTATGACCAGCCTGCTGACGAATCATATGTTGCATTTAATGCCTATCCAAATCCAGGCTATGGTACATTTAAGGATGCTTCAGAAGCAGTATATGCTGGCCCTATTCCAGTTGTTACTGGAGACAAAATTTACCGAGATGCTAACGATGAGAAGAAATTAATCATTGATCGTAAAAATGGTACTAAAGAAACATGGACTGGTGTAGGGCATGAAGGCCATACCACATTTGATAATTGGTCCGAATTTGAAGAAATAACTGTTGCTCCAGGTAGATATTACAGCTTACAAGCTAATTTCCATTCTGACAATGTTGTAGTTTCAATCCGAAGTGCCAATAAAGAACTTGGTACTGTAACACCTGAAGTTGAAGACAGGCTTGTTAAATATGGTAGTAAGGTTGAAACTGGCGAAGATGCTGAAGGTAATCTGATCATTACAATAACAGAACCAGAAGCAGCCGATCCAATTTATACAAGTGTTGTAAATCCTAACGAGCGTAGCGAATTTAAAGAATGAGAGAATATTCCGGAAGATGGATTTATTCATACACCAACACATATTCGTGCTCATTTTTATGACTTGCCAAAAGTTTATTTTCAACAGATATTTATTGCTGCGGGTCATGGTCATTTTGAATGCGATGGCGCCGAAATTACTCAAATAACTTTATCTTATGGTTCTCACATTGACCAAGTTGTTGAATCTGGCGATAATTCTTACATAATTTTACATGATGAAACTTACCCTGATGGTTCAGGAGGATACGAAGATAAAACATTTAAGATTGTACCTGTTCCGGATACTGCGTGCTCCTTTTTACATTGGTCTGGTATTCCAGTAAGTAAAAGAATTTATGACTCTTTTACAATTTTTGGAGAATTTGGAAAAAGCGAAGGTGTTAATGTTCATTTAAGTGTTGGTGGCAACGGCCATGCATTGTTCTTCTATGATCAAGATAGGACAGCTGAACTTGACCTCGAAATTATTGCAGGTTCACAAGTAACAATTACAGAAGAAATAATTACTGGATATCCGCTTATTCAATTTAAAGACCCTGCATCACGTATTACAGCGGTTATACTCGAGCCTAATAATGACAGTGTATTTTCAGGTTGGGAAGGTATTGAATCTGGCGATGTTATTACCGAAGCTACAAACATTACTGCAAATATGACTCTAAAGCCAACAGTAAATATTGTTAAAGATTCAGAGTCCGAAGGTGATTGCACCTTTACCTATTTCCCTGTTTCATGAGGTGAAAATCAACCAGTACCTTTTGGAACAACTGTTGAGATTCAAGACACGACTTTTGGTAAATTGCTTTATTTTGAAACTCCAGGTGACTTAATGCCTGCGAATTATGTATTGTGCAATCCAGCTTATGGTTCTGAATTTTTAGGTTGGAAAGGATTGCCAGAAGATGGCAAAATTGAAGGAAATGTAACAATTACTGCATTGGTTGGAAAAGTTACCAAGATTAATGCTGCAATCGACACGGAAAATAGTAGCGGTGACATTAGTAAGTGCATTGTTACAGATTTAACTACGAAAAAAGTTTCTTCGCTTACAAAAGTTAAGCAAGATTTTGACCCTGAATCTCATGGAGGAACAAACATATTGCAATTCACTAATCCAATTTATGTTGATGAAGCTGGATATGTAAATTATGCTTATGTTGAAGCCGGCGCAGACCCTGAGACGGTTTTTATTCGCTGAGAAAACTTGCCAGAAGATGGAGTTTTGCATCCAGATTCGGATTCTAACATTTTAGCTTGGTTTTCAAAGGCAAAATGCAATGTTAGTTTTTCACTAAACAATGATAATTGAGGAGATATTGTTGACGAAGAAGGCGAACCCATCAAGTCTCTTGTTGATGTTGCAGCAAAATCACCAGTTAGCGTTGATGTTTCTAATGATGGAAAAACCCTAACCATTAAAGATTTCAAAACTGGCGAAGTTCATAAAGCAGCAGCTTCTGCAAATACTGGTTATAGTATGGTAAAGTGGATGCTTAAAAAGGCAGATGGCACTTTAACTGATGTTCGCGATATGGTTGATGGCGATCTAAACTTTGTTGCTGTTGTTAGCCCAAATGAGAATAAGGTAAATTTTGCTGTTAGTGGTGATACCCGCGCTCAATGGGTAAATGCTGAAACTGGCGAGGCTGTAACTTCGTTGACTGCATTGAGCGGTTCAAAATACACTTCATATTATAATAGTGACGAAGCTAAGGCTTACGTTACAATCACCGATGCTGAAACTAATGGCGCAACAACTTACGTCACAAAACCAGAAGTAGTAAATGATGGTACTGTTATTTGCAAGTCATTAGATAATGTTGGCGATAACGTTGTTATTGCTGGTGAGGATGTTACTTTTACAGCAGATTTTACGTTCATTAACAGCCCTGCTTCTACTCCTAAAACTGGTGATTCTATCAATCTAACGAAGCTTGTTATTCTGTGTATGTTTATTGGTCTTATGATCACAGCTTTTGGCTATAGAAGACGTTTCATTCGTCGATAGATAAATAGCTACATTTAAATTAAACCACGTGTCAAATTTCGGCACGTGGTTTTTCTTTGTTTGATTTTCTGCTCAGAGCAAAATTTCAGGGTTTTATGGTAAAATTATTAGGTCGAGAAAAGGGGTCTTATGAAATATTTCATGGGTATAGATATGGGCACTCAAGGAGTGCGTATTGGTGTTTTTGACGAAGAAGGCAAGCAAGCCATTGATGTCTCAAAATCTTGAGATACTGAATATCCTAAGCCTGGTTGGGCGGAACAGGATCCAAATATTTGGTGAGAATGCGTTGAGCTTGCGCTTGAAGATGCTTCAGAAAAAATGGATGACGAAGTCAAGGCCAACATTGCAACTGTTTCTGTTGATGCAACTGCTTCGACATTTTTCGCAATTGATAAAAATGTCAACCCTCTTTGCAATGCTTTGATGTGGATGGATATGCGTGCTACCGAAGAAACTGCTGAACTGAATGCAACAGGTCATGCGGTTTTAGATTATTGCGGTGGCGAGGCAAGTCCGGAATGGTTTGTGCCAAAAGTCATGTGGATTAAGCGTCATTTGCCGGACCTCTACAATGACACCTACAAATTTATGGACCAGCTTGACTGGGTAAATTACAAGCTTTCGGGCGTGCTTTGTTCTTGCATGTGCACGGCAGTTTGTAAGTATCATTATGTTGAAGACCTTGGTGGTTATTGCCAAGATTTTTATGACTCGCTTGGTTTGGAAGATTGAAACGACAAGGTTTTCGAACGCATCGAGCTTATTGGTGCGGACCTTGGTCCTTTAAAACCTGAGATTTGCGAGAAATTCGGCATTTCGAAGGACGCCAAGCTTATCATGGGTGGCATCGACGCTCACATTGGAATGTTTGGAACCAACGCGTTTACCGAAGGCAAGCTTTCGATCAACATGGGCACAAGTTTTTGCATCCTTGGCAACATCAATGATAGTTCCAAGAAGCTTAATAGTTTTTGGGGCCCTTATAAAAATGCGGTTGTCGACGGAATGGGTTGTATCGAAGGCGGGCAGTCCTCGGCTGCAGGTCTTGTAAATTGGTTTATTCGCAATTTCCACATTTATCAAATTTGCGAAATTGATGTTTACGTTTATTTGGCTGAAGCGCTTCGTGAAACCGAACCTGGTGCTGGTGGAGTTATTATGCTCGACCACTTCCAGGGTAACAGAACTCCTTATAAGGATCCTTTTTCTAAGGGCGCCTTTTATGGTTTGACCATGCAACATAGCTGAAAGGATATGTATCGAGCGGTTCTTGAAGGTGTTGCTTTTGGAACTTATAATGTTATTACGAAGTACGAAGAAGAGGCCTTCGACATTGAAGAGATTGTAGCCTGTGGTGGCGGAACCAAAAATATTGCTTGGGTTCAAATGATAGCCGATATTTGCGGAAAGCCAATTGTTGTTAATGAATGCGATCAAGGTTGTGTTCTTGGTTGCTGTGTTGTTGGAGCTGCATCTTATCTCTACAATGGAGATTATGAAAAAGCCGCGAATGCGCTTGTCCACAAGGCGGAAACTTATCTTCCAAATATGGAACTTCATGAGTTCTATAAACCTATATTTAAAAAATATTTGGAACTTTATGAACAAACCAAAAAATTGGGGAAAAAGTAAAGTAACGGAAAGGAGATAAAAATGTTACCTTATTTGTCTGAATTTTTGGGAACTGCACTTTTAATTTTGATTGGTGAAAATGTTATCGCTAATGTTAATTTGCGTAAATCAGGACACCATGGTGCAGGCATTTTGCAAATTGCAATTTGTTGGGGATTTGCAGTAGCACTTCCATGTATTGTTTTTAACAATTCTGGAGCACACTTCAATCCTGCAATCACTGTTGCATTTGCTGTGGAAGGAACCTTCCCATGGGCTATGGTTCCTGGCTACATTGTTGCACAATTATGCGGAGGTTTTGTTGGTGCGTTCATCGTTTACTTGCTTTTCAAAAAGCATCTCGAAGATGAGCCAAACACTGATACAAAACTTACTGTTTTTGCAACAAAGGCCTCAATTCCAAATTGGCCACTTAACTGCTTAAGCGAAATTGTAGGAACATTCATTCTTGTATTCGTCATTAAGGGCATGGGTCAATTAGTTGGAATCCCAGCTGGTCTTGACAAGTTGATTGTTGGTGGAGTTATCGCTACCATCGTAATGTGCATGGGTGGTGTAACTTGTGCTTGCTTGAATCCTGCACGTGATTGGGGTCCTCGCCTTGTTTATACACTTATGCCAATGGGCAAGAAGGGTGACAAGGAATGGAAGTACGGCATTATCGTTGCTGGCTTAGCTCCATTCGTTGGCGCTTTCGCAGCTATCGCTCTTAACGCTGTCATCCCTTGGTAATCTAACTCTAACTCGATTTCCCCGGGGCCCACACTCGATTTGCTCCGGGGAATCACTCGATTTACTCGTGGTATTTACTCGATTTTGAATGAGATGTATGACATAGTGATTATTGGTGCGGGGGTTTCTGGGTGCGCATGTGCCCGGGAACTTTCGCGCTATGATGCAAAAATCCTGGTTGTTGATAAAGAAGAGGACGCTTGCTGCGGAACTTCGAAGGCGAATTCTGCAATTGTTCACGCTGGTTTCGATGCTGCCGAAGGTTCGCTGATGGCTGACCTGAATGTCAAGGGTAATCTTATGATGCCTGGTCTTGCTAAAGACCTTGACATTCCTTATGTACAAAATGGTTCAATTGTTTGTTCTTTAAGCAAGGACGATCATGATAATTTAATGGCTTTATATAACCGAGGTATAGCAAATGGTGTTAAGGAACTTCAAATTTTGAACTCCGAAGAAGCGCATAAGCTTGAGCCTAATTTGTCAGATCAAGTTTACGAAGTACTTTATGCGCCGACTGGCGGAATCATCGATCCATTTTTGCTGACAATTGCTATGGCGGAAAACGCTTGCGCCAATGGCGCGCAATTCCAATTTGATACTGAGGTAGAAGATCTAATTTTTTCTGAGGATACTTGAACAATTAAAACCAATCAAGGTGATATTCGTACGAAGTACGTAGTAAACGCTGCAGGTGTCTATGCTGACAAACTGCACAATAAAGTATCTTCAAAAAATATTCATATCACACCTCGAAGAGGCGACTACGTCCTTCTAGATAAGACAGCTGGCGATCATGTCAAGACAACGGTTTTCATGTTGCCGAGTAAGCTCGGCAAAGGCATCTTGGTTAGCCCAACAGTTCATAATAATTTGTTGGTTGGCCCGACTGCTGTCGACATCGAAGACACCGAAGGCACGAACACCACTGCTGATGGTTTAAATGATGTTATAGAGAAGTCGGCCTTAACTGTTAAGAACATTCCATATCGTTCAGTGATTACTTCATTTGCGGGACTTCGTGCCCACGAAGATAACCATGAATTCGTTATAGGTTTCGCCGAAGGCGCAGAAAACTTTGTTGATGCGGCAGGCATCGAGTCACCTGGACTCACATCGGCACCAGCCATTGGCGATATGGTTGCGAGCTTGCTTGCTGAGAAAGCTAGCCTTAAGAAAAAAGATAATTTCATTGAAAAGCGCGAAGGAATTTTGAACCCTGCAGAGCTCAGCGACGAAGATCGTTCTAAGTTGATTAAAGAAAAACCTGAATACGGTCAAATAATTTGTCGATGCGAAAGCATCAGCGAAGGTGAGATCATGGACGCGATTAATCGTCCAGTCGGCGCGAAGAGCTTGGATGGCGTCAAGCGTCGTGTCCGCGCAGGAATGGGACGTTGCCAAGGCGGCTTCTGCAGCCCTCGCGTAATGGAAATTTTAGCAAGAGAATTAAATAAAGATATTACTGAAATTACTAAAAGAGGCGGAAAGTCAAAAGTACTTTTAGGTAAGAATAAAGAATGAAGATAGAAGATTTTGACATAGCAATAATTGGTGGAGGCCCTGCGGGTTTGGCTGCTGCGGCTTCGGCACGCGAAGCCGGCTGCGAAAGTGTCGTCATTTTGGAGCGCGACCACGAGCTTGGCGGCATCTTGAACCAGTGTATTCACAACGGTTTTGGTTTGCACACTTTTGGCGAGGAGCTTACCGGCCCCGAATACGCTGACCGCTTCATTAAAAAGGTCAAGGACTTGGGCATCGAGCACAGGTTGAACACCTTCGTTTTAAATATTAGCGAAGACAAGCAAATCACCTGCATGAACAGGACCGATGGCCTCTACACAATCAACGCAAAAGCTGTTATTTTGGCAATGGGTTGCCGCGAGCGAAGCCGAGGCGCTCTTAACATCCCGGGTTACCGTCCGGCTGGCATTTTTAGTGCAGGCACGGCGCAGCGCTTCGTCAATATGGAAGGCTACATGCCTGGCCGCGAAGTTGTGATTTTGGGCAGCGGCGACATTGGCCTTATTATGGCTCGACGCATGATGTTGGAAGGCGCGAAGGTCAAGGTCGTTGCTGAGATTATGCCTTTTAGCGGGGGGTTGAAGCGTAACATCGTTCAATGTTTGGATGATTACGGCATTCCGCTCAAGCTCAGTCATACGGTTGTTGACATCGAAGGTCGCGAGCGCGTTGAGGGCGTCACGATCGCCGAAGTCGATTCGCACATGAAACCAATTCCAGGCACCGAAGAACACTACAGCTGCGATACGCTTTTGCTCTCGGTCGGGCTCATCCCTGAAAATGAGCTCAGTCTCTCTGCCGGCGTTGAGCTTCACCCAGTCACAAAAGGTGCATTCGTAAACGAAAGTTTGGAGACAAGCGTTCCCGGAATTTTCGCTTGCGGAAATGTGCTCCACGTTCATGACTTGGTTGATTTTGTTTCCGAAGAGGCAGCAACCGCGGGTCGCAACGCGGCTTCGTTTGTAAAGAGCACTCCGAAAAAGGGACAAAACATCGAAGTTGAAACGCAAGGCGGTGTGACTTATTGCGTCCCGAGTTTTATCGATCCGGCGAAAATTGATGACAAGCTTACCTTGCGCATGCGTGTAAACAATGTTTATAAGGGCAAGTACTTAAGCCTTTATTTTGACGACGAACGCATCAAGCACAAGAAGCGACCTGTTATGGCGCCGGGCGAGATGGAGAGCATCGAACTTACAAAGGCGGATTTCGACGCGGCTTCGTCGCTTAAAAAGATAACAATAAAAATCGAGGATAAGTAATGGAAACGAAGAATTTGACATGCATAAATTGTCCGCTTGGTTGCCAGGTTGAGGTCAAGCTTGACGGCGGTAAGGTCGTCGAGGTCACCGGTAACACTTGCAAAAAGGGCGAAGAATATGCAATCAAAGAAGTTACCAACCCAACCCGAATCATTACTTCAAGCGTTATTGTCGAAGGAGGCACTGGCACGAAATCGCAAGTTTCTGTCAAGACCGAACACGACATTCCTAAGGATAAAATTTTCGATGTCATGGCTGCACTCGCTGGCGTTAGTGTTAAAGCCCCTGTCAAAATCGGTGACGTAATTCTTGAAGACGTCGCTGGGACTGGCGTTAATATCGTCGCAACACGAAATATCTAATTAAATGCAAAAAGCTGGAGCAACAGCGATGCTCTCGCTACAATCATCAAATACAAGCTGGCTAAAAAAGCCTTCGTCTTTACCAACTCTAATCACATAAGCATTAATTGCATTTTGCGACATCGGAGATCTTAGTCAATAACTTTTGTCATCTTTGTTTCTTGGGTCATCATCATCGCCGGGCTTATAAGGGTGAGTGGCATAAAGTTTGTAAGGCTTGCCTTCGACAATTGGATTGATGCCAGTTATGTTCATCTCTGTCACGCTAAGTGGAAAAACTTTTTCGTTAAATGTTTTAACTTCGTCGCTACCGCCACCAACACAAGTATCTTTGCGAACGGTTTTAATTGACGATTTCAAATCGGCCGGAAACATCTCAAATAATTTATTGTTAAGATAGTTACGAAGTTCTGAACTCTCCCATTCGTTTGAGATCACGTTATTCTTTGCAAATGGAACATTGCTAATAACTTTCGTAAATTCGAAGGTTAAAGCAGCAGTTTTACCATTTTCACAAACGTCGTGATTCTCCGCAATTACTCGAACCTTGTAATTTCCAATTCCCTCAAGATTGATGCGCTTAGTTTTAGCCAGCGTTTCATTTTCGTCATCGAGGTCTTGAATAATGAAGGTCCCGCCAATTGGTTTGTAAGTTTCAAGCAAATTGTCTAAGCCACCTTCGGCAACTTTTGCGATTGTGTCTCACGAATCAAAAGCGAAGGACTTTGGTTCGGCGGGAGTTTTCCCACACGAACTAACGGCGAAGACCACTGCAACTGCAATCGCGCAAATTGTTATAACAAATGTTGAACGTCCAATTTTGTTTGTCATAATTATCTCCTTAGTAATCGTTATGGATTAGTTTCGAACTAAATTCGCCATTTGGTGCAAGCGAAATTAACCTGCCGCCAAGCCAGCCTTCATCGTGATAAATAAAGTCGCTTGACTTCAATCCGTATGCTAATTTGATTCCTTGGTATTCTATGCACGAATGATTCACGTGGTCATGGCCGCAAAAAACACCCTTGGTTGATTGAAAGTCTTTCATGACGTCAAAGAGTCCAGTGTTTTCGCGAGGGCAACAAATCCCTTCAGTGTCGCGACCGTCGTCGAGGAACTTCGCTTCGCCACGTTGGACGGCTTCGTAAGCAAACAGATATTCTTGCAATGGAATGTGAAAAAATGCAAGCGAAGGCACAACCGCACCTGAATTCGCCTCGGCAGTTTTTGTGACCAATTGCTTGTACCATTCAATTTGATCCGGGTAGATGTAGTCATAATCCGAATAACCTTTATCGCTGGTAGAGTCTCTGTATCTGTTGCTGTCAAAAATTATGAGCTGCTCTTTGACCGTGTTATTTTGGACAAGATTTATAGCGAAGTTTGCATCGCCATGAATATTATCGCCAATGTTGTTTTTAAATTTCAAATAAGAACTCGGCGAAGCAGAGCGCTCGTTGAGAAAACTTGTCAGTTCATCCATTGAAAGTTCAGCGCGCGCATCGTGATTGCCAAAAGTAAGGGTTCACGGAATTTTAAAGCTGTCGAAAAAATCGCAATAATTTTTTCAGTC
>JAUNQF010000001.1:12830-106566 GCA_030536315.1 Coriobacteriia bacterium
AAAAATCGCAATAATTTTTTCAGTCGTTCAGCGCAGAATCGTTAACGCAATCGCCAGTTATTACAATAAAGTCAGGCCTGGCGTTTGGAATTTCGGCGCTTGTGATAACTTTCGTGATGAAATTTTTATGAGCGGTTCAGTCAGTGCCACCAAGCCAGTGCGTGTCGGTAAGTTGTAAAACTTGAAAATTGTTTTTGTATGGCACGTCAATTGTATAGTCGCTGATGTTGACATTTGGCTTGTTGTCCTTAGTGCACGCAAGCATTCCGCACGCGAGGCACAAGCATAAACAACCCAAAATACTAATTTTTGTTAACATTTTTTTCTTCATAGCACGCTCCTTTTCCGCATATATTTTACGATAAACACTCAAAATCGCTCTTGTATATTTTTCAAATTTTTGTCCTCAAAGTATTTCGGTTTTATATAATACATGTATGGCTATTTCCAAAACAATTTTTCTTGATTCGCTGGCGAGCGCGAGCTCTTCTGATTTTGCAGTCACCGACAATTTTGCAAATCCAAATTCAATTCACGAAGCCGGTCGCGATGCCTTCGCTGTTATGGAGGCCGCGCGGGAGAACTTCGCGAAGTTGATTGGGGCGAAGCGTCCAAGCGAAATTATTTGGACGTCCGGCGCGACCGAAGCGAACAACATCGCAATTTTGGGGATTCCGCAAGCCATTACGCCTGATCCAAAGCGTGGGCAGCGCAACAAGATTATTGTTTTTGAGATCGAGCACGAAAGCGCGCTGCTTCCGGCTAAGCATCTTGCTCACGAAGGTTATGATGTTCAAATTTTGCCGACCGACAGAAATGGTTTCGCAAAGCTTATGAAGTTTGTAGAAATTTGCGATGACCGGACTGCACTTGTTATTATGCAACATGCCAACACTGAAATTGGAAGCATCCAAAACGTTTCCGAGTTTTGTGAAATTGCCCACGAAAATGGCGCGCTCTTCCATTGCGATTGCGTTGGAAGTTTTGGTCAGGTGCCAATCAATGTTGAGAAATATGGTCTTGATTCGGCGAGTTTTTCTGGCCACAAGTTTGGTGCTCCGAAGGGAATTGGCGCCCTTTATTTGAAGGCTAACACCCCATGTAAACCCATTATTTTTGGTGGAAGTCAAGAGCGTGAGCTTCGGCCTGGGACTCAAAGTGTTGCGCTAATTTCGGCGTTTGCGAAGGCAGCTGAAATCACAAAGAGTAATTACGATGCTGTTGGGAAAGTTTATGATGAATTCACGAATTTGATCACCGCGGAAATTGGGAAGCTTGATGGCGTTCGGCTGAGCGTTCCTTTTATGGATAACAAAATGGGTTATTTGTGAAACATGATGAGTTTGGTTTTTGCGGAACGCGATAGCAAGAATTTAATTTTGGAATACGGCAAACGAGGCATAATTGTTGCTGGTGGGCCGGCCTGTTCTTCGAATTCCGACGAGCCAAGTCACGTGCTGCAGGCAATTGGCGTGCCAGAAAATGAAATCAACGGCGCCATTCGAATTTCGTTTAATCCGCAAACTACTCGCGAAGATATTGAGGCGTTCATTAATGCCACGAAGGAGATTTTAGGTGAAAATTAGAGAGCTTGAAAAATTGATGTTGGAAAAATTTCCACTTGAGAGCGCCGAAGAATGGGACACAACGGGTGTGACTTCGGGTGACGAAGACAAGGAAATCACTCGGGTTGCAGTTGCGCTTGACCCCAGCATTTCCGCAGTTAAAGAGGCAAAAAAGCGAGGTTGCAATTTGCTTGTCACGCACCATCCGGCCTACATTGGCGAGATTGCGGGCCAGCCTTTGCGCAACATAATTTTCCACGCTCCAAATTACGGCGTGGCGCTTATGAATTTTCATACCTGTTTAGATGTTAGTGACGAAGGCGCAGCAACCCTTCCAAGCTTGATTGGACTTAACGCGAAGCAGACGCTAATTCTAACTTGTGGTAAGCTCGGCTTCGGCAAGATTTGCTCGCCAGCAAATGGAAAAAGCATAACTTTGAGTGCGCTTGCAAAAAAGTGCGAGAGCGTCTTCGGACGTAAGCCTCGCGTCTGGGGAAAGGCCAGTTCATCGCTTAAAAAAATTGTGACAACTACCGGCAGTGTTGGCCGCCTCGATGACGAGGTTAGCGTGCTTCAAGCTGCCATTGATAAAAAAGTTGACTGCATAATTTGCGGCGAAATTAAATATCATGATGCCATCGAGATGCTTGAACGTGGCATTTGCATCATTGAACTTGGGCACGATGTCAGCGAACTTCCGCTTTGCGATGTTCTTAAAAATTCAATTGTTGATTGTGGCATCGCGAAAAAAGATATTATTATGATCGACCAAAACAATTATTGAAGGTAGGGAAAATGTTTATGAAAAAAATCAAGTACATTAGTGGAGGCATTTTTATCGCAATTTGTATTTGCGTTTTGTGTGTCCTGACCTCGTGTGTTAGCAGTCAAGCTCCAAAAGTTTCAGCTGATGCGCAAGGCTTGCATCATCATGATGGCTACACTCTTGAGCAAATGACGGTTGTGTCGCGCCATCAAATTCGGTCGGCGCTTTCGGAGCATGGGTCAGACCTTGCAAAGATCAACGCGCACGAATGGCTGCCCTGGTCTTCGAGCCCAAGCTATTTAACTGACCTTGGTTGTGTGCAAGAAACTTTGATGGGCATGTATTTCCGCAGTTTTTTGGAATACGAAAAATTTATCCCGGAAAATTGGTTTCCTGCTGAAGACGAGACCTACTTTTATTGCAATTCGCAACAGCGCACTATCGTGTCGACTCAGTCATTTTCGAGCGCGTTTTTGCCCGTAGCTAACCCTCGCATTATTTATAAGTGTGATTTTGATACCGATGACCCGGTCTTTTGGCGAGACATTACCAAAAATAGCGAAGCTTGGCGCAACCAGGTTATGAAGGAGATTGAAGAGCAAGGTGGCGAAGCTGGCCTCAACGGCATTCTTGAGCAAAATGAGCAAAACTTCAAAACGCTTGAGAAGGTTTTGGATTTCAAAAATTCTGAATATGCGAAGGAGCATGGCATTTCGTCGCTACCTTTGGATGACATGAAAATAACTTTCAATTATGGCGAAGGTCCTTCGATGAAGGGAAGTTTGAAGTTGGGTAACTCGGCTTCGGATGCGCTGAAATTGCAATATTATGAATACCCGGATGGGCATGATGCTTCGTTTGGCGTTCCACTTTCTTGGGATGAGTGGACGCAAATTGGTGCGCTTGGCGATGCCTATCAAAAGACGCTTTTTGGGTCGCACACTGCCGCTATCGACAAGGCTAATCCAATGCTTCAAGAAATTCAGGCGGATATGAAAAATCCGAAGCGAAAGTTTACCTTCCTTGGCGGGCATGATGACAACATTATGTCGCTAATTGCGGCGCTTCGAATTAAGGATTCTAAATTGGAAAGCTCGCTGAATTCGCGTTCGCCGGTTGGGTCGAACTTCATAATTTCGAAGTTTAAAGATGCATCTGGTCAGGAATTTTGCACAATCAGTTTGCTGTATTGCACGGCTTCGCAGCTTCGGAGCTTAGATGTTTTGGATTTGGAAAACCCTCTAATTGAAAAGCAGTTGGAGTTTGAGGGCCTGGAGAAAAATGCGGATGGCATGTATAAGTTGGCGGATGTGGAGAAGCGCATCGCTGATACAATTAATGAGTATAATTTGTGGCAGTAGTTAGGGGTTATTTTGGCAGGTAAAGTTGAAGATATTGAGAAGTTGCTTCGGTTGCAGGAGGTGGACAACACCATCGAAGACGGCGCCGAGGCGTTTAATAATTCGCCGATTGCGACCGAGATTGGCAAGGTGCGTTTGAAGAAGTCCGAAATCAAGACGAAGCGTGACCAGGTTGATAAAGTTTTTGTGAAGGCGCGTGACGAAGTTGAGGCCGTAAGTGCGAAGGATTCGGAGCTGGCGGCTGCGCAGGATAAGGCGCAAAAAGAGATCGAGGCAACGCAGGGCGACTACCGTAAGGTTGAGGATTTTACTCGCAAATTAAATGAGCTTACCGAAGAGCGCAAAAAGGTTGACACTAAGCTTGAGGAACTTGAGGCCAACTTCAACAAGATCAAGGAATTGAAGGCGAAGATTGATGGCAATATTGAAAAGCTTAGCATGCAAGAGGATGATTTAAACAAGCAACTTGAGGCTTCGAATGTTTCTCTCAAGCTTGAAATGGATAAGGCGACTAAAGAAAAAGCCGAGCTTGAGGCAGTGATTTCGCCGGACGCTTTGGAGGCTTATAAGAAGGCTCGCGGGATTGTTGGTCAAACTGTTATCGCGAAAAACGAAGAGAACACTTGTTCGGTTTGTAGGACGAATTTCACCGGCGCCAACCTTTCCAAGATCGAAAGCGAAGCCCCAATTTCCACCTGCCCTCACTGCCTTAGAATTCTTGTTTAATGAATAATTTAGAAAAAATAGTTAAAAATTGTTCGAAGTGTCCGTTGAAGGATGGAAGGACAAATGTCGTCTTTGGGTCGGGGAATGTTAACGCTGATGTCATGATCATCGGTGAAGCTCCTGGAAAAAACGAAGATGAGCAGGGCCTTCCCTTCGTAGGTAAAGCGGGCCAATATCTAGACGAATTGCTTGCTATCGCAAATCTAAAGCGAGAAGATGTCTACATCGCAAACGTTTTGAAGTGCAGGCCTCCTTCTAATCGCAACCCTCGGGCCGAAGAAATCCAAGCGTGCGCTCCTTACTTGCGCGAACAAACCGCAAAGGTAAATCCAAAAGTTATTGTCACGCTGGGCAACTTCGCCACTCGATTCATTCTTAAAAACGAAGAGGGCATAACTTCGCTTCATGGCAAACCTGTACAAGCAGGCAAATTCACTGTGTATCCGGTCTTCCACCCAGCCTCAACAATGTATGACCCCAAGAAAAAAACTGCCCTCGAAAAAGACTTCGCAAATCTGAAAAGCCTGCTATAATAAACGCCTATGAGTTACGATTCTGCATTTGGACAAATGATGCATCACGTTTTCGACGGCTTCGACATGTCGATTTTCGCCGCCTTTGGATTTATCCAAAATGACATTTTTACCTGGCTGGCACATGCCTTCACCGCATTTGGCCAGCCAGAGTTTTGCATAATGCTGTTTATAATGGGGCTGGTCATGTGCGCATTCAAGCGCACGCGCAAAATCGGCCTCTTGATAATATGCACAATCGGACTCTTTTTCATCACGAACAATTTGATTTTGAAAAACCTGTTTTTCAGGCTTCGTCCATATAATGCGCTTCAAGGAAACGCCGAATATTTCCAGTGATACCTTAATGTTGGTGCAATCGCCGAAACAGAAACATGCTTCCCATCAGGGCATTCGTGCTTTGCATTTTCAATGGCCACGGCGCTGTTCCTCTGGATTCGAAACGACCTCAAAAAATCCGAAGGCTGGATGCTGTTCATCCCGGCGCTTTTCGTCGCGTGTTCGCGCATCTACCTAATGGTTCATTATCCGACCGACGTCATCGCCGGCATCCTCGAAGGCATCCTCCTCGGCACCATTGTTTGATACGCGCTCAAGCTGATCTTTTTCACAGGTGAGAAGTTCGCGCCCAGCTTCACGGAAAAGTGCACCGAAGCTGACCTGGAGCCTCGCCTCGAAAAAAAGCTCAATCGCAAGCCGGACACTAACAAGGTCATCGCGATAATTGTGCTGCTTGTCATTTGTTTTTGGGCCGCGAGTTTTTCGAAGCTCATTGTTGACATGAATGCGGCCGAGCACTGCTCGCACCAGGGCCCTGACTATATTTGTATGAACGAGGCCGACAATCCCGTTTACGACGAAGCGACCGGCCAGTGAAAATATTATTGTGACCTGCATAATTAAATGCCTAACACGACCGACATAAAAAATGCCCCAATCGGAGTCATCGATTCTGGCATCGGTGGCATCACCGTTTTGCGCGAACTTCTGCGCACCTGTCCGACCGAGAACTTCGTCTATATTGGCGACGATGCGAATTCGCCCTACGGCACTCGGACCGCCGAAGACATCCAGCAACTCAGCCTCGCGCTTATCAAGCACCCTAAGCTTGTGAGCATAAAAGCGCTGGTAGTTGCATGTAATACAATTACGGCAGCCGCGCTTGATGATATCGCTCAAAATTACGAAGGTCCCGTCTTCGGTGTGATTGAGCCTGGAATTGAAGAGGTCCTCGCTACCACAAAAAACAATCACGTGGGCATCCTTGCAACAACCGCGACTGTTGAATCTAGCGTTTTTGACCGTGCGCTTAAGAGCGCCAACCCGGACATCGAGGTCACTTCGGTCGGTGCTCCCAAGCTTCACGAATTTGCCGAAAACAACCTTGATCTTGTCCTCGGCGCGCCAACTCAAGAAATTAAGGAGTGTGTTGTTGAACACATTGCGCCTTTCATCGACGCAGGTTGCGACACTATTTTGCTCGCATGCACGCACTTTCCGCCTTACGAGGCCCTCATTCGAGACATCGTTGGACCGGACGTAAACATCATCGCACCAAGCGTCAACACCGCCAAAGCTCTCCGCGACACGCTTGAAGAAAAGGACCTCGCAAACCAAACCACCGCAAAACCTAATTACGAAATCATCTCAACCGCGGGCAACGATGAAAAATTCAAAAAGTTTTCGGAGCTATTACTAAAATAATGAAAGTTTTATTGGCAACAAATAATCAAAACAAAGCGCGCGAAATTCGCAATATCGTCGCAGGTAAAGACATCGAAATCTTCACACTTTCGGACCTCAACCTTGCCTCCGACCCCGAAGAAACCGGCCAGACCTTCGCTGAAAACGCAACCATCAAGGCCGAAGCCGCCCTCGCCGAAATGAAGGAGAAGGGCTTCGCGGGTTACGCGGTCGCGGCCGATGATAGTGGCCTTTGCGTCGATGCCCTCGAAGGCGGCCCGGGCGTTTACTCTGCTCGCTACGCTGAAGTCAACGGCAAGCCCTGCACATACAAAGACAACAACAAAAAGCTTCTCAAGGCTCTCAAAAAAATTCCAATGCCGGAACGCACCGCCCACTTCGAAACCGTGGCGGTCCTCATCAACGAAGACGGCACTCGCACCGAAGCGGTCGGCCAGCTCTTCGGCACAATTGGCAAGCACGAACGCGGCCACAACGGCTTCGGCTATGATCCAATCTTCATCCCTGAAGGTACCGCAATAACCCTGGCTGAACTCAGCGCCGAAGAAAAAGACGAAATCTCACACCGCGGCCAAGCCTTCCGCAAACTCTTCGCTTAATTCTCATCCCTCAATGTAAAAATAAGCACCAAAAATGTTAAAAATTTGTTCAATCGCTTACTTTATATCAAAAATTTAAGAATTTTAAGTTGCAAAAAAAATTTATCTGGTGTTTTGTAAAAGTAATTTGAAATTATAGGATAATAGTAAGCGATTGAACGCAATTTCAACATTTTTGACATTTGATTTTGCATTTGCAGGGCAATAATTCCGCCTTTTTGTGATAAGATACTGCGCACGCGCCCGTGGCTCAATGGATAGAGCAACAGACTTCTAATCTGTAGGTTGCAGGTTCGACTCCTGCCGGGCGCGCCATCTAAAACAAATTTGCCTACGGCAAATTTTTTTATTTTCGCTCCGAAATAATTCTATCTATTATCTTTACCCTTGTTTTTTGACTCGCGTACAAAGTACGCGTCGTCAAAAAGGCGGGCAAATCTAATAGATATAATTATTTCTCGCTGTCTTTACCAACTCTTATTTATAAAAAAATATATGTTCATAATTTAAAATAACTATAATATAAAGTATGAATGAATTATTTCATAGTATAGATCCAGTTGCTTTCCAAATTGGGAGCTTCACTGTTAGGTGATACGGCATAGCCTACATCTTGGGTTTTGCCTGTGCCAGCATTGTTTTGGTGCTCGTTGCCAAGCGATGGAAGATTCACGTTGAAGCTGACAAAGTACTTGCCTGCATTTTGTGTGGAATTGCTGGCATCATAATTGGTGCGAGGCTGGGCTACGTGCTTTTCTACGGCAACGGATATTATTGAGCTAACCCGCTGAAAATTCTTGCGATCTACGAAGGAGGCATGAGCTTCCACGGAGGTTTTATCGGCGGCCTCATTGGCGGATTTTTCGGCGCGAAAATTATGGGCATTAAGTATTTGCGTTTGCTGGACCTCGCGTTTATTGGTGTGCCGATCGGCCTTTTCTTCGGTCGTTGCGCGAACTTCATTAACGGCGAGCTTTGGGGCGCGGCGTGCGATTTGCCTTGGGCGGTAAACTTCGGAGGCCTCGCGGGAAATATTCCAAGGCATCCATCCCAGCTCTACGAAGCAATCCTCGAAGGTCTGGTCCTCCTTGCAATTATGCTTATCTTGGCTCGTAAACTTCCACCTTACAAAGAAGGAACTTACTTTGCGGTCTTTTGCATCTGCTACGCAGTTTTTCGCTTCGCGGTTGAATTCGTCCGTGAACCCGACGCCCAGCTGGGCTATCTCGCCTTCGACTGACTCACCATGGGCCAACTCCTTTCTATTCCTCTTTTCCTTTTAGGAATTGCCCTTCTTGTATGAAATTATCGTTGTCGATAAAGTAGAAAATTCATTAATATTTGGTGAAGATTTGAGTTGTCGGCTCATGTGGGAAGGTTTCCGTGGGTTTTGCCCGCGCGCAGTTCCGCAGTACAAATTATGTTTGAAAATTAGCTTTGCTAATTTTCACTTATAATGATGCGAGGACAGTTTGAGCACGGGCGATGCCCCGGAAACCAAATGCCGATGTATTGCAGAGGAAAATTCGCTTCGCGAATTTTCTGGAGCGGGCGACGGGAATCGAACCCGCGTCACGAGCTTGGAAGGCTCGGGTTCTACCATTGAACCACGCCCGCATTGGGTGGTCGGGACGACAGGATTCGAACCTGCGACATCCTGGTCCCAAACCAGGCGCTCTACCAAACTGAGCCACGTCCCGACGTAAGCGCGTATTATACACCAAAAAATAAAAAATGCATCTAATTTATCATCTCGGCAAAATTGCTGGAAAGTTTGATAAAATAGCACTCATCTATGTGAAAAAATTGTGTCAAGGATAAAAAATGGCTAAGTGAAAATTGAAAGAAAAACCAAAAGAGGAAGTAAAGCAGACTAAAAAGTTTCTCCCTCAGAAGAAAGAAAAAACCGCTGAAGAGCTTGAGGCCATCGAAGAAAAGAAGGCCAAGCAGGCTGAAGCCAAGGCAAAGAAAAAGGCCGAAGCCGAGGCCGCGCGCGCCAAAAAGAAGGCTGAAAACGCCACTAAGCGCGCTGCAAAAAAGAAAGTCAGCGACAAGAAAAAGAAAGAGCGCGCGCAAAAGCGTGAGAAGTTTTACTCGAAAGGCTTCGGTAAAGTTTTGGCCATTGTTGGCAGATTCTTCGCCAAGCTTGGACATTGAATTGCAGTTCCATTTGTGTTTTTGTGGAAGTTGATCGTCAAAGGCGTTCGCAAATTTTTCCAACTTGACGATGACACTGCACCTAATTTGGTCGACGTCAAAAAGGAGAAGAAGGGGCTTCGCCGCTTAGATAATAGGCAGCGCGCAATGAGGAATCGCGCAATCTTGGTTGCTGCAGTTGTTGTAATTTGCCCGATCGTGATTTTGGGCGGATTCAAAGTTGCAGGCGCGCTTGAGCTAAATGGTGGCTTCGCTGGATCGACGGGCGACACCTATTTCAAGGAAGCCGACGTCACAAAATACATCACGGAGCAGACTCTTTACAAGCAATACGCGAAGAGCCTTTCTACTTGGCAGCAATACTTAAGCATGTATGGCATGACCACTGAAACTTTCCGCGAAAAGTGCATTCAGGATAAATTTCAGCACGAAGAAATGGTCCGCCGTGCTTGCGACCATGAAGGAATAACCGTTGACGAAGACAAGGTCGACGAGCATGTTGCAAGCTTCCGCGCAAAGTATGACAGCGACGCCAATTACAAAAAGGCGCTCGAAAATGCGGGCTTCACCGAAGACACCTACCGCGACAACGTCAAGCAAACAATGCTTGAAAAAGCGCTTATCGAAAAGGTAATTACCGTTGATGCTCCAAGCGATGACGATGTAAAGACATACCTTTCCAGCGCCTCGTCTACTTATAAGGATGCGCGTCAAAGTTCGCACATTCTCTTCGATGCGAAGGACACCGCAACCGCTCAAAGCGTGCTCGACCAAATCAACGCTGGCACGCTCAGCTTCGAAGCCGCAGTTGCCCAGTATTCGAAAGACGAAGCCACAAAGGCTAAGGGCGGTGACCGCGGTTGGGACAAAATCGAGAGCTTCACTTCGGCATATAATAATGGCCTAAGCGGCCTTTCAGCTGGAGAAGTTTGCAAGGAGCTCGTAACCGACAGCGAAGGCATTCATATTATTAAGTGCACAGCCAAGTGGGATACGCCGGATACAATAGAAAGCCTCGATGGTGTTCCTCAGGCTATTATCGAAGAGTGCCGCAAGAAGAAAAATGAAAGTAATCAAGCCACTGAACTTACAACTTGGCTTCAAACATTTGCAACTGACAATGGCATCGAAAACAAAGTTTTTCCAATGCCAAACGGTTTGCCATATTACACCGAAGTAAGTGCTAGCAGCTCATCCGCAGCAAGTTCCGCCGCTACCACCACTTCAACCGGCTAAATCACTCACTGCCCGCGGTCAGAGCTCGATTTGTCCGCGGAATTTACTCGATTTACTCTGGGTTAAAACTGGAAGAGAGATAGGAAAAACATGGAATTTGAAGTTTCAAAAAACGCCGAGAAAACAACCGTAAAGGTTAAGGGCAAAATTGACTCGGCAACAGTCTATGAGCTGGAAGAAGGCATCAAGGAAGAGATGCTTCTCGCAAAAACAATGGCAATCGACTTTAGCGAACTCGAATACATCTCATCTGCGGGCGCGCGTCTTCTGCTCATGATCCAGAAAAAAATGAACAAGCGCAATGGGAACCTCGTAATTATGAATTGCAATAAAGATGTGCTTGATGTATTTGAAAAGACGGGATTTACACAAGTCCTCACAATAATCTAACCGAAGGGAGCCGGTATGCCATTAGTTTATGCAGGATTAATCACAACAGTTTGTACTGTTATTCTTTTTGCCCTCGAGAAAAAGACGAAGTTCGGGCGCTGGAACCCGATTTTACGCCAAGTCATAATTGGTGTGGTTTTTGGACTTTGCGCGGCCTATGCAACCGAGATCGGAAGTTTTAACGTCAACGGTGCAGCGCTTAACTGCCGCGACGCTGGCCCGGTCATTGCTGGTCTTATGTTCGGCCCGTGATCAGGTATTATTGCTGGTGTCATCGGCGCGGCTGACCGCTTCTTCATTGCAACGCCAATCTTCGGCATCGGCGCATACACCTGGATTCCATGTTCGGTCGCAACGCTTTGTGCAGGTATTTTCGCGGGCGTTTTCCACGAACTAATGTTTAAAGATCACCGCCCATTTGTGCTTCACGCGCTTGTTTTTATCATGCTCACCGAAGTATTCCACATGGGCATGGTCCCGCTCTTCCATATGGATGACATGCAAAACGCAACTATGGTAATGTATAACGTATTCCTGCCGCTGCTGCTCTCGAACGCGGCGGTTGTGGGTGCTTCGTTTTTCATCACCAGTTTTATGGACATGCGTTTCAAAGGCCACAAGGTCAGGGAAATCATTTTCAGCAAAGACATTTTCTTCACGCAGGATTTGTTCTTCAGTTTCCAATTTTGGTTGCTGGTTATCATTTGCTTCGCGTTTGCAACTAATATTATTGCAATGAGCTTCTTCAATGATCGCATGTCGGTCGCCAGCACCGAAACGCGTTTCAAAAGCGACCTTACTTCGATGCAAAAGCTCATCGTCCAGGACGCCGAAACCCTTCAGGTCAGCCACGTTGGCATGGCGAAGGTTTACGCCCGCGACTGGTCGGACGAAGAGGTCTCGCAATACTTCATCGTTAAAACTGCGACTGGCGAAATCCTCAGCAGCGAGCGAGGCGTCCCAGAGCTCTTCACTGAAGCAATGACTAAGCCTGAGCTAGACTTATTTGAGACCAACGTCAACGGCACACATTATTATGTGGATTATGCGAACTTAGAAGACTTCACAATTGTTCAATACTCAATTGAAAAATACGAGATGTTTATTCCGCACTTGAACTCGTCATTTACGATGTTCTTGCAAATCGTCGTTTTCGGTATCATGATGTTCAGCGTTTTCATGCTGCTCAAAAAGTTGGTCGGCGAAAACCTCCTAAAGATTAACGAAAGCCTTGAGGCCATTACAAGTGGTAACCTCGACACCAAAGTTGACGTCTACAGCCACAAAGAATTTGCCGCGCTGTCTGACCGCATTAACGCTACGGTCGACACCCTCAAAGACTACATTCAAGCCGAAGCCGACCGCTTCAAGGAAGACTTCGAAATGGCACGTCAGATTCAGCTTTCCGCGCTGCCAAACGTTTTCCCTCCATTCCCAGACAACAAGGAAATCGACCTCCACGCTAAATATCAAAGTGCGAAGGAAGTTGGCGGTGACTTCTACGACTACTATTTCGTTAACAAAAATACGCTGGCATTCCTCATCGCCGATGTTTCCGGAAAGGGTATCCCAGCTGCTATGTTTATGATGCGTGCCAAGACAGCGATTCGCGTCTTCGCAGAAAAGCACCTCGATGCAGCCAAGACTCTCGAGGCCACCAATGACTACCTCAATGAAAATAACGAAGCCGAGCTCTTCGTAACTTGTTGGCTTGGCTTTATCAACATCGAGACTGGCCTTATGCAATATGCAACTGCCGGCCACAACCCACCGGTTGTCATTAATGACAAAACCGGCAAATGCGAATTCCTCGATGCGCCAATTTCGCTGGTTCTTGGTGGTATGGAAGGAATTAAGTACCAGAATGCTGAATATCAAATGCAGCCAGGCGAGAAGCTACTTCTTTACACGGATGGTATCACCGAAGCTCACAATGAAAAATCTGAGCTCTATGGCGATGACACTGTTGTTGACTTCGCAAAGAAGAACATGAAAGCCGATGTCACAGTACTTTGCGATAACCTCTTCCAGGATGTTGAGAACTTCGCTGGCAAGGCTGATCAGTTCGATGACGAAACTGTTCTTGCCTTTATTTACAATGGCGCTCCAAAGAAGAAAGTAGAAAATTTGTTCGAAACTGAAATTAGCGTTTTTGCAAAGACTGAAAACGTCACCCGTGTTTGTGACCGCCTCGAAGAGATCCTTCCGCAAACTAACGCGCCGCTTGATTTTACGCCTAAGTTCTGCGTGGCCATCGATGAAATTTTCAGTAACATTGTTAAATACGGTTACAAGGATCCAAGTAAATATGTAACTGTTCGTGTCCAGGTAGATGAGCGCGATCCTAAGAAAAAGGCAGTTAAAGTCACATTTGTTGATGCCGCTGACCGCTTCAACCCATTGGATGAAAGCGCGCCAGACATCACGCTTAGCGCTGAAGAGCGTGACATCGGAGGCCTTGGAATTTACATGGTTCGCAAGCTTATGGACGATGTTTTCTACATTTACAAAGACAAGGCAAACAACCTTACCCTTGTAAAATACTTTGGTGAGGGCGCACCAAGCAAAGAAGAAATTCAAAAGATGCAGGAAGAAGAAAACAAAAAGCAAGCAGCCGAAGCTGCAGCAAAGAAAGACCCAGAACCAAAACCTAAACCAGAACCAAAAGACGCCAAACCTGCACCCAAATCAGAACCAAAACCAGCAGACAAAGACGCCAAACCTGCATCTAAACCACCAAAGGAAGACAAGTAGTAGCAAAGCATAATCATGTTTCTGCAAAGCAAAGCTAAACTTAAGCAAAGCAAAAGCAGGAACACCAAAAACACAAAGGGCCGCACCGCGGCCCTTTTACTTTACAAAACCAACCTACCAGCTTCAATTCCCAGCAAACCTCCACAAAGGCAACCTCACATTCCCATTTCCCTTTGTTACTTTCCTCATCACACCAGGCATAACATAAAAAAGTAGCAAAGGGGCGCCCAATCAACCCTCCTCCCACAATCCCTCAACGCCAATGTAATCTTGCCTAATGTTGTGTCAAAAAGTAAATCAATCGCTTATGTTTGTTATTAATTGATATTTCCATAATTTATATATTGTAAAAATGTTGTTCAATCGCTTATGTTTGTAATACAAAATAAGAAAAATTGAATTTCAAAATTTAAATCCTGGTTATTTATGAACAACACATAAATTAATGCTGATTTATTAAGCGATTGAACGCATTTTTTGCCATGAATAGAATACTCAAGTTCTAAATATATAAATATTTGCCATTATATATTTGTTTTAAGTTCTTTTCATAAGTGCATTTGCCTGCTAGTGAAGTCCGATATTGTTATTCTTGTGTTTTGCTGGTTAGTCTTTAATATCTTAAGGGCTAAAGTGTGAAAAGAACTTCTGGTTTTCATGAGTGCTGGAACAAAACTAATCAAAGTTCATCCTTCATTATGGAATACATCTAGCCTAAGTTTGTCTTTTTTATTTTGATTTTCATTTTCGTGATACATTGTGCTGTCATATTCTATTGCTAGTTTTGTTTTGGGGTTACTAAGATCTGGTCGAATTTTAGAATATCCAAGAATATTTATTGAGTCAGCTGACAGCTTTATAGGATAATTTAGCTTTATATTTTTAAGTCCATATCCTCCAATTTTTCTAGGTGCTGTTAGCATAATAAATAGTTTTGTCTCTTGTGGTGATGCAGAACCATTTTCTAGGTATTTTGCAATATACCTTGCTTTGCTTATTCCGCGCATATGTTTATGCGTTTTTTCTATTTTATATATGTATTTGTTTATTCGATTGACTGTTGTAAGTTGTGATACGGGTGACAAAAATGAGGTAATTTCACCATTTTGCATTGTATAAGATCCACATAGTTCCATTCCTAACACAAATAGCTGCTCCAAACTTAATATTTCAGCTAATTGGCAAAATAAAAGTTCAGGACAGACAACATATATTCCCTTTGTTACTTTTATAAATGACCAAGGAGGTAATGTTTCACGATTAAGATGGTATTTCACTCGTGTTGTTTTATTTTGGTTTGTGTATCTAGAAATTAGTAAATCTATTTTTTCATCTTCATGCAAATACGGAATAGTATTTTTCATAACATCGTAAGTATGGGTTGTTTTGTTGTTCACATTTATGTTTACTAATGGAAGTGTTCATTTATTGACTTCTGGAGTATAGATATTTGCGCCGAGTATGTTATTGCCCTTGTTGTTAACAATTACAAGGATGTTGTTTGCGCGGGCATTGCGATAAAAATTGAGTGCTGAAGTATGGCTAATGAAGATGTTTTGCATTTTTGTTCCTTTCGTGCTTCGATTGTAGTGGCGAAGTTTTATTCGATTGTTTTGCTGTCCCCGAGTGGGTTAGAAGCGAATGCTTTGGCGAAAAAAGCGAAGGCTTCAGCGTGCGAATGATTGTAGCAAAATTGTTGCTAAAAAGAGTAAATAAATGAAAAAAATTTATGAAATTAATGTATATTTTACGCATACGTATTCGCTACGAAACGATGCCGTCTGCGTTGTCATGGAAATGAAACAAGGTGATTAATTATTAGCAATGAAGAAGCAAATATAAGCAAAAGTGCGAAGGATTTCCGCGCGTATGTAAAGAAGAAAAGACGAGCTAACACACAGCAAATTTTTTACAGCACATTATCAACGCTGACAATATCTACTTTAACTTTCACGATTGCGATGGTCATCGATGGCGTAATTATTGGTCAGTTTTTGGGAACGAACGCCATTGCCGCCTATGGTTTGGCACTGCCGATGTTCATCGCAACAAATGCTGTGTTTGGAATTTTTGCCACGGGCGCTCAATCGCTTTGTGGAAATTGCATGGGCCGAGGCGACATGAAAAGCGCCAACGGCTTTTTCAACGCGACCATGATTGTGATGGTCGCGCTTTCAATTTTGATCACTGCAGGCATGATATTTTTTGCTGAGCCCCTAGCCATCCTTCTTGGCGCAAATACAAGCACGCCTGAAATGGCAGACATAATGCAAAATACCAAGGGCTATATTATCGGGCTTGGAGTTGGTGTTTTCTTCCAGTTTGGTGCGAGGATCCTTTCACCCTTCATGCAACTTGACAACGATCGAGGCAAAGTCGCCCCGGCTGCGATTTGTGGATCGGCGGTCAACATCACCGGCGATTTGCTAAACGCGTTCGTGCTAAATTGAGGCATGTTTGGTATGGCCTTTATGAGTTCGATGAGCTTTGTCACCGAATTTATTTTCTTGTCCACTCACTTTTTAAAGAAGGACAAAAACTATAAAATCAACCCTAAGCTTGCAGTTTGGAAAGGTTGGGGTCAAGTTATTCTAATTGGTTTGCCAACTGCGGTCCAGGCAGTTTGTAGCACCGCAAAAAGCATTTTCATGAATTACGGTCTGCTCGCCCTGGCTGGAAGCATTGGCGTTGCGGCCTTCAGCATTCAGTCAAACAGCCAAAACGTTTTCGGATGCGTAACCATCGCGCTGGGAGCAACCATTTTGATGCTCGCAAATATCTACGAAGGCGAAGAAGACAACACCGCGCTTAAAAATTTGTTCAAACATGGAATGACAGTGGCCGTTGCAATTGTTGGTGCAATCTCTGTTGTGCTGTTCATTTTTGCGCCGTTTGTAGCGCCGCTTTATACCAACGATTCCGAAGTTCTGGACATGGCCATCACTGCAATTCGCTTCTACGCAGCAGGAATGATCCTATACAGCATCAGCCTGACAATCCAAAACTTTATTCAGGGAACCAAAAAAATCGGCCTTACAATTGTAATTTGTGCATGCTGCGAAATCATTTATGTGGTTGTTGCCGCGCTCAGCCTATCGCCATTTTTCGGCGTTTACGGTTATTGGGCGGCCTTCGCCGTTGCGCAAATTTTGACAATCCTCACATATTGCGTGATCGTAATAATTAGAAAGAAAACCCTCAAATTCAGTCTGGACAATTTCTTGCTTCTGCCGAAAGATTTCGAAGCCGACACAAGCAAGAAGTTTGAATTCACTGCAAGCGACGAAGAAGGCGTCATGATGTCTTCGTTTGGCGCTGAAGTTTTGTGCCAGAAAAATAATATCGATGCGAAGAAGACTAACGCAATTTCACTGTGCGTCGAAGAGATGGCAATGAACGTTGTTGAAACTGGAATCAAGGATGCAAACAAGCAACGCGTCGACGTAAAAGTCCTGGTTAAAGGGGATAACATCATCATCCGCTTGCGCGACAATTGCCCGGCAATGAACCCAATCGAGCACTTTAAGAAAATCAGCGACGAAGACCCGTTCGCCGCAATTGGAATTAAAATGGTAATGAACATTGCAAAAGATGTTAACTATATTAGTACTATGAAGTTGAACAACCTCATAATTACTATATAATGAAAGTGGAAAGGAAAACTATGGCTAAGAAAGAAACTAAAAAGACTTCAATGCCAAAATCCGATCTTGCCTGAGACGCAATGAAGACAAAAGGGGGCAAAAAAAGCGAGGTCGCAAAGAAGCCCAAAAAAGCAATGAAAAATGCGAGTGGCTTAAAGGGCTATTTGGAAGGCAACACCCTTTATGTTTCTATACCTCATAAGACAATTGATTCAAGCAACATCATGAAGTTTGACAAACAGCTTGAAGACATTATCAAGCAAAAGCAAAAGTGGGACATCGTGTTTGACATGGAAAACGTCGAAGCATGTTCGTCGTCGGTTTTGCGACGTATGGTTATGCTTAAAGATGCTGGCTATAACATTAAAATCATAAATGCCGGCCGTAAGCTTTATGACATTTTCGCGGTTGTTGGCTTCGACAAGATTGTTCACATCGGTACGAAAAAGCTCAACATTAACACAAAGAACATGAAGCAATTCGCCGAAGGTGGTAACGGAAAAATTTATGAGTTCACCCGCGACGAAATTCTCAAAATTTATTATGATTTTCAAAGCGAAGAAAAAATCGAGCGAGGCATGCGCAACGCGAAGCTTGCGTTCACCAAAGGCTTGCCTGTTGCCATACCTTATGCGTCGGTCAAAACAGACCAGGGTATTGGCATTATTTATGAAAAGGTTATTGGCAAAAGTTTGGCTGCGACCATGCACAACAACAAGAAGTATTTCGATACTGGCGCGCGCGAAATGACGAAGCTATGCCTCCAGCTTGCAACAACTCACTTCGGCGACGAAGAGCTAACCAATGTTAAGCTTGGCTTCGTAAATGGTCTTGACCCAATTGCGAAGTTCTTGCCGCCGCATTATGTTGATGCTTACAACATTGCAATCGAGATGTTGCCAGAAACTGACACCGCCGTCCATGGCGATTTCCACGCCAAAAACATCATGCTCGAAGGCAACGAGCTTTTGCTCATCGATGTTGATGACTTCGGTAGCGGCCATCCAATCTGGGATGTTGGTTCAATGTATACGGCTTACAAGTTCCTATCTGACAAAGGTGACGAAGACGAAACCTTCGCGATGGTCGGCATGAACGTTGCTGAAGCCGCACGTGTTTGGGACATCTTCTGCGAAGAATACTTCAAGGGTGTTGGCAAGCGCGAAACTCAGCGCCGTATTAATGCTGCAAGTTGGTATGGTGCAATTCGTACAGCGAAGCTCTACGCCAACCGCTTTGAGCTAACCACAATGAAAGACCCAACAACAAAATTCGTTGTTGAAATGGTCAAACAGCTCCTCGATTTTAGCGTTATGGAGCACCTGTGGGAAATGGTTGAAATTTTCAAAACTTGGAAAGACTAAATGCCGAAGTATAAAATTAGTGTAATAACTCCGTTTCATAATGTCCCAAAGGACATATTTAAAAAGACGTGAAATTCTATGCAAGAACAAACGTTCGGTTTTAAAAACATCGAATGAATCATTGTTATGCATAATTGTACGAAGGGTGAAATCAACTTCGTTAAAAAGCTTGCGAAGAACCACTCTAATGTTAAAGTTAAATTACTAAACAATAATTCGCACACTCCGTCCAGTCCAAAAAATTACGCGCTAAAACTTGCAACTGGTAAGTATGTTGGCTTCCTCGACGCTGATGACACATACTTAAAAAACTGTCTTGAAGTGGCAATTCGCGAAGCCGAAGTCGAGCGTGTGCAAGTTTGCATGTTCAGAATGGAATACCATCTTGAACACCCGAAGGTTCGACCAATAGATGAACGCACACTTTGGAATCAGGCCGAGGAAAAAATAATTATCAAAAAGCATAATCGCGACAACTACCGTTTGTATGCCGACAACTTTTATTTCCTTACGTCCAAAATTTTCGACCGCGAGTTTTTACTGAAGAACAAAATTAACTTTGATGAAACTCTTCCAATTGCTGAAGACTATTACTTCGCTATGCAATGTTTTTTGAAGGCAAGAAAAATGATCTACTTGCCAAAGCACATTGGGTATCATTATTACATTCATGAAAGTTCAATTTCTCAAAGCGGCGAATTTAATGATGAGGATTTTCTCGAATACGCAAAAGGCATTCTTAAGTGCATTGAGCTGCCCGAAAAGCACGGAATTCACACAGATGCTGTTAATGGATTTTGCATGGTTGTGGCGCTTCGAATTTTAATGTGCCCTAATTTGTCGATTGAAACGCGCATGAAAACCAAGGAGCTTTTCGCGCCGTACATCAAAAATAGAATTACCCAAAAAGAAAATAAGCTTTATGCAATTGACAGGCTTTCTTCGCGGTATTGAATTGCTCGTATTGTTCTTATGAATCCTAAGAATCCTTGAAAAGCGTACAATGATGAATTAATTTTGAACTCAACAGTTAATTTAACTGCTATTTTAGGGCTTAACAAAAATACTGATTATGGGCAAAAGCATAAGTTTAGTTCGGTAAACAATATTAAAAAATTCCAACAGCTGCCTTTAATGACTCGAAGCACCCTTGACAGTTTTATCCGCTTACAAACAAATATTGGCGAATCGGACATTCTTATCAATGGAAGACCTCTTGCGTATTTGTCAGATGCTAATGGTAGTTTGTTTATGAATACAAATGCTCAGATGCATCAATACAATGAACTTTTCAAAAACATTTTTGAAGGGCAAACAACATTTTTGGTTGCGAAGTATAACAGCAAGAAGTCCCAGCTAACTAATGATAAATGCACTATAAGTAATTTATCTGATGCTATGCTTAAGAATTATTTTTTCAATTATCGTGATCAAATTCAAACAAACGCAAAATTTAGTTCCAGTGACATTTCGTACTTCAAAAATATTTCAAATAAAGAACATTTTACAAATCTTGCGAAGGATGCACTGAAGGATAAAAACATCACAAGAATTTTTGCCTTCGACATTAAAGATTTGCTTTACATGTTTAAGATCATCGAAGGTATAAAGCCAAGTGCTCTTAAAGATATCAAAAAAACTTGGCCGAAATTAAAAATCGTTATTGGAACAAATTATGAAAACAATTCCGCGTATTATAAAAAGATTAAAAAGATTATTGGAAATGTTGAATTTTCGAACGGCATTTACCTTACCGAAGCTGGTATTTTAGGAGCTTCCACAGACAAACCTGGCATCTATGAAAAAGTTTCTGACGGAAATTTCTATGAAATTATGGACTCAAAAGGCAAAGTTTTTAAGTTGTCTCAAGCTAAGGTAGGCAATACTTACACATTAATTATCACAAATAGCGCGGGCCTTTACCGCTTCGTTAGCAATTATAAGTTAGAAATTGTAGGCAACCAAAACGGAAAGTTGACTTACAAAGTCTTGCCTTCTAAATAAGTAATAACTTTTTCAGCAAATGGTTGGAGCCTTTTCCCGCCGCCTTTTGGCGTTGCAAGATTTCCGTCAAACATTGTAATTTTTACATCAAGCGATGCTTGCATGTTTGCTTTCATATTTGTCAATGCAGTTTTGGCGCCTTCGATATCAGAATTATTTAAACAACGAAGCCCAGTAACCCCATTCAAGCTGGACAAACACAAGAATTTCAACTGCTGCATTCAAGGGGAGACTTCATTGTAAAGAGTAGCGTTACTGTGAATTTTTTCATAGCTGTCAATTGCATTTAGCACAATGTTGTAATTTGCTTCAAGGCTTGCAAGGTCTGCTTCGCTGGTTGGATTGTCAGCTTCAATGGCGGTTGTGCAAGCCTCAATGGCGGGCGCAAAAGCTTCGCTTTCACCAATTTCATAACCATGAGAATGATAAGGGCTTGTGAAATATGTATTGTGTTTGGCAATTTCTTCAAGAGCATCTGCACCTAATTTGTCTACATATTTAAAAGACTTCTGCCAAACCTCCATGCATTCATCATCGTTCGCAAAATTATTTCACGCAAAATAAGCAACTTGGAAAAATGCAACTTTGCTGGCTTGCGCTTCGTTCATTGGGTTTGAAACAATACCTATGCTCCCAGTGCTTCCCGGCCTACACTGATACGCCGGACCAATATTTAGGTGATCATTAAAATAATCATTAACAGGGAAGTTTAGCCACATATAAGCATCATGCCCGCTCAAAGACTTAAATTTTGCAAGTGTTTCGTTCGAAGTTGAACCATAAACGCAATCTCCGGTTCACATAATTTTCACGTTTTGGTCAAGCTGTTGAAGAGCAAGCAAGTAATCTTCGCCCTTCATAAAGTCTTCGCAATATTGAGTTGGCACAAAATCAATAGTAGAAATTCCGTAACTATCTTTAAGCCAGTTTTGCAAATCCTTTACTAATTTAATTTGATTCGAAGCAACAACACCTTCGCCTTCGGCGGCATCATCGGCAGAAAGACAAAAATTCCTGACTCCAATATTGTAGGTTTGCGCAAACTTTGCCTTAATTAAATTCAAGTCCGCTTGATAAGTTTCTTCGGTTGAAAAGTCAACAGGGTTGTGCATTAATGGGTGAATTGCCCAGGTAACTTGAATGTTTTTTTGCGTGCACAAGTTAACCATCGCAACCAATTCGTTTAATTTATCCTGTGGGTAAGGCTCTCTCCATTGCGAACTATGATAAGGGTCATCCTTTGGAGCGTAGAAAAATTGGTTCATCTTAAATTGCTCCATGTAATTGACAATGTCTAAGCGGTCGGTCAAACTTCACGGCTGCCCATAAAAGCCTTCAATCACACCACGAGTTGCAAGTTCTGGGTAATCGCTAGCATCAAAACAACGAAGCTTCACACCCACAATTTCATTAAATATATCTTGCATTGTAGTCATAGCGAAGTAACACGCGCTGTTGTCGTGCCCCAAAATAGCAAGTTTATCTGCGGTTACATAAATTTGATAACCATCGGCTTTTGCAAGAGTATCACCATCAAGTTTTCCGGCAGTGTCAATAAATTCAAAGGCCGCGCAATCTTCGCCAACAGTTCCAACCAAAAAATTACTGTCGCTGTTAGTGTTATTTGTGTTCTCCGCAAAGCTCAAATTCTTTGAACTTAAAACTTCGGCTGTCTTATTTTTTGTAACATCATTAATTGCATGACTGTATTCAATTAGAAGGTCTTGCCCCAAGTTGAAATATCCAACGCCATATTCAATATCTTTTATAGCAAAATCAAGGTCAAAAGTATCTGTCACTTCCACCTGATCAACATCAAATGCAAGCTCAAGAACATGCTGGTTGATAAGGCTTTCTGCAACTTTATAATCAAGCCCATCTACAATGATATTTATTTCGTTTGTGTTATTTAGAACAATGTCAGTATCAACTTGGCAAGGAAGTTTTCCGCTATATAAATTGTTTTGTCCAACTTTAAAAGTTCAAGTTGCGCCGTCCATCCCAGTAACGTCATCACAATAATTTGCAGTGAATGAATTTAGACTAATATCATAGTCGCAATTTTTTTGCATGTTGCCAGGTAAAACATTTACGGTTTGCGCATCGCTATTTATTTCAGCATTAATTTCGTTGTCAATTGTGACGCCATTATACGAAGCAAAAGCCTTCACTCCGCCAAATACACAAACTAAACTCAGAGCAAAAATTCCGGCCCCAAAAATGAATTTTTTAAAGTCTTTAAACTTAAAGTAAGCAAAAATACCCAATGCAATTACAAACAATATAAAAATAGTAAAAATGATTCCAAGCATTGGATCAAAAGTTTGTGCTGTTAAAGAGGGGCTACCAGGGGCTTTAACAAAAGTCAAGTATGTTTTTAGTATCTCTGGCATGCGGCGTATTATACAGAAAAAATTCAAAAAATTATCAAAATTTTTGTCACAAAAAACAAGAAAAGAGTATAATATCTTACTATCTGTGCGCGAATTGATATATTCAATTTTTTCTGGCGATTCTGCATGGGTTAGAAATATTAGATCAAAATGTAAGGAGAGAAAAATGAACAGTCGAGAAAAACAAAGAAGGGCTATGCACGCAAAGGGCGGAGCATTAGCCAGAGTTCGACAATTGCCACTCTACATGAAAATCATTAATGTAGTGCTTGCAGTTGTCCTCGCGCTTGGCGTAGGTTCAAATTGGGCTTACGCTGCCGAATTACTTCCAGAAGCTGGAAGCGAAGCAGTAACTGTTGCTCAAGATGGCAGCCAGACCTTAACATCTGCATCGGTCGGAAAGGCCAATTCAGGTGAAACGGTCTCTTATGCTTGGCAAATCTTGAATCAAGCAACAGGAGATTTCATCGAGATTAATGGTGAAGTTGCTTCGACGATCACAGTTGATTATGCAATGCTTAAAAATCAGCTAGATGAGAACAACACCACAACGGTTCGTTCAGTCGTTTATGATTCAAGCGAAAAAGTAATTGCCCAAAAGGACTATTACATTTCAATGGATATGAACATGAAAACCATTGGTGAAGCTGTCCAAGCAAATGCGCTTGCTAGTTTCCCAGGTGGCGAAACTCTCTATGCTGAAGGACAATCTAATGACCCAATCAACGCAGAATATGCAATTACCATTAACTACGTTGATTCAAAAGGTCATGTTCTTTTAAGTAATTCTGAGAAGTTTCAAGAGCAAACTGCAATTAGATGGTTTGTTCAGTTGCCAGGCGGTTATACAACAAACAATGCTACCGTTAAATCAAAGCAACCTGCCGATGTAATTAACATTGCCTATCAGGAACCAGATCTTAAGCTTGATGGTCTTTATATTACCTCTGCTAATGGTATTACAGGCAACGTTGAAATTGATGCTGTTGTTGCATCTGAAAAGTTCCCATATGATATCAGCGCTGAATACGAAAAGCTAATAACTGGTGATTATGATCCTCCTGTAATTATTCCTGGTGGTGAAAACGGTGAAGGTGATGAGCTTGGTGCTGTTATCCCAAGTGATTATGATAAAACTTACTTAACTGAAGTATATAAAGGAAAAGGCTGGGAAATTACATACAACGTTCCAAGTACTGTTCGTGAAAATAAACAAACTGTTTCAGTAAAACTCTCTAGAACATATTCTACTCTCTATTTTGATCTCAACGACGGTATCAATGGTCCTGTCGCTGTATATATTAAACAAGGTGTTTCTTTTAACACTGTTAAAGCTTGGAAGCAAGGCACAACTGATGTTTATCTTCCAAGTCCAACTCCATTTAAAAATGCCTATAACTTTGATAGTTGGAATACGGCAAAAGACGGTTCTGGCACAAAAATGCCAACAGATAACTGGGCAAAAGATACAAATCCTGCACCAGGTACCGATACAACGTATTATGCACAATGGGTATTTAGTGGTACAGACACAACTCCTGTAACTGTTGTTTTGGCTTACTGAGGCGAAATGGCTGATGCTGGCGGACAATATGAATACTTAGAAGAACGTTACGATCAAGTACCATATAATGAGATTCAAAATGGTTATACCCTTCCAATTAATGGAAAGGATGGTGCTTATAACCCACAAAGATCAGGAGGCACATATCTTCCAAAAACTGATAGACGTTATCCACAAATACGTAAAAAAGATTCTTCAGGGGATGACTTACAATTTGATTTAGATGACACCACAACAAATACACTTCAAATTCCAAACCTTAACAGTCTTGCTGGAACAACTTTTGACTATGATGATTTGTATTTCTATGCTGGAGATGACACACACACTTATAACACTTCAACTGGTGAATTTACACCTAAAAAAGTTGAGGTTAGAGCAGATGGAAGCACGGTAATTAACATTGCTCTTAACCGTAAAGTGTTCAGGTTGCAGTTTAGTCGTAACCGTTATACAACACAAACAATTTTTGGTAGATGAGGTCAAAAAATTTATGGTACCTATACTTCAACAGGGTCTGCTGTTGATAAAGTAATTGAAGATCCACGTTATCCAGGTGATGCTAATCATTATCAATATGGTTATTTATATATGCGTAATTACTTTAGTTGTAGTCGTTGGGATATTGAAGGAGATACTTCATCAACCACAGCTGCATCGCTATTTGCATACATGCCGTATGATAATACCGCTCAAGGATGATCGTCGCATACATGTTCAAACCCGTATTCTCCAGGAACTAATCCAAGCAATTATTATTGAGGTGGATTTAATTGTTCTTATTATGATAACTCTACATCTAATTTGCTTAAGTATTATTTGCAGACTGTTGGTGCTGAATTTATGCACTGAGGTCGTGATTCTGGACATAGCAGCACTTTAGATAATCGTATAGCAACATTAAAATATACATTAAAAGCTGCAGATACTCAATATAATGGTGGACCAAAGTATCAAAAAAACTTTGGTGAATCTACCGCTACATATGGTACAGGTGATGGAGAACCTAATTTCACAATTGGATCTTCCACAGGTTCTACATTGGTAAACGTTTTTGTTGATTATTTAGGTTTTCAATCCTTAATTGCACCAAACTCATCGCATCCAGAACTTCAACAAAGAGGTTATGATTCTCCTTTGAGAGGTTCAAATCCAAAAGATCCAGGAGCAACTAACGATAATTCGCAAACTCGTTCAGGTGGTTGGTCATTCTATTATAAACGTAATACTTTCCCACTATATATTAAGAATATTTATGGTTCAGAGCCTGTTTATGATGATAACGGAAAGATTGTAGCTGGCCACTATGATTATTGTATTGAATTTCAAGCCGAAGTTCAATATGGAACACCAATTGACAGGATTGTTTTTGACCAAGGTGGATCTGATGGTTTTGAACAAGGTGAGCCAACAAAGGGTGGTTCTAAGGTTGATGGCTTAACTGGAATTAAAAATGGAGACAGTTTAAGTGCTCAAGGATTTGTAACAAGCACAGCAGAGCTAAAAGTTCCTGCTAGTCAAGATGAACATCTTGTATTTGATGGATGGTATGAAGATAGTGGTTTTGCATCAAAGATTGAGTTTGATCCTACCAAAGATACTTATTGGAAGATGCCTAATCACCAGCAAGATATTTATGCAAAATGGGTAAAACCACAACAAAATATTAGATATTGATATACAAATCCTACTACAGGTCAAGAAACACCAGCTTTATCTGAAGTTGAAACATATGATACAAAAATCGTTCACCAGCCAACTGATCCTGTATCAACTGATACAGAGCGTTTTGTTAGTTGGTATTATTGGACTTCAGCCACTCATACTGAAGAAAATAAAGTATATTTCAATCCTTCATATATGAATATGCCATATGTAGAATATGGTAGCGAACCTGACAAAAATGGACGAATAGAAGGTACGGATTGGGTTGATGCTTTGACCTTGGATGTACATCAAGAATGAGTTACCGAAACTAACACAGAATATACGTTCCAGTTTATGCTTGAAAATACAACTACTAAGGTAGCTGACGATATCGTCGGTCGATGTGATTATTATGTGGATGAGCAACATACAGGAGACCATCCTTCTTATGATCCAACAAAGATGGATCCTACTGATTTTTATGTAGAATACCGCGGTGTCTTAGCATCGAAGGATACTGGTCCTTGGCAATTTGATAAAATTGTTAAGAAAGAAAGTCCAACTGACAATCTCCATATTTTCTACTTTAAATATGATAAAGAATTTTGGTATAAAACTGTATACCAATATGCTGGTACTGATGGACAATATCATCAGTTTAAGGCTATAGATTGGCAAAAGAGTGGTGAAGATCATTCTGGCCATGAAATTGCACAAACTGTTGATGCCGGTGATGCTTTTATTAATAATCCAGTAGGTGATGATGGAAAGACTTATCCAGTTCATTTAGTAAGTACTCGTACAGTTACTAAGAACTTATTAGCAGATGGTGAAGCTGGCCATCCAGATGACAACATCTTCTATTTTAATTATGCAATGAATGATGATGTTAAATTCATTTACAAGACAGCCACATTTGCTAAGGCTCAATATGGTAATCCTGAACTTACATATAATGGTGGCTCTGTAAACCCACAAGAACAAACTGTTGCGGTTATTTTGCCTGATGGACAATTCAGCTCAAGTACTGCTACAGCATTTAATGGATTTAAGTTTGTTGGTTGGTATCCAATGGGTGCAGATGGCAAGATTGACCTATCAAAACCAGCAATTACTACAGATAATATAATCAATGCTCCAAAGAATACTGATGGCTTCTATATGGAAGGCGCCACATACTTTGCCGCATTCGAATATGATGCAAATATCACAATTAATTATAATGTACGTGCTGCAAAATCTATTGATGCTGCTGGTAACCCTCAGGATGAGATTACCCCAGCTCCAACTGGCACAACATTAACTCCAGCTTCAGAGACAAATACTCCTGTTGGTTATACATTTACAGGAACTGTTGCTGACCCAATTGCTGGTGGTTTCTATGCTTATAGATGGGTTGATTCTCAAGGCAATGTTGTAAAAGCTGCTGGTCAGACTGATATGAATAAGTTTGTTCCATCGGCTGTTGATTCAGGCCATGGTTATAGTTATTATGAACAAGAAACATACACCTTATGAATCATCGAAAAAGGTGGCGATGATCAAGCTACAATTACTTACAAAGTTTCTACTGGCCAAACAGATTGGGGTGATGTTGCACTTAATAGCACACCTGCAGCAAAAGGTGATTCTGTAATTGAAAAGCTTGCCCCTTATTCTGGCGTTGCCGTAGGTGCAATTGCTTCAATTTCTTCACAAATGTATAAATTTAAAGGCTGAAGCAATACTGACGGCGGTGAAATTATTGCTGGCTCTAAAGAAAAGTTTGTTCCAACAAAAGCTGATGGTGAGCTTTGAACTGACAAGACATATTATGCAGTCTTCGCACTAAACCAAGTAACCATCAAATTCACCACAGATGGCCATGGTGATTTAACAAATGGCGCAGATTTGACTGCAACTGTTAATGATACATATACTGTTACTTCAGCTGCAGCTGCTGAAAATCCTGGAAAGTTTGACGTTTTCCATGGAGGTTCTAGCATTCGTTCTGTTACTCAAAAACCTTGGTATGGTTATAAGTTTAAAGAATGGGTTCTAGATCTTGGTAGCGGTCAAGAGCAAGCTCTTCCTGTTGATAAAACTATTACATCTGATTTGACGTTCAAGGCTAAATATGAAGAAACGTCAGCAGTATTAACTTATGTTCCTTATCCTGATACTATCATAGGTAAAGTTCAAGAGACTGGTGGTGCAGTTTCTGATAGAGTTCAACAAAATGTTTTAAGTGTTTCAGGAGCTCCAGCATCCGTTACTGCATTACCTGCTACTGGATATGCATTTGATTATTGGACAAAAGATAGTCCTGATGGCGATCATATTACTGGACAAACAATTACTGCTACTCAAGATACAGAAGAAGGCACAGGAAGAAAAGCATTTAATAATCACACATATTATGCTCATTTTAAGACATATGATGTTACAGTAAAGTTTATTGTCCATGAGGATTATCCAAATGGTGAACTTAGCGATGTAGAAGGCGAACCAGTTGATACTCATCAATTTACTGTACAGTCTAATTCTCAGTTTAAGATTGAAGCCCAAACTGGAACATATGGCAATGTAGGCTTATTCAAGATTTGGGCGCCAGGTGCTAATGTCGAAACTGATGATCCAGTAGTTATTGAACAAATTTCTTCTAATAACACTGAACAACATTATTTAACTTGGTTAAGAGCTAAATTGAAGGCTGTTCCTGATGAGTATGATTATGATTACTCGTCATTACCAAGTCCTCAGATATTAAATGATCCATCTGGCACGGAATATATCTTTGCTGGAGTATTACAACAACGTGGGCAAACTGAGTATCATATTCGTTATTGGCAAGAAAAAGTTGATGCTGCTGTAACAGATAATCCATTAGAACATCATCCTTATACTAGTGAATATTATACTCAGGAAGGTGATGATGTAATTGCTACTGGTACCAAAGGCCAACAAATGGTATATGATCCAAAAAGTTATGAAGGTTTCAACATTCAAAAAGTTATTTATACTCCTACAGATAAGCTAATTCCTGAGGAAGGTACTGGTTACGTAGATATTTATTATGATAGACAAGAAGATTACGAGTTTGTATTTAGAAGCCGTTCACAAACACCGGAAAATGCTGCAGCTCGTGTTCTTGACCCAGAGTTACCGAAAGAATATGAAACTACATGGGAATCTCTATATGACTTTTTAAGCCATGATGAAGCTGATAAAGTTCCATGGAGTGGTATTTACGGAGCTAAGTTTATTGCTTTTGATACACCATGAGGAGACAGAAATCAAGAAATTGTCTATGTGTATACAGATCCAAATAGTGGCGAAGTACAATCAACAGATCCTTTAGTTCAAGAAGGTGGTTACTTACATGAGTATTGGAAAAAGTTCCATGACGAATACCAGTTAGGTAACGCACATTATTATACTATTGGTGAGCGTCCAGAAGGCTCTACTGAGTATCCTGGAAAAGGTATTTGTGATGTATATTACGATAGAGCATCTAACTACCCTTATTTTGTAAAGTATTATCGTGAGAATACAGCTCAAACTGGTTGAGAGGCAAATTCTCAATTAATGACATTTAATGATTCTGTGGATGGCCAATTAATGGAAATTGTTAAGGATGGCGTTCTCCAAGAAGAATATAATTTTGAAAATTCTAAAGATCCAATTCCTAACCCAGAAGAGGGTGGCCCAACTACTTGAGATGCATATTTACAAGGCTTTTCATATGGTGGTTGTGACCCAGTAACAGGTAGTGTTCGTACAGATTCTTGAGGTTGCGGAGAAAATTATATTTGGGCTCATTACGATTCTACTGCAAAGAAATGGATTGAAGATCCAGAAAAAATTGAAGGTGTTAGCTATAAATATGCTGTTATGAAAATCTATTATGTAAGAAATACAAATACACCATATAGTATTGATTATTATCAAGAGACAGCTTCTAGTGCACTTGATCGTTATAATCACAAAAAAGAAACTGTTAAAGCAACTGATTACGCAAAAGTAGAGGGTGATACAGAAGAATTATTCGGCGTAACCGGTCAGACAGTTCCACTTAATACTGATGTAAATAAGTATACAGGATTTACCTATGTAGCAACAGGTTCTACACTTTCTGAGGTTGTTTCAGATACTCAAATTGAAATTAAGCCTGATGGTAAAGCAGTTGCAAAGGTTTACTTTACTAGGAATATTAATCCTGCTGATTCGCCTTCGTTTACTGTTAAATATTTCTTGCAAAATGTTGACGGTGAAGCTGCTGCTACAACTTACACAGAGCAGGCTGAAACTAAGACCGTTAAGGCATTTGCCGATGCTAAGATTTATGTTTCTAGCCAAGCAGCTCAAGATTTAGATGGCATGTGGGATCAGATCAAGAATGATGATTACCTAACTCAGGGTTATCATTATGCTGATACTATGTCAATATCTAAAACACCAGGTGGTCAAGGTTATGAGGTTGTAAAGGCTAATAATTCTACTGTTGTTAATATATATTTCGACCGCAATACTAATAACAAAGTTACGGTTAAATACATGAAGGAGACACTTAATCCTGTTACACAAGATCCAACTGGTGAATATGTTGAGGTCGTGGCTGATCGCGTAACTATTAATGGTGGTCAAACTGGCGATCCAGTTGCAACTGTTGTAACAGGTGCAAACTTCGACTTCGCTAGCTATGTTGTTGAAAATAAATATAGAAATGGAACAACTGGCGAGGTTGGCTTTAATTTTGATCATACAAATCCAGCCTATGGTTCTATTCAAGCTCAAAAGTATTATGTAAAGGTTAAAGCCGATGGCACAACAACGGTTGAAATCTTCTATAACCGCGTTAAGGACAATATTCCTGTAACTGTTCACTATTGGGCTAAGGACCTTGACGCTGAGACATGAACTACTCCGATTGCTGATGATGTAACTGATAGGCTTTCAACTGGCCAGACTTATGCTGCACCAATAAAGGAAATTGCTGGTTACAAATGAGACCATTCGGACCCTGCAATTCAATATGCTTATCCATACAAAGATAATGGCGATCCAAACTCATACGTTTTGAATGTTTACTATACTCGTTTAACCAACGTTACTTATAAGGTAGAAACATATTATGAAACTGTTGAGCATGCAAAGGATCATTCACACAGTCCAGAATGGAAATTGGTTAAGGAATTTAGCGATGTTGGAACAACAGGTGACACTATTAATAAAGAAGGTCGTTTCACACCAACATTAGCTGGCTTTAATACTCCAACAACAGCCGGCGACGAAACAATTAAGGGTGATGGTACTTCGGTACTTAGAGTATATTACACACGTACTGTATCTGCTGCAAAGGCTCGTGTTGAGGTTTATACTGAAACGTGGCAGCACGCTGTTGATCCAACATATTCAGAAGATTATGTATTAGCTGAAGATCCAACAGTTTATACTGGCTTCATTGATGAAGAGATTGACCTAAAGGCTGCTTTTAATGACAAATATGTTGCATTAGGTTATGTATGGAATGATGATAACCCTGATAAAGCAGTTCTAAAGGTTGTTAATTCCGCCAATGAAAACACATACAAAATCTACTTTGATAAGGATGTTGCAAGCCAAGGTCTTGATATTGTTGCACATTATGAAACTGTTGCTAGTGCTGTAGAACACAAGAAAGCCGTGCCTGCATTCGCAAGACAGTTTGCTACTCAAGACGACGGACAATATGAATTTGGTCCTGTTACAAAACATCTTGACAAAGATGCTGTTAATGGTTTGTATATCGGTCGTGAATGCTCTATGGTACCAGGCGAAGGCTTTATTGATACTCCTGATGCTGAATTAGATAAAGCAGGCTTCTTCTTCGATGCAGATTTTAATTCTTCTGACGAAGCCAAAGCATTAACCGATCCTGCAACATTCCCAACTTATACAATTCATCTTGAAACCGATGGCGAAAAGAATGTAGCTCATGTTTACTACTTAAGACAGACAAATATTTCATTTACCGTTCATTACAAGCTTGAAACCACAAAGAGCTATGCAGATACAAATGATCAAGAAACTGCTGAACATAAAGCAGAACACTGGAATGATGAAGCAGTATCTGAAGATGCAGTAAAAGGTACAAACACACACTTCTATGACGATCAAAAATTGTCGCCATATTCTGGTCAGTTTACATATGGTTATTCATTTAACTTATGCGACAAGACTGATTGGGGCTTCGATATTCCAGGTTATACACTTAGAGGATTTAAGAATTCTTCAGGAGATGTTATAGGTAATACAATTACAACTGATCCATTAACTGAAGTTTTAGCTCCGGTAGATACAGATTTAAGTAAGAATGAGTATTACATTTACTATGTAAAGAACGCTAATGAAGAATTTACCGTAAAATATAACTTCGAAACATATGAATATGCTTCTGGGCAAGAGACTGACCCAGACAAGCGCTTTAAGTATGATTCTACAAAAGATGTAAAATTCCACTCTTATCTTGGAGATGTAGTTGATAAAGATTATTATGATACAAGAACCATGGATGTATTAAAGCAAGAATTCCCGGGCTTTACTTTTATAGATGATTTGATGAGCCCTAAAGAATTAACGCTTGAGTATGGACAAACTGAAGCAGAAAGAACAATTAATTGTTACTATTCTCGTGATTATTATAATCCACCTGAGTCTGCGGGTTATACGGCAACTTATTGGGCAAATAAGATTGTAGATGGAGTTGTTAAGACTGATGAATTTGAATATCTTGGTGAAAAAGAATTTGATGCAATCTTCGATGAGCCTGTTACAGTTAAACCTCGTGAGGCTGCTTTGCTTCAAAAGTCTGTAAAAGGCAATGAAAAGCTTGTTGAAGATTTTGGTGAGGAATATTTGTTTGATCATGCTGATTATACTGCCGACACAACAGCAGAAAGCTTTAAAGTTGATGCTTCTCATACTCAATCAGTGAAGGTTTATTATAAGCCATATCTTGGTCCTAACCCACCTTCACCACAAGAGGCTGCATTTACTGTTACCTATAAGGGTCTAAGTATTGAAGCTGCGAAGGCTGGTGGAACTCACATAAGGGAACAATATACCGAAAAACTTGCAGAAATTAATTTTGGTGCATGACCAGATGCTAAGATTACTATTGGCTATCAAGAACCATTAGCTCCAAAGAATAAGGTTAACCAGACATTTACAGGCTTTACTTATAATGCTAACTTAGTTGATATTAATGGTAGCCCTGCTACAACTCCATGGGAGCTAGACTTAGATACTGCAGCAAAGCAGACTGGTAATACAATTACTTTGTATTATGATCGTGATGTTTATGATCCACCTGAGCCTCCTAATCCACCTACACCATTTGGTTATAAGATTAATCACATGGTTCAAAGCCTAGATTACTTACTACATGGTATTGGTGAAGAATATGTATGTGAGCAAGAAGATTATATGAAGGCTGTTTATGGTGAGACTGTACAAGGTTCATATGCTGGAAATACAGACATGAAAGCTAAGATTGATGCATTTAGGGAAGCTAATAAGACTGAGTCTGGTGAATATGGCTTTACATTAAGAGAAGATGATCCAATTAGCCCAGCTTCGCTGTATATTGATAAGCCTGATACTTATGAGTTCTATGTATATTATGATAGAGGACTTGATGATAAGTACACATTTAAGACTCAGAGAATGGTTAAGAATCCTGATTTTATTAGAGGAACTTCTGATGTTGAATACTTGGCGTTTGAAGATCCTCAAGAGTGTTATCCACTTTATAAGCAGGAAGTTGTTGATGCTACATGTACTGAAAGAATTTGGACACCTATTGAGGGCTATACTTTTGAGAATAGATGTAATCCAGATTCTATTACAATTCCTCAAACACCTGGCAATTTGCTAATGGCTTCTGCTTCAAATGAGGATTTGGGAACAATTCAAGGTTTCTATGATCTTGTTGAATATCCTCAGCCAGAATATGTAAATGGTCAAACTGGCGATTCGCTAGGCTGGATTGTTGGAGCGCTTTCTGTTACTGCTCTTATTGGATTAGGACTCTTCCTTGCAATGAGTAGACGCAAGATTAAGTATGTTCCTAAGCACTAAGCGCTAGCTAATTTGCTATAATGAAGGCCTGTCATTTTGGCAGGCCTTTGTTTTGTGAGGTGAATGATGATTGAAGAAATTCGAAACAAGTTTGAAACTGACGATAATTTTCGCGGAATTTCAATTGCTGTAATTGCTGTTGTTGCAGGTATTTTGCTTGTTGCAGCGGTTTCGCTTATCTTCGCTAAGTTCACCACTGTTGCTGATAAAACCAGCTTTATTATTAATGATGCTTTTTATGTTGTAATTAATCGCGATGAAGCCGTTTATAATGAAGAAACTGGCGCGGACGATTTCAACATTTATATGACGGCTTTCAATTTTTCGACGCCGCCTTCTTATGAAGATGTCAATGAGACCGGTTGGGATGAAAATACTCCAACTACCGATCAGCTTTCTGAGGATGAAATTAATAACCTTAATTATTATGAGTCTGAGCGTATTAACGAAAAGACAGCTAATGAGCTGGCAAAAGAAATGTCTCAGATGAAGAGCGTAAGTGCTTACATGGATGTTTATGCCTTGCAGGGGACTTCGGAGCTTAAACTTCCTGTTGCTTATGAGGATGTTTATGGCGATGAAGAAGATCCAGACTATGTTGGCACCCCAACTATTTTTGGAAATGCTAAATCAGGCCAGTGGTATTCCTTCGAAATGACGGTTAGCCTTAAGGATACATCGCCAATGAAATTATATTTTATGCCGAATTCTGAACTTATGCCAAATGCCGAGCCTGTTGTAATTACTTTTGAGGTGGCTTGCAAAATGAGTCCGGAAATGCGTGCGAAAGCAGATGCCGCTAATAAAGAAATAGCCGAGAAGCAAGCGGCTGAGAGCATCGAAATGCCTGCTTGCTCTATAAAATTGGTTGATGGCTGGTATGCTGAGACCGAGCGCACTGCAAATGTTAAGCTTAAGAATCCAAGGTTTGCGGAAGGCACAATTAGCATTAGTTATAGTTCTTCGACCGATGCGAAAAGCCTTGTTGAATCGCTGAATGCGCGTTCCGAGACCCCTATGACAATTTCTGAGACCACGATTTCTGGCCATTTGTATTACCGATCTGATCGTGTAGATAATAGTGTTTTGCTTGTGACTGACGGCAAAAATGGCCATGCCATTCAAATCAATATCACCGGCCTCAGCTTTGACGACGCTTACTCCCTCATCTCCAACCTCACCTTTTAATCTGCCGGCGTTCAGAATTATATAACTTGCAAAAGCCCAGCAAAATCTGTATAATATCGTGTTTGCAATTAGATAAATTGGTTATATAGGAGGCAAAATGAATGCATCATCTTACATTTATGGGGCGTATTTAAATTTTGTAACTAACGGTGGAGGCGGCGGTACTGAATCTGTTGACGCAAGCGCTCAGACGGGTGATATAGTTGCAATTTTGGTCTGTTTACTTGCTTGTTTGATGGTAGTTGCAGCAGGCCTTATCTTCGGTGTTATGTACAAAAGATCTAAAATAACTTGTGCAAACCATTCAAGGTTTGGCGCTTTAACTCAAACAATAATTAACAACAAGATTATTGTGGCTGCAATTTTGGCAGTTTGTGTAATTGCTATTGCTGTCGGGGCCTTTACTGCTCGCGCTCTTGCGGATGTAAACGATGATCCTGAAAAGCCTGCGGCACCTCCATATTCGCAGGTTGTTGCAAATGGTGATGCCTCAAATGGCGAAGTTAGTGTTGACACAATTCATATTGTTGACTCTTATGCTGCGCAATATAATAAGGTTCCGGAAATTAAATCATTTTCGATTAATGCCATAAATGGTGTTGATGCTTTGAAGTTGGGTAATTGGCATGTTTCAATTGATGGTTTTGAAGTATATTCTGGTCCTGCTACAATGAATGGCATGGACATTTCTTATTTTCCGAAAAATCTTAACACATTTGATATTGATATTAGTGCCGATGGTGTTTCTTCTGACGTGTTTGATCAAATTAATGGAGTAAAAGGTCTTGCTGTAGAATTTCGCGTTGACTCTTTTAGGGATGTATCAGAAATACCTGAGGCTTATGATGTTGGACTTACATTAAAAGAAAATACATGGGAAAGCCCTAAAAGCATAACAATTGCAAAAGAAGCTGAATTTAAGGAATATATCGAGTCGAAGGGTTGAACATTAGATGCTGACAATAACTATGTTAATAACATACCTGCATACACTCCTATTGATGAGATTTTGGAGCCCTGGAATTATGCGTTAGAAAGCGGTATGTTGGTTAATGATACTGGTTTTGAATTTTATCGTTGGAATATGAATAACAATGTAACTCCGTCAATATTATTGAGTGGTCAATTTTTTAATCCTGTTTGGTTCCCTGCTGAAAATACCGTTAACTTTTCTTATAACATCGGGCAGGATTGTAAGATAACCGATTATGGCAAAAGCGTAATTGAAGCTCATGGTTGAACTATATATAAAGAACCATCGGTTGGTGGCGAAGGGGACACCTTTATTCAGGGGACAATCTCAAATTTAGCACATATTAGTGAAATAAATTCTGTTCTGAATGCTGACTGTTTTTATTGTGAAAACGCTGTTTTTGCTGGATGGGATACGAGTGATGGTTATATTTTCGAAATTACTGGAGGAGATAGCCTTAATGCCTCGATAATTTTTGTTCCTGTCTATGTAGTAATTAGTGGCATGGTTAATGACGAATTAGGTAATGGAATGCCAAACATAAGTGTATGTTTTGAAGATTTGAATGCTGATCGACGTGCAAGATTACAAGCTCGTCAGACTGGACAAGCAATTTATTCTACAGTTACTGATGCTTCAGGGAATTATTTCTTGCTTGTTGCTAAAGGCATAAACGGGATACTTCGCTTCGGAGCTACTATTTATGATACAACAGACAATACTTGAGCTGGGGAATCGATGCTTATTGAAAATATCAGCGAACGTACAATTCCAAATGTTACAGTTTATACAAAAGGAATAATTGAGGTTACGTATAGCTTCCCTTCATCTGCTGCGAACAGTGCCAAGATTGATTTTGGGCAAATGAAGTTTTATACATCTGATGGACAAAAAGTATTTTATGGTTTATCTGGTAGTGGTCAAGCAAATACTGCTGTAATTGAAACTTATGCACATATTAGCGGTAAGATTGTAATTGAGGTTCCTTCGCTTTATGGGGAAGTTAATGTATCTGATTCTGGCGACATTGCAAATCCTGCTAAGGTTAATTTGCAGATTAATTATAAGACTCCTGAGATGAGTGATTGTCGTGTTACTGGAACTGCATATTTATTGGATGAAAATGGGAAGACTCCTATTCCAAATGCTATTTTAAGATTTCATGTTCGAGATCCTTATACTAAGGAAAAATTTACTATTACAGTAACTGCTGATGCAGATGGAAAATACGTTTTAAATGGTTTTCAAGATGCTTATATTTCTCAAGTTGATTGTTTGGATGCTGACGGGGAAACAATTTTGCATCAAAGACATTATGATGATGATGTAATGATGTTTGGGGATGCTTTTGTTCTCGATGTTACCTTTGAACAAGTAACCCCTGGAAATAATTTGACTGCCGGATAATCGAGCACTGACCGCGGGCAGATTAATGTTTGGGGTAGATGATGATGAAAATCGCTAGAAAGATAATAACTGCCGCGACCAGGATTGCATAAAATCCAACATAGCTGCCAGTTATTTCGGCGATTGTGCCTGGTAAGAGCCCAATTAGAAAACCGCCACTTGTGTATGCAACTTGGAAATCGCGAATGGTGCGCTCCCTTTTGCCTGCCGGTGAAAGCTCGATCGATCACCTCGAAATTCCAACCGTTGCAATTGAACATCCAACAATAAATATGCACGACGAAGCGTAGGCCAAGACTTCGGACTGACCTGGCGCAAAGCAAATGAAAACCGCGCCGGCTAGCAAAATAGCCGCAAACAAAATCGATCCTCAAAATGCGCCAAGCTTGTCGTAGACAAAGCCAGTCACAAGCTTGCTAACACACAGTGCGATGCTCGAAAACGCAACAACGTTGGCCGCGACTTCGGCAGATGCACCGGCTGTCGAAAACAAAATGCTGAAGAAGTTAACGCCCACAATGGCAACTCCGCCCAGCAAAAAAATTGCAAAGACAAAAATTCAATACTTGAGTTTAGAAATTGAAACGCCAGATGCCTTGTCTTCGACGGGCGAACTTTTGGAAGTCTCGACCGGGACCTTTGGCTTGTTCCTGATTAGCACAAACAGCAACGCGCCGATGGCAATTATGAGCAGGCCCTCGATAAGAAATGAAAATCCAAGCGAAAAGGTACTCAAGAAAAACAGCACAAGTGAAGGCAAAAATATGCCCGAAAAACTGGACCCCGAAGTTGCAATTCCTACGTGAACACTTGCTTTATTGCCATACCAATTATCCAGCAAAAGTGTCATTCCAGAAGCGCCACCCAGGCTGTATCCAACGCCCATCACAATCGAGCCCAGCGAATATATCACAACGTTATCCGAAAACGAGAAAATGATAAAACCCAGGCCAGTCGCCATCGTGGCGAGCGCGACGCCGATTCGGCAATCCAACTTTTTGTAATACGCAGCAATAAAAAACATCGAAACCAAGCTCGCCAAACTCCGAAGCGACACAATCAGGCTTCCATAAAAATGCGTCATGTTGGGTTGGTCAACAATATAGGGCTGGTAAACGCCAAAAGAAGTGCTTGGGCAGCCCACATTTACGAACATAATCAAAAACGCACACAACGTAATTACATATTTATACTTATTCTTCACGCCGCCCATTCTACCACACCTATTTAATCATTTGGGTAATCTATATAATGTGCACGCGCGGGGGCGTTAAATTTGAAATTTTCGTTGACTTGCAGGCAAAAAGTAGTATTATTCCACATTACTGCGCTCGGTAGTGAGCGTGGGATGCTTGCGTTAGCAGGCAAAACAGCGAATTTGTTGCTGCTTTTGCTATAGTAAAAGTATGCTCTTTTTTGTTGTTTTGCGAACAAACGCAGGTGTGCAGCTTGACAATACACATGACAAGTGCCTGAAGCACACAGAAAAATGGGCGCGTGCCCGAGCGGTTAAAGGGGACGGGCTGTAAACCCGTTGGCTATGCCTACCTAGGTTCGAAACCTAGCGCGCCCACCATTTTGCCTGTGTGGCTCAGGGGTAGAGCACTTCCTTGGTAAGGAAGAGGTCACGGGTTCAAATCCCGTCACAGGCTCCATTATGGCGGTGTAGCTCAGGTGGCTAGAGCACACGGCTCATACCCGTGGCGTCACTGGTTCAAATCCAGTCACCGCTACCATTTAAAATAATGCCGAATCCTCGGCAAACCGATACTTCGGAGATTTAAGGAGGAAACTTATGTCTAAGGAAAAATTTGAACGTACCAAACCACATGTTAACATTGGTACTATTGGTCACGTTGACCATGGAAAGACAACTTTAACAGCTGCTATTTCCAAAACACTTTCGAGCAACGATGGTTCTCATGGCACAGCCAAAGCTGACTTCACAGCTTTCGAGGACATTGATAAAGCTCCTGAAGAGCGTGAACGTGGTATTACCATTTCGATCGCTCACATCGAATACGAAACAGACAAGCGTCACTATGCACACGTAGACTGCCCAGGCCACGCTGATTATGTTAAAAACATGATTACTGGTGCTGCTCAGATGGACGGTGCAATTCTTGTTATCGCTGCTACTGATGGTCCTATGGCTCAGACTCGTGAACACATTCTTTTGGCTCGCCAGGTTGGTGTACCTAAGATTGTTGTTTTCTTGAACAAATGCGATATGGTTGATGACGCTGAACTTATCGAACTTGTTGAGATGGAAGTTCGTGAACTTCTAAACACTTACGAATTCCCAGGCGACGACACTCCAATCATTCAAGGTTCTGCTTTGAAGGCTTTGGAAGGCGACGCTGATGCTCAGGCAAAGATTTGGGAGCTCATGGATGCTATTGATGAATACATCCCAACTCCAGAACGTGATAAGGATAAACCATTCTTGATGGCTATCGAAGACGTTATGACCATTACTGGTCGTGGTACTGTTGCAACTGGCCGTGTTGAGCGTGGTGTCCTTCATGTTAACGACGAAGTTGACATCATCGGCATCAAAGAAACACCTAAGACAGTTGTTACTGGTATCGAGATGTTCCGTAAGCTTCTTGACGAAGCTCAAGCTGGCGACAACGTTGGTGTTTTGCTTCGTGGTACAAAGCGTGAGGAAATCGAACGTGGTCAGGTTCTTTGCAAGCCAGGTTCTGTAGAGCCTCACACTGAATTCGAAGGTCAAGTTTACATCTTGACAAAGGACGAAGGTGGCCGTCACACTCCATTTGCTGATGGTTATCGTCCTCAGTTCTACTTCCGCACAACTGACATTACTGGTGTTGCTCACTTACCAGAGGGCACAAAGATGGTAATGCCTGGTGATAATGTTACACTTCGCGGTGAACTTATCCACCCAGTTGCTATGGAAGAAGGTCTTCGCTTCGCTATCCGCGAAGGTGGCCGCACAGTTGGTTCTGGAAGAATCACAAAAATCCTTAAATAATTTAAGGTAAGACAAAACTTAAAGGGGCGAGGTTCGCTTCGCCCCTTTGCTGTCAATTGACAGAGAAGTCATGTGTAGAAAGAAGCTGAAAATTTAAAAACGAGAAAGGTTTGTTATGCGTACATTGGCAACGATGGCGTGCACAGAGTGCAAACGCCGCAATTATACGACAACGAAAAACAAACAAAAGCACCCAGAGAGGCTTGAATTTAAAAAGTACTGCAAATGGTGCGGACATTCGACCTTGCATAAGGAGACTCGTTAAAGCTTAAATCTGCGAATGCGGATTGTAGGCCAGTAGTTCAATTGGTAGAGCGTCGGTCTCCAAAACCGAAAGTTGAGGGTTCGAGTCCTTCCTGGCCTGCCAGTTTACTGGTTAGAATTGAAAAGAGGAAAGATGGCTAAGAAGTCAAAAACGCAAAAGGCGAAGGCAGCGGCTGCAAGGGCTGCGCGTAAGCAAGCTCGCATTGAAGCCGAAAAAGAGGCTGCGATCAAGGCTGCTCAACCTCAAGAGGAAAAGGTTGAAGAGTCAAAGATCAAGAAAGTCTTCAAGAAAAAGGAAGAAGAGCAACCTCAGGAGAAGACTGCTGCTCAGCTTCGTCAGGAACGTCGTGATGCTAAGATGGCTGCGAAGGAAAACCGCGCGCCGAAGAAGCATGGCAAGATTGTTCAATTTTTTATTGACGTTAAGGCTGAACTTAAGCGCGTTACCTGGCCGGATCGCAAGGATGTTGGTCAGTGGACTGGCGTTGTAATTGGCGCACTTTGCTTTTTTGGTTGTTATGTTGCTATCCTCGACAACTTAGTAGTTACTCCGATTTTGCTTTGGATTGCGAGTTTAGCCGGTTAATTCGGTGGAGGCTTAAATGGCAAAAAGATGATACGTACTAAATACTTATTCGGGTTATGAACAGCAAGTTTATAACGCTTTAATGTCTCGTATTGAGACCATGAATTTGCAAAAGAATGTTTTTAAGGTGCAAATTCCAATCGAGCGCGTTGCCGAAATTAAAGAAGGCGGCGAACGCGTTGAAAAAGACAAGAAGGTTTTGCCAGGTTATATTTTGGTTCAGATGGAGCTCGATGATAGATCATGGGCTGCTGTTAGGAACACTCCTGGCGTTACGAGTTTTGTTGGAAGTGGTGGGAAACCTTCGCCACTTACTCGCGAAGAGTACAACAAAATTATGCACAGAAGTGGCACGAAGGTTGCAAGCCGAACTGCTACTGCATTTGAAGTTGGCCAGACCGTTAAAGTTGTAAGCGGGCCGTTGGCGGACTTCGATGGCACAATTACTGAAATTATGACCGATTCTGGCAAGGTGAAAATTAATGTTTCGATCCTTGGTCGCGAAACTCCGGTTGAACTAAGTTTCAGTCAAATTGCCAAGATTTAATTTGAAAATTAGGTTGGCGAACCCAAGTGGACAGGGGCTTCTTTCGCCAACAGTTGATAGATAGAGAATTGTTGAAAGGAAAAGACAATGGCAGATAAAGTTGTAGAACATTTTATAAAGCTGCAAATTCCAGCTGGACAGGCTCAGCCTGCACCTCCTGTAGGTCCAGCGCTTGGTGCTGCTGGTGTTAATATTATGCAGTTTTGCCAGGCTTTTAATGCTGCTACGCAAGACAAAGCCGGCACAGTAATCCCTGTTGAGATCAGCGTATACGAGGACAAGACCTTCGACTTCGTTTGTAAGACTCCTCCAGCCGCTGTTCTAATTAAAGAAAAGCTGGGCATCAAGAGTGCTTCGGGAATTCCTCAGTTGAAATTTGTGGGCACGCTCACTAAGGATCAGCTCCGCGAAATTGCCGAAATTAAGATGCCTGACCTTAACGCAAATGACATCGAAGCCGCGATGGCCATTGTTGCTGGAACTGCTCGAAGCATGGGCGTTCGCGTTGAGGGTATTGAGATGAAGAAGGAATACGTTGCTTCGAAGCGTGTTGCTGCGCTTCTTAGTGGTAAGTCGCTCGAGGAAATTGAGCAGGCTGAAAAGGCTGCCGAGGCTGCTGAACTTGGTCAAACTGAGGAAGCTGCTGAGGGCGCCGAAGAAGAGGCTGCTGCTGAAGGCAAGGAAGAAGCCAAAGAAGAAGAGCAGCCTAAAGACGAGAAAAAAGACGAATAGTCTTTTTATAGTGGCAGGGACAGTTTGAAAGCCGCAAACTTATAAGCCCGCCAAGACCACAAAGGAGATGATATTATGGCTAAGACAAAAAACTACAAAGCTGCCCAAGAGGCATTCCCAAAAGAAGCAGTTCCTGCAAAAGATGCATTTGATGCTTTGGTTAAGGCTCCAAAGATGGGCTTCGACCAAACTGTTGAAGCGCATTTTCGTTTGGGTCTAGACACTCGTCAAAGTGATCAGCAAATTCGTGGAATGGTTGCTCTACCTAGCGGTTCGGGCAAGACTGTTCGCGTTGCTGTTTTTGCTGAAGGCGATGCTGCTAAAAAGGCGAAGGACGCTGGCGCTGACATCGTTGGTTCTGATGACCTTGTCAAAGATGTTCAAGGCGGCAAAATCGACTTCGATGCTGTTGTTGCAACCCCAGATCAAATGGCAAAAGTTGGTAAGCTGGGTAAAGTCCTTGGACCTCGCAACTTGATGCCTAACCCAAAACTTGGAACTGTAACACCTGATGTTGAAAAGGCTATCAAAGACCTTAAAGGTGGAAAGGTTGAATACCGCGCCGACAAATTCGGCATTTGCCATGTAATTATTGGTAAGCTCAGCTTTACACCTGACATGTTGCTTATGAATTACAACGCTGTTCTTGATGCTATCACACGTGCGAAGCCATCTTCGGCAAAGGGTCGCTACATCAAGAGCGTTTCAATTTCCGCAACCATGACACCTGCAATCAAAATTGCAGAATAATGATTAACATCAAATCTAAAGAAGAGATTGACGCAATGCGCGAGGCTGGCCGAATTTCGGCCAAGGCCTTGCAGCTTACTGGTGCGCAGGTCAGACCTGGAATTTCAACTCTTGAGTTGGATCAAATTTGCGAGGAAATCATTCGCCTCGAAGGCGCAGTTCCAGCTTTCAAGGGCTACAACGGTTTTCCAGGTTCCATTTGTGCAAGCGTTAATGACGCGGTTGTCCACGGCATCCCGTCCGCTGAAATCATTTTGCAAGAGGGTGACATTATCTCGATCGATACCGGCGCCATCATCAATGGTTGAGTGGGAGACAACGCCTGGACTTTTCCAGTTGGTGAAATCTCCGAAGCCAAGGCTCGGCTTCTCGCGAAAACCGAGGAATGCATGTGAGCCGAAATTGATGCTGCACGTGCGGGCAATCACCTCGGAGACATTGGTCATGCGTGTCAAAAGCTCGCCGAAAGCGCAGGTTACGGCGTTGTTCGTGAATACGTCGGCCATGGTATTGGGCACATGATGCACGAAGAGCCAAACATCCAAAACTATGGCAAACCCGGCACCGGTCCTCTTCTTGAACCAGGTATGGTCTTCGCTCTTGAACCGATGATTAACATGGGCACGGCTGATGTTGTCGACGGCCTGGATGGCTGGCTTGTCTCAACCGCCGATGGCCAACCTTCCGCCCACTTCGAAAAAACCATCGCCATCACTGACGCCGATCCTATAATTCTTACTCAATAATCCCAATTTTTTGGTAAAATCAACCTGTCAAGCAAACAAAGGGGATATCATGAAAACGAAAGTTTCTTCATGAGCGCTTGTTCTTCTTTTTTCGATGCTCATAATTTTCACACTACTATGTTCTGGAATCGCTTTAGCCTACGCTAATGGACCAGGCGATTCAGACTACGAAGACCTCTGGTCCGAATTCTTCGCTCCGAAAGCTGCCGAATCAAACCAATCAAATACGTCAAACGCCCTTCCAACAGGATTGCAAATTTTCAAATCTGATGGCACTACACAAGCCGATGAAAATACAGACTATACAGTTAGTGGCCTTGACGTCACATTACTAACTAATGACTTAGTAATTAAGGGCGGCACTGAGGAAAGCCCTGTTGAGGCTAAAATTATTGTTGATGGTTTAACTAATTCAATTTCCAAGTTAACATTAGATAACCTTCACATATTTGATAAGACTAACGAAAAAACACCATTTCAATTATTTGCCCATCAGGAAACGAAGACAACCCTGAAGATCCTGACTTTACTTTATCTATAAAAAATTATTGCACAATTTACCAAACTCAAAACGATAACGGCCAGCAAGCATTAAATATCAGTGGTGGTTCTGGCAATGGTATTAACATCGAAGGCGTTAAAATCGCTGATAAGGCTGCTTCGTTAGAAATTGTCGCTCAATTTATGGACGCAATTTTCGTTCAAACGGCTGAGCCAGTCACGTTTTCTGGTGACATGGCTGCCGCAGTGTATTCTGTCCGGGATGATGGAATTGATTGAGCTGCTGATGGTGATCATTCGTCTCTAACATTAACCGATAACGTTAGTGCTGTTTTTGGAAGTGAACAGGATCACAAGTTTTCAGCAATTGATGCTGGTTCATTATACATCAATGGTTCTGCAAGTCTATCAGCGCTTTCCCGAAATAGGAGCACTCAAAATGCTCCAGTAATTAAAACGATTGACGACTTTACCGTTGACACTGAAGGTTTTGTTTTTGTTGATGCTTATAATGAATGGTCGTGGCAGGCAATTGATTGCAACAAGCTTACAATTAACAAGTGCGACGAAGGCTTTACTGCTGTTGCTTGAGATTATCCTGCGGTAGTTTGTCATAGCGCTGATTCAAGCAATCCTGATAACGGTGTATTTTCAATTAGTGACGATGCCGCGCCAAACGTTTACCTTAGTGGTGGCTTTGCTCCTAAAAAGGAGACTGACCATCGTGCAATTCGAGGTGCTTTCACCGTCCAATTTCCAGAAAAGTTTGTTGTTCCGGATGGTTACCTAATGTATGGAAGCGAATCCAAGTGAGATGAAATTACAAACATTACAAAGCGCGCAGTTACAACCTTCTCATCTGGATACGCGCTCGAAGCTAATACACCAGAATTTGATGTTTACACCCCAGTTATTCCTGACTGGAATGGCTTGGCAGAATCGAAGTACGCTCACAGTGTTGTTTTCCGCCAAGCTGAAGAGCTAATCTTCGTTCCTGGACAAAAGCCTGGCTATAATAATGCTGGATACAGAGATTGTTATAAATTTAAAGACACAGACATTTATTTCGAAGATTATGACCAAACAATTTCTATTGATAACATAGATCAGTGGCGAAGCCAAGGTGGCGCCGGTTATTTGAATCCTCTTGGGATTGATTTTAACGCTTATAGAGAAACTGTTCTTGCCCAATGCGACTTAATGTTTGACAGAGGCGACAGGCCAGAAATCGCTCAGCTGACAAGTGCTGCAAAGACCAAGATTGAAAATTATCTTTATGATGTTTCACTTTCTATGTCAAGCAATAAAGCAAAGGTGGATGAAATTTATAATCAGCTTGTTGCAGATACCGATGCTCTTGCCTTGCCTGTTCCTGAGCCATGGATTCCGCCAACTCCTGTAGATCCTGAAAATACTGGTACTTCTCAAACTGGCGATAGCCTCCCGCTTTGGGCTGGCATTTTGCTTGCGGCTGTTGCAGCTGCTGCCGGAATTGTTGCATGAAGAAAGCGAGAACTCATTAAAGCTAAGTTAATCGCGAACGGGTCTTCGTCTTCGGTAGCAAAATCTGGATTTATTGTTACTCTTTTCGCCGCCATCATTGTCCCAATTATGTTCTTGATGGGTCTTATTGTTGCAAATGCCGGAACCAACACCGAGGCGGCTTTGTCTTCGGAGGGCATAAACAATTTATTGTTTACCAACCCATTTGTTGCTCAATATAACGAAGGCGAATATCCAGATATCACGATTACCAAAGACGGTCAGCCTGCCACTCCAGATGTTGACTACGAAGCTGATCCAACAACCAACAAAACAATTCTTATTAAGTCGAATGGTTTAACTGTCTCTGGTGGATCTGAGATAAGTTCTGTTGAGGTTAGCATCACAACCGCAAATAATGTTACTGATTTAACTATTAACAATTTATACATTAGCACAAACAGGGAATGAGTTGATAAATATAATGGTCATACATTAATTCTTGATTGGGTTGCTCAATCTGGTTCTGAAGCAAAGAACTTTACCTTGAATGTTAAGGGTAATAATAGTATTACTCAATCTAATTCGGAGAAAGGTGGCTGTGCAATTGATATTCTAAATGAACAAGGCTATGGATGCAATATTCATGGCGAAGCTGGCAGCATACTTAACACTTCTTCGGCATATTACGAATCTATATTTGTTCATAAAGGACCGCTTCAGTTCTCTGGTGATTTAAAAGCTAATATTACAGCTTACTCTCAAAGGTGTATTGCTTGGCAAGCAGAAGTTCACGATACAGATATACTTGCTCTTACTGATAACGTTGACGTTACTTGTGTTGCTTCGCACAGTCAAAATTATTCTGCTGTTCAAGCTGGTGATCTAGCTGTTCTTAATAAAGCAAGTTTTGAAGCATATAACAATAATGGAAGAAGTAGAGATATTCCTACAGTTGATGTTAGGTACTATTTTGGAATAAATACAACTGGAAATGTTACAGTAGGTAATGTAAATCAAGGTTCTTGGCAAGCTATTAAGTGCAGGACTTTATCAATTCTAAATTGCGAAAACTTCTTTGCGTTTTCGTCAGATTACACTGCAGTTGAATGCACGAATGCGCTAACAATTCAAACACCTAATGTTGTATTTTGCGGTGAATATAATCGTGAGCTAACTCAAAATCATGCGCGAAGAGGTGCAATTACGGTTGACGATCCTACTAAAGTATACATCTCACCAGACATAATGGCTTTCGGAAGTCAAGCGGCTTATGATCCATCGAATCCAACTAATCTTGCTTTCTTGGTTAGGACTGCCGGCGATGATGTTGCCGAAACCGATAAACTTTACACGCCAGCAGTTTGTGACGGTAATATCGCAACTATCGCAAAAACAATTTCTTTTAAGCAGGCTGCACATAGTTTAGAACTTGTTCATGGCGTCGCGCCTACATATACAACGCCTGGTTATAAGGATTACTATTATTGCAAAGATTGTGGTTTTTATTACGAAGATGTTCAAGGTACAAGCAGAATTGTTTTTATTGAAGAATGGATGTCACCTTGGGGTAATGGTTATATACCTGCGCTTGGTGAGGGTTTCGAGCCTTATCGCGCGAAGATGATTGAGGCTTGCAATAACATGTATATAAGGGCTGATGTACCAGAGATTCATGTGTTGGTTGAAACTGCGCAAACTCTAATCAGCGGCTATACATATAACGAAGCTGAGTCCATGGCTGCAAACAAAGCCATGCTTGACAAAGTATATTATCAGTTGCTGGACAAAGTTAACAACATTCAGCTTTAATTCGCTGATTTAATTAAATTTAGAATCGAGGACTTCAATTTGGGGTCCTCGATTTTATTTAATTTCTAGAATGGCAATAATGTAATTTTATAAGGTTGTAATTCCTATTTATTATTTTGTGATAAAATTATATTTATGGATGATAGAAGAGGAATAATTCTTGATAAAAATGTTGGCTTAGATGACTTAAAGTCTTTTGAGCCGAAGTTTTTTCCTGACTTTATTAAGTTTGTTATTAATCCTAAAACTAATAAGGTCAATATTGGCATGGCTGTTCATGCAGCTTGTCTTCCAGAAATGGGCGAGAAAGAAGACCTGATCGGCGGTAATATTTTCTTCAATGATGGTCACGTTGTTTGAGAGTCTACTTTGAATATTAATAAAGGCAAAGAACATGATCCAAATAATAGAAGAATTGTTATTGACGAAGAATCTATTGAGCAGTTCAACCAAACTTTAAAGGCGTGAGTAAATTTAGAAAATGACTAGTGAAATTCAAAATATATCTTTAAACGATTATTTGAAACAAGATTTTCCTCTTAAGAATTTTGATGACGCATATATTGATGAGTGAAATAATCGAAGCTTTTTCGCTCAAATGCTTGATGCGTGAGGAGAGATGAATTACACGTTACAATCTTTTGAAAATAAAGACAACGAAGACGTAATCATCCAGCATCTTAATTCTTTGCATGACGTTTGTTGCTTGTTTTATAACAATCCCAACAATCTTGATGGCGAAAAAGAATCACTAAAAATTGCTGAATGAGAATTTAACAATTATGTAACGGGTAAAACTAACGATTCGTCATGTATTAAGTGATTCAACCAATGAAACAACGACATCAACTATGATTTTATTTAATTTTAATAGGAATTTATATTGAATTCTATTATTGAAAATATTAAAAAGGTTTTTTCGGATAATGAAATAGGCTACAACAATATCTCTGACTTTCAACGTAGGAATGCTCTTGTAAATTTTGTAAAAGATACCGAAACTTATATTAAGAGAAATTGCCATAATGCAGTAAATGAGAATCTTAAAGCTTTAATAAAGTTTTTTACTATAGGAATTCAATCAGATATTAATATTTATTGTTTTGCAGACGATAAACCTGGTGTAATTCTAAAAGATCTTCAGCCAATTATTCTTGCTAGTTTATATCCGGATGTTAATAATCATTGAGAGCTTGTTAAGTGTAATATTAATGTTGATATAGTTAGCGATCCTGTTATTACAAATATTTGAAATCGAGAAAGACAGTTTGATAATTTTTATAATAAAATAGGAAAAATAAATCAAAATCCATTTGATGGTTATAAAAATAATCACAAAACAAATATTTGAGCATATAAATATCTTCCTATAGGTCTTGTATTTGTTTATAATGGCAATCACTCTGTAAATTCAGCTATTATTCATAATGAAGGATCTTTCTTGTGTGAAAATTGTATAGATGTTAGTCCTTTATTTCATGATTATAGTTTTGACGGAATTGATTATTTGTACAACAATAAGAAAATAATGAATGAATATCTTCATAGTGGTTCTAAGCCATTTAATGATAAGTTTGGTTATTTATTTGAGTTGGGAAAGTTACTACACAAATACAATATAACCTTTTAATTATTTAGTACTATATTGTGTCAAATATTTGTAAACTTTTTACTTTACCTATTTTCTTGATAAAATTGAAGAATAACATATATTATTCACCCAAATAAATTAATTGTTGATGTTAATATCTATATTATTAAAAAAATTTAAAATGGAATTTTTAAGTTTTTCGTCCTCGATTTTTTCGATGAGAGGCATTAGCTCCTCAGGATTTTGCGGCGGCACAAGCTTTTGCTCGTTTTCTTTTTGCGTCGTGATGTTCTTCTTCATCAAGTCAACATCGTTTTTGTAAGGGAAGCGCTTGCGCATTTGAAACTTCGACGAATAAAGTTCAAGCTTGTCGAGGCGCTCGCCCTGATCATTGAACCAAAGCTTAATCATTTCCTGGCGAGAATCCAAATCTGCATAAACAGTGCTATCACAAGTGTAAATTAGTAGCTTCTTGATCATCTTCGCGCCTGGCTGAGCCTTCTTCAGCATGCCCTTATCGGCCTCGTTCAAAATGTAAACCGCATTAATATTTTGCAAAACCAAAAAAGCCGAAGCCCCATACAGGTGGTTCGCGCACTCCTTAAACATGTTTTGAACCTTGGCTGTGCGGAAAGCCTTTTTCGAAGCTTCGTCGCTCTCGTCAATTTCATGCAAAAGCGAATTAATGCCAACCCCCAGCGGCACCCTCTTGCCCTTGCGCAAATCACTATTTTCATACGGATTTTCCATACCCCAAGTTTACCATAACCTGAAAATACGCTCAGAGCAAAATTTCATGCCATATAAAAAGTTCTGAGTTTAAATTAGAACTAATGTTGACACAAATCAGCCTAATGTGTATAATACACACCGTAAGTATTTTGGAGGAATAATGCAAACTACATTACGTAAAAATATAACACTAAGCAAGGTTGAATATGAAACTATCAGTCTATTTGCAAAAAAACAGGGCTTAAGCTTTTCTGAGTTTCTTAGAACAACTGCCCTTGCAGCCGCAGAAAAATCTGAAGAGATTGATCTGCTTGATTTCTTAACAAAAAATACAGAATTTGTAAGTGCTAAAGAACAAAAAGAATTTGACGAAATGAATATTGATTTTAATAATTTAGAAGGTAGGGAACTTACTATTGATGAAGTCCTTCAAGATTAAATATTCAAAGCAAGCTGAAAAATTTATAAAGAAGAATAGAGCGATAGGCCTTCGATTTATGAAAGCCTTTATTGAAATTTCAGAAGATCCTTATGAGATTTCAAATTTTGATATCAAGAGATATAAATCTAAGAATTTTAATGACATATTTAGATTGCGAATTGGCCAATATCGTGCTATTTTTCGAATAGTAGATGAAGAAATTATTATTAAAGTTTTTACTATCGATAAACGCGGCGACGTCTACAAAAAGAAAATTTAACTATTGTCGTGAAAATATGCTCAGAGATAAATTTCAAGTTTTTGATTGTGCTATAATACCAGGCTATAAATCATGAAAGTAAATACAGACATAAATGCGGACAGTTTCCTTTATAGAGTTAGGCGATTTCTTAGTGATAGATGATATGTTGTTGTCGGAATTTTGCCTTTTATTTTTGGTTTTATAGGTTTTTCTAGACAAGGTTGTGATTTTAGTGAAGCTGCATATGAAGCAATAGGCCTGTATTTATTTAATTTTGATAAGCCTGAAGATGGTGTTCAGGTACCTTTTCTAATAGAGTTAGCTAGATGAACTGCTCCAATTGTTACAATTTCTGGAGTAGTTGTTCTTTTGGGTAATTTGATTAATCGTTTTAATAATTGAGTTCTTTATAAATGATGGTCGTTTTTGAATTTAATCAAGAAGCTATTTAAATTTGGAAAGCCTTATGTAACGATTGCTTTATATGGAAACGATGATTATGAATCTAAAGTTTTGATATCTAATTTAAAGAAATTTAATGACACAATAATTGTTAAAGTCCTAAATATGCACAAGCATATTCCACGTGCAGATTTGTACATATTATTTTCCGATGACGAAGACAACTTCGATTTTTACCAGAAGCATTCAAAGAAACTTGAAAAGAATTGTCGATTAAATTCCAGAAAAGAAAAGAACAGATTGCTTTCTAGAGATATAGTTAAAAATGATTTCAGCTGGAAGGGAATTAAGATAAAAGCTGACGAAAGCTTAAAAGATGACAACAAATATATTATTGTTAAAACCGAAAGATATAGCATTAAGGATGACATATCTGATTACATCACTCTGGTAAACATGCAGGAATTGGGAGCATTTAAGTTTTGACCTTATAGGTGACAGGGGTCTTATTTTAATGAAGAATGTCATCGCAATGGCTTATGTAAAATTACTTCGGAGCTTATAAAAACTCTTTATAAAAAGAAGTTAATCTTAAAGAATCTCGATTCTACTTTCGTCAAGGATCATGTCGATTACTTAGAAATAGGTTCGATATTTCTCAATTATTTAATTAACATCGATAGAGATTATGTCAGTGTATTATGTGACGAGATTAGAAAGAATTCGAAGAAGCTGAAACAATCCTTAAGATTTTGGAAGCTTAAAAAGTTTTTTCATATTGAAAATAATTATGTAGATGAATTTTCTGAGCGTATTAGTAATAAGGTAATTAATAACCTTGAGCAAACAGAATGTATTACTTCGGATAAGTCAAAGACTTTGAGCATTAGCATTATTGGTGATAATGAGATGGCAGAGCATTTATTATTTACTGGTCTGCAGCTTAATATCTTTAATAAGGATCAAAAATTTACATATAACTTATTTGGTGATTGGGATTCTTATCTAGATAAACACGAAAATATTGTTGATAAAGCTCATTCACCTAAACTTGTTTCGTATTCTTCGAATATTATTGAGAGCAAGCAGGTTTTAAGAGATTCAGATGTCATTATAGTTTGTTCTGACGATAATCCAAAAAAGATAGTTGATGATTTGTTGTTGATTACGAAAGATATTCAAATAGATTTGGTTTCTACAAAACAAGACTTATTCTTGAAATATAAATCAAATGAATGCGTTAATTTCTATAACTATATTGATAGAATTTCTAACTTCGAGGATTTTGTTGAGGACAACCTTAATATTGATAATGTCTTAAAAGCATTCAATAATAAATATGGTGATTCGCTAGATAAAGAGAAATGAAAAGCTTTTGTTAAAAGCTGAAATAATAATGGGTCTCTATACAGGTATAATTATATTTGTCAGGAAGAGTTCTTTGAGCTTAACGAGAAGTGTTCTACTGATAAACAACTAAGAAAAGAACTTAATCAAATGCGTAAATCTAGATTTAGTGATTTCTATGAGTATCCAGAGTCTAAATTAGATTAAAAAATTAACGGGCAATAATTTAATCTTTTTGGTATTATAGGGGTGTTGCGAGAGGTTCGCAGCACGTTGCTTTCAGCAGCGGAGAAAATCATTGAATTTTATGAAAGAAATTTAAATGTAGTAAAAATTGAATAGGGTAAAAAGGTCGATACGATTGGAGTTATGATGGCACCTAAGAAAAAAACTGAAGAAGTGGTCGAAGAGCAGGTAGAAGCTAAGACCGAAGAGACAACCGAAGAAAAGGCTGTCGAGGATTTAGCTGGTTCTGCCGAGGTCAAGAAGCCTCGCCGCCAGAAGAAAATTGTTGCTGGCGATGAGAAGACCGAAGAGAAGTCTGACTCGAAGTCCAAAGAAAAGGATGAAAAGAAGGACGACAAGAAAGACGACAAAAAGGACAAGGAAGCTGACAAGAAGAAGGAGGCTGCGCCAAGCGAGACTCCTGAAAGCTTGAAGAAGCTGACTCATGATGAGCTTTTGCAAAAAGCCGATGAGTTAAAAATCCCTGCCGATGATGTCGATGGCCTTAAAAAGGCCGAGCTTGTCGAAGTTGTTTTCAAGGCGCTTGCCGAAGCCGAGGGCTTCAAGGAAGTTCGCGGTATCCTCGACATTATGCAAGACGGCTACGGATTCCTTCGTTGCAAAGATTACATGCCTTCAGAAATTGACGTTTATTTGAGCGTTTCGATGATCCGCAAAAATGGTCTTCGCAAAGGTGATGAGGTTGTTGGAAAAACTCGTCCGCCTCGCGAAGGTGAGAAATATGCGGCTCTCGCAGAAATTGATACTGTAAACGATGTGCCAATCGACAAGTTTGAAAAGCGTCCGCGCTTTGCTGATTTAACTCCAATTTTCCCTGATGAGAGACTCAATATGGAATACGATCCTAACGAAATAACGGCCCGTGTTATTGAACTTGTGGCTCCAATTGGTAAGGGTCAGCGTGGTTTGATCGTGTCGCCTCCGAAGGCCGGTAAAACCACAATCCTAAAAGACATCGCGCACGCGATTAGCGCAAACAATCCTGAGGTCCACCTAATGTGTTTGCTTGTTGATGAGCGACCTGAGGAAGTTACAGACATGGAGCGTTCAATTGACGGCGAAGTTATCTCATCCACTTTTGACATGCCTTGCGAAAACCACACAGCCATTGCTGAACTTACAATCGAGCGTGCGAAGCGTCTAGTTGAAGCTGGTCGCGACGTTGTAGTTTTGCTCGATAGCATTACTCGTTTGGCTCGTGCGTACAACTTGGCTCAGCCTCCAAGCGGTCGTGTTCTTTCAGGTGGTGTTGACTCAAGCGCGCTTTATCCTCCAAAGAGATTTTTGGGTGCTGCTCGAAATATCGAAAACGGCGGAAGTCTTACAATCTTGGCTTCGGCGTTGATCGAAACTGGTTCAAAGATGGACGAAGTTATTTTCGAAGAGTTCAAGGGCACCGGCAACATGGAACTTAAACTTGATAGAAGTTTGGCAGACCGCCGAATTTTCCCAGCTATCGATCCAATTACTTCGGGTACTCGAAAGGAAGATTTGTTGCTTGACCCTCAAGAGGCTCCGTTAATTTGGGCGCTGCGTAGAATTCTTGCGAACCTAAATAGCACCGAGCGCGCGATGGATACACTAATTAAGAGTTTGAAGAAGACTGAAAATAATCGCGAGTTTTTGATTCGCACTGCTAAGAAAGCCACGAAGGGTAACGATGCCTAAAGTTAATTGACCAAAGCGCGCAGTTGTTACGGCTGGCATGCCTTATGGAAATAAGAGCTTGCATTTTGGCCATGTAGGTGGTGTTTTCGTTCCTGCTGATTGCTTCGCGCGATTCCTTAAAGATAGAATTGGGCCAGAAAATGTTCGATTTGTTTCTGGCACGGATTGCTTTGGGTCTCCGATTGACGAAGGTTATCGTAAGTTGAAGGAAGCCGGAAAGTTTGACGGGACTATTGAAGAATACGTTCAAAAGAATCATGACGATCAAGTTGCAACTCTCAAAAAATATGACATTGAGCTTTCAATTTTTGAGGGAAGTGGAATTGGTCTTTGTGGCGAAGTTCATCAGCAACTTACAAACGAAGTTTTAGAAGCACTCTATGCTAACGGTTGGCTTAAGTCAATTGATTCTAAACAGTTCTATGACCCAGAAGCTAAGATGTTTTTGAACGGACGTCAGGTTGTTGGAAGATGCCCTGTAGCAGGTTGTAAGAGTGAGCAAGCTTATGCTGACGAATGCAGTCTTGGTCACAGTTATGCGCCTCAGGATTTAATTGCTCCGAAGTCAAGCGTGACTGGTGTTGTTCCAGAAATGCGAACGGTTAAAAATTGGTATTTTGATTTGCCGGCCTATCGAAAGTTTTTGCAAAGTCAAGTTGACTTGATGCGCAAGGATGAAAATGTTCGCGACGTCGTTTCAAATGACATCGCTGAATTTTTGGCGGCCCCTGTAATTTTTGTCAAGAACGAATGCTTCGACGATTACAAAAAATTAGAAGGAAAAATGCCGAAGCATAAATACACTGCGGCCGAAGGCAACAAACAAAGTTTCACAATTGAGTTTGAAACAATCGATGATAGAGACCTTGCTCGCGAAGTTCTGGCCGAGTCTGGAATTCGCTTCCGAACTGGTAAAACGCTAGTGCCATTTAGACTAACTGGCAACGCTGCTTGGGGAGTTAAAGCTCCAAACTTAGATGGAGACACAAAAGATTTAACAGTTTGATGTTGGCCAGAAAGTTTGTGGGCACCAATTTCTTTTACAATGGCGGCAAACGAAAAGATGAATTCTGATCTTGATTGAAAAGATTTTTGAGCAAGCGAAGATGCGACCGTTTATCAATTCATCGGTCAAGACAATATTTATTTTTACGGAGTTGCGCAACCCGCTTTGTTTGATGCATTCCAAAATTTGCGTGATGGAAAAATCGCGAAGAACAAATTCGAAGGTCTTCGTCAAACAACTTTGGTTGCGAACCATCATGTGTTGTTTGGAAACACTAAGGCTTCATCGAGTGGAGCGGTAAAACCTCCAAGTGCCGATGAGCTTCTTGAATATTATACTTCTGACCAGCTAAGAGCTCATTGGTTGGCTCTTGGTCTTGCGCAAAAATCAGTTTCATTTTCACCTAAACCATTTGAAGCTGACGAAGCGAAGCGTAATGATCCGCGAGTTGCAGACCCAGTTCTTAAAGAAGGAACTCTTCTTACGAATGTGTTTAATCGTTTTGCCCGTTCGTGTTTTTATACAGCACAAAAATTCCGCAATTGCGAAGTAAAGTTGACGCCAGTTGATGAAGAGATTCGAAATGTTGTAATTCAAACGGCTGAAAAATATGAAATGCTCATGCATAAAACAGAACTTTATTCTGTAATGCAGCTCATGGACGAATACATTCGTTTTGCAAATAAGTATTGGTCGGATAACGCCGGCAAGATTGAAGATAATGACGATGCATTTTTGGACAATCTTCTATCAAACTCATTTTACATGTTATATGCTGCGGCTTTGATGATGCATCCAATCGTGCCGAAGGGCTGTGAAAAAATTGCGGAATGCATGAACATCGAAACTTTGGAATTTTTCAACTGAGAAATCTTTTATAATATAGATAAAGAAATGTTTAATGGACAAACATTTAAAGTACAAGAGCTTCCGCCCCGCTTCGATTTTTTCAGGAAGCACGAAAGTCAGTTTAAATAGAAAGGAAAATTATGAGTACAGGAATGATTATTTTAATTGTTGTAGTTGCAGTTTTGCTTATCATCGCAATTTGGGCAATCTCGGTTAACAATGCTGTTAAGCGTGCAGGCTTAAAATGTGACGAAGCAATGTCCGGCATCGACGTCGCCCTCGAAAAGAGGCATGACATGCTTACTAAACTTTTGGACACAGCTAAAAAGTATGCTGAGCATGAAAAGTCAACAATCTTAAAGTCTGTTGAACTTCGTAAGGATGCTCCAATTGCACAAAAAGTTGAAAATGCAAACAAACTTGATAGTGCGCAAAACTACCTATTCGGTTTGATGGAAAATTATCCAGACCTAAAGGCAAGTGTAAACTACGAAGAACTTCAACAGGGCATTATGGATGCCGAAGAACATCTTCAAGCTTCACGTCGTGCTTACAATGCGGCTGCTACTCAATACAATAATTATCACGTTACTTTCCCAAATAGCTTGATTGCAAACCGCATTAAGCCAGAAAAACGTGAATATTTTGAAGCTTCTGCTGAGAAAAAAGAAGACGTTAAGATTAAATAATAAATGTCTGAAAATCTTTTAATAGCGTTCCTTATTGGAACAGTCATAATTGTTCTTTGTGTTTTTGCTCTTTATAAGTATCGAAACACTCGTACAAAAAAAAGAGCAAAATCACGAGAACAAAATAATGCATGATACAAAATTAAACGTAGGTTAATAAATTCTGTTTTAGTTGGAATTATTATTGGAACAGTTATTGCAGAATTTAGCACATCTGTTATGTATGCTGAATCTGGAGAATGGATAATTCAGCATTTTGCTTCGACTATTGGTAGCACAATTTTTCCTACTGTAGTTTTTGCATTTATGTTTGGCCCTATGTTTGAACGCGTCAAAAAAAATGTTTTGGTGCGTAATCAAGATCGCTCAATTTATTCGCTTCTTCGCACATTTGGCAAAATTTTTATTTGCATTGCGCCGTTTTTGATTTGCTTTATTATGTCTAAGTTGGGTATAAGTTCGAGGATTGCTGATCCAATTTTAATGTTGGGAGTGGCGGTATCGCTAATAATTTCACTTATATTTTTTAAAATCAGAAACGGAAATATTGAAAAGGGAATTAGGGAAGGATGCAAAAAGTTTCCAAATTTTGAAAGTGTTGCACAAAACAGAATTAATGAACGTGAAATTATTGATTGTATCACCTGCGATTCCGTTGAAACTGAGCATAATTTTGTTATCAAGAATGATATAACCGATGTTGGATTTTCTTGTGTAAATTTTAAAACAATAGTAGGCAAGCGTGGTTCTTCGGTGACTGATCCTGCCGAAGCAATTCATTACAAACTTTCGAAAAAGTGCAAAAGCCCTATCATTTGTACATTTGACGAAGAGATTACCGATTCTCCAATGCCAATTGTTGAAACTGAAAATCCTGCTTTCAATAATGAGTTTACAACTTATTGTGAAAAAGCCTCGGATGCATTTTATATTTTGACTCCGCAAATTATGGAGCAAATGATTGAGGCTCAAAAAATTTACAAGCGTCTTGTTTTCAACTTCGATGGGGATAATCTTTACATAATTATTTATCACGATAAATTTAAACGCGCTTTAGCTAAAAAAGATTTCGACGCTGCATTTAATGGCGTCAACGAAATGCTCGGTTACCTCATCTTCGATAGTATTGCATTACCTGGTGCCCATAAAGAAAAAGTTCGAAAGGCAAAGGACTTAATTAGCGAAGAAACCAAAGTTAAAAACGAAGCCGTTACGCGTGCCAGTTCTTCGAGGTTTAAAAAGGGATTGAAAATTGGTGCCCTTGTCCTTGGCGCAATAATTGTTTTGAATCTTTTCTTTTTGACTCTTTCATTTTGCGCTTTTAATGAAAGCACTGTCCGAGATATGTCAAGCGGAACAAATTCTACACCTACAACTGAAGAAATTTCAAAAATCCAAACTTATTTAAAGCAAAAGTATGGGCAGGATTTCGCTGCTCCTTCAACTTCGTATTATTCCAAGTATGAAAGTAATTATTACACAAGAGTGTCAGGTCAATTTAGTGACGCAAATGGTTATTCATTTTATGCGCAGTCACAATTATGAAATGATGATAGTCAAGGAATTGAGTTTAGTGATGATTATCAATCTTCGCAGTATGATAAAATTATTGAGCAACAAATATTGGCAATAAATTCTAATATTGATCACCTATATTTTGCAAGTGGTCCTTTTACTGACAAATTTAATAGCATCGAAGATTTTTTGAATAAAAAGACAGACTTGTATATTTCAATTTATTTGAAGGAATCATTTGGAGAAATTAATGCGGATACTTCGCTGGAATTGTCTAAACAAATTGTTGCAACAACTAATATTAAAGATGCATATTTTAATTATTACAATGAAAATGACCGGAACAAGCAATGCGCCTATCGCTATAAAAATGGCGAATACTATATTTCTTAATGATTGGAGCTTAGGTGTTTAACAATCTTTGAATACCACTTATTGGAGGCGTTGTAATAATTATTGTTGCCGTTTATGTTTTAGCAACTTACAAAAAACGATACACGAGGAAAAGGGCAAACGACAGGTTAACAAATAATTCGAGATTTAGACTTAAACGAAGAATTGTTTACTCCGCAATGGTTGGATTAATAATTGGTACGGCTGTTGCAGAATATATTGTTATTACTGAGTACAACATGCTTGGTTTTTGACGACCTGAAAGTTTTTTGATTTTCCTTTTTGTTACTCTTGTAGCGTCATGTACAATTTGGCCAGTTATTGGTCCATTTTATGAAACAATTCGACGAAATATTTTGGTCAAAAATCAAGATTTTTCACTTAATGCTATTTTAAAAACCATTGGTAAAATTATACTTTCGGCTCTTCCAATTACGTTTGCATTTTTTGGTGGAATTTTAATAAACAACGAAATTATTATGAAGATTATATTTGGTGGTGGTTTTGTTGGTTCGTCAGTGATTGTTATGCTTTTTTTGGCGAAGCGCACTCGAAGCATCAATGCCGGCATTCGTTTGGGGTGCAAGGCAAATCCAAACATCGAAGCAGTTTGGCACAATAATATTACCGCTCACGACATTATGGATTGTGTAAGTTGTGATAGTTCTTCGTTAACTTATAATTTTGTTATCAAGCATGACATTGCCGATGTTAGTTTTTCAACCGCGAATTTTAGAACAGCAACTTCTACAAATATGGGCTCGGCCGATCACGCTGAAGTTGTCCATTATAAAATTTCGAAGAAATGCAAAAGTCCGATAATTTGCACATTCGATAAAGAGCTTACAGATTCGCCGCTTCCAATTGTTGAAACCGAAAACCCTGCCTTTAATAAGGAGTTCACAACTTTTTGCGAAAAAGACGATGATGCTTTTTATATTTTGACTCCTCAAGTTATGGAAAAGATGATCGATGCTGCAAAAACGTATAAGCGTGTAATTTATAATTTTGACGAAGATGATCTTTTTATCATTATTTATCACGATAAGTTTTTAGATGCTCTTAAGAAAAATGATGTTAGTGGAGCATTTGATGGTATGAAGCAGTTGGTTAATGACCTCGTTTATAAAAACATTGCGAAGCCTGGCGCTCATGTTAAAGCCACTCCTCTTTCTGAAGAGGACCCTGATAAATTCACTACTGATGCCGAAGAACAGGCAAGTCAAGGGGTTAAAGTTAGCCAAAAATCTATTCAAGTTAACCCCAAGAAAATGTGGTTTTTCTTCATAGCAATTTTTGCCGTTGTGATAATTTCCAACATTGTAATTTTCGGTATTGTTTTCTACTTTATATAATTTATAATTAACACCCTAATGTTAGAGTTAAAAGAAATATCGAAGTCCTACACCACTGGCGATTTTACGCAAAAGGCGCTCGATAAAGTTTCGGTGACTTTTCGAGATAGCGAATTTGTGGCTGTGCTTGGTCCAAGTGGTAGTGGTAAAACAACGATGTTAAATGTCATCGGCGGTCTTGATCATTATGATAGCGGCGATTTGCTTATTAACGGTAAGTCCACCAAAGAATTTAAAGATCAAGATTGGGACCATTACCGCAACAATCAAGTTGGCTTCGTTTTTCAAAACTACAATTTAATTCCGCATCAAAGCGTGCTTTCTAATGTTGAGCTTGCGCTTACACTTTCGGGGATTTCGACTTCGGAGCGCAAAGAACGTGCGAAGAAAGCCCTGGATGAAGTTGGTTTAAGCGAGCACATCGAAAAGAAGCCGAATCAACTTTCAGGCGGTCAGCAGCAACGTGTTGCAATTGCTCGTGCGATTGTAAACGACCCTAACATTGTTTTTGCCGATGAGCCGACCGGTGCGCTCGATACAAAAACAAGCATCCAAATTATGGACATCCTCAAAAAAATTGCGAAGGATCGTCTTGTTGTTATGGTTACTCACAATCCAGAAATTGCGAATAAATATGCAACGCGAATTGTTAATTTGAAGGATGCCAAAATTGTTGGTGATTCAAAACCTTATAAGCCAAAAAAAGGCGATGCAAAAAAATTCCGTAAGCTTCTTGAAAAAGGAAAAACTGCGATGAGTTTTAGAACTGCTCTATCTCTTTCCTTCGCAAATTTGATGGGCAAAAAGGGTCGAACTTTTATGACGGCTTTTGCGGGAAGCATCGGCATCATTGGTATTTCGGCAATTTTAGCCCTCTCAACAGGCACTAATGAATACATTGATCACGTTCAAAAGAATACGCTTTCGCAATATCCGCTCTATATTACTCGTTCAAAATCTTTTGTTAGTGAATTTAGTGACATGGCGAAGGGCAGTGGCGGCCTTTCAAACATGATTCAAGAGATGCGCCATAATAATCAAGAGGCTGGAAAAATTGGTGTTAGAACTTTTCTGTCAAAGATGCTTGCAACAAGTGGCGACAATGATCTTAAGTCTCTCAAGAAATTCATAGATTCGAATTCGACCGACATGATGGAAAATGTCGATTCGATCGAATACACTTATCGCGCGCAGCCAATCATCTACGCCAATGATAAATATGGAGTCCGCGAAGTTTTTCCTTCGGGGACTTTAACATCCACAACAATTGGCACAACAGGTTCGGGCTATACTTCGGCTTCGCAAAATTACAGCAGTGGAGGCATGAGTTCGCTTAGTGGCTTTAGTTCTCTTCCAAAAAGCGATAAGCTTTATAAAGATGTTTACACTGTAGCTGCAGGTCATTGGCCTGAAAATTCGGATGAATGCGTCTTGGTTACAACTCAGGATGGATCAATTTATGATTTAATGCTCTACATTTTGGGTTTTCGAGACAAGAAAGAAATGGAAGATGCGCTTGACAGTTTTATGAAAGATGAAAAGGTTAACTTGCCAGAGGAATATGATGATCTTAATTACGATGATATTCTTGGTCATACTTTCAAAATTGTTAACGCTTATGATATGTATGAATACAACAGCGCAAAAGGTGTTTGGATTGACAAGTCTTCAAACGAAGATTTCGCTCAGCAAGCCGTTGCTAAAGGCAAGGACTTAAAAATTGTTGGAATTGTTAATCCTCCCGAAGGAAACAACGTAGCTCTTTCGCTTAGTCCTGGAATTAATTTTTCTTACGACCTAAACGAAGAAAGCATCAACGCAGCTGGAAATAGTCAAATTGTTAAAGACCAAATGTCGAAGCCCGAAGTCGACGTCCTTACTGGTAAAACTTTCGTTGAAGAAAAGAAAGACATGGGTTTTGATACTTCCGATTTTATGCCTGCTGTAAGTTTCGATGCATCAAGTATGAAAGATATTGACATTGTTGGAATTATTAAAACTGCAATGTCTAGCGAAACTATCGGCAAAATTATTGAGAATTGCACAATTCTTGATTTAAAAAATCCAGACGTTAAACAATCTGTGATAGATACAATTTATGCTTATGTTGCTTGAGCGGCGGAGCAACCAGCGACAGAAGAGCCAACACCTGAGAAGTTTTTCGAAACCGAAATTGGTCAAACCATGCTTGCTTATATTTGCGCCAAGGCTAGCATAGCTTCGACACCTGCAATTGTTGAAGGAATCCAAGGCATTGTTGGTCAGGTAGTTCATGGTGTTACAACCGCAATCGCTGAAAAAATGATGGCGGCAATGAGTAGCATCGATATGGATTTCAACATCTCGTCCGATCAAATGATGCAACTTGCAAAACTTATGAGTGGTTCAGGCAGCCGTTCCTACGAAGGAAACCTAGCTGATTTCGGTTACGCCGATCTTGAAAATCCGGTTTCGATAATTATTTATCCAAATGATTTTTATGCGAAAGAAATTATTTCTAACAAGATCGATGGCTACAATGATGAGCAACAGGAATCTGGCCACGAAGAAAAAGTCATCTCTTACACCGATTATGCCAAGCTTCTTATGTCTTCGCTGACTACCGTAATTGATATGATTACCGCGGTGCTTGTCGCATTCGTTGCAATTTCGCTTGTTGTATCTTCAATCATGATTGGAATTATTACTTACATTTCAGTTCTTGAACGCCGGCGAGAAATTGGTATCCTTCGTGCAATTGGTGCCCGCAAACGAGACATCTTCAACGTCTTTAACGCAGAAACTTTCATCATTGGTCTTATCGCGGGTTTCATCGGTATTGGATTTACAGCCATTGGATGCATACCTGCAAACATAATTGCCCACGCCGCATTTAACGTTCAATATGACATAGCCATTTTGCCTATTTGAGGTGCAATTGTCCTTATTTTCATCAGCGTATTTCTAACATTTATCGCTGGTCTCATACCTTCGACATCAGCCTCGAAAAAAGACCCAGTCGAAGCCATTAATTCATAAAAGGCATTTTTGAAAGGAGCTTTTATGTCTAAGTTTGTTAAGAATTCAAAAGTTACGAAGTTCACGTTTGTTGTTTTAGCCACATTTGTTGTAATGATCGCTATCACACTTTGCGCATGTTCTCAAAACGGAGGCAAGCAAATTGATACTTCGTATGTTACCGAATCTCAGCCAACCGGAATGAAAACCTATGATGGCTATACGCTTGAACACATGGATGTTTTGAGCCGTCACAATATTCGCTCGCCGCTAACTGGGTCTGGTTCTACGCTTGATAAGTTGACTCCTCACAAGTGGTTCAATTGAACTGGAAAGTCAAGTGAACTTTCGCTTCAAGGTGGAGAACTCGAAACAATCATGGGTCAGTACTTCCGCAAGTATCTTGAGAAGTTAAATTACATTCCTGAAAATTGGGTTCCTCAAGGTGACGAAGCCCTGTTCTACTGCAATTCTTACCAACGCACAATTGCAACCACACAGTATTTTTCGACAGGAATGCTCCCTATTGGAAATGTTGATGTTGTTCACAAGTACGCCTTAAACCAGCAAGACAGAACTTTTTTGCCAATACAAACATTTATGAACGATACGCTAAAGGCGCAAATTATGAAAGAGATTGAAGCCATGGGAGGGGACGACGGCCTAAATGGTATCCTGCAAAACCTCTCTGAAGAATTCAAGACTCTTGAATACGCGCTTGACTTTAAAGACTCAGAATATGCTAAGGAAAACAACATCACAAGCTTTCCGCTTGATGATTTGAAAATAAACATTGTGGCAGATGATGAGCTTACTTGCGAAGGCTCGCTAAAACTTGGCAACACTGCTTCGGATGCTTTTAAGCTTCAATACTACGAAGAAGAGGACGATGCGAAGGCATCATTCGGCAAAAAATTAAACTATAAACAGTGGCAACAAATTGGAAAGATTGCTGATGTTTATGAAAATGCCATGTTTGGCTCGCACACTGCTGCAATTTGTGCCGCGCATCCTATGCTGCAAGAACTTCAAAATGATATTAATAATCCAAACCGTAAGTTTACTTTCCTTTGTGGCCACGATTCAACAATTTTGTCAGTTGTAACTGCTCTTGGCGTTGAGAATTATGAGTTGCCAAACACAATTTCTACGCTGACTCCAATTGGAGTTAAGCTTGTAGTTGAGAAGTGGAAGAATGCAGCCGGCGAAGAATTTGGAACCTTGAGTTTGGTTTATGCATCGGTTGATCAGCTTCGTCATCGTAGTGAATTAAATGTGGATGATCCACCTTGCGAATATCAATTAAGCTTGGAGGGTTTGCAGAAGAATGCCGATGGCCTCTACAAGTGGTCAGACATCCAAAATAGATTTGCTGAACGCATCGCTGAATACGATAAATATAAATAAATTAAAATAAAAAATAATTAACTCCCACTGCCCCCGGCCCCATTGAGTATGCTATAATGGAGACCCGTTATGAAGAACGGGTTCGATAACGAAAAATACATTCAATTACAAGCAAAAAGCATTCGTGAACGCATCGATAAGTTCGGCGGTAAGCTTTATATGGAGTTTGGCGGCAAGCTCTTCGATGATCATCACGCAAGTCGCGTTTTACCTGGATTTCAGCCAGATGCGAAGATCAAAATGCTCCAGGAACTTCAGGAAGACGTTGAAATTTTAATCGTTATCAACGCGTTAGACATTGTTTCAAACAAAACTCGAAGCGACATCGACATTCCATATTCCGAAGACGTAATGCGTCTTGTTGACATTTTCCACGACATGGGTTTCTATGTTGGAAGTGTTGTTATCACTCGTTATGCCGAGCAGCTTGAGGTTGATGATTACATTGGGCACCTTGAAGCGATGGGCGTTAAAACTTACAAGCACAGGACTATTGAAGGATACCCATATGACATTGATCACTTGGTAAGTGACGATGGTTTTGGCAAAAATGAATACATCGAAACGAAGAAGCCGCTTATTGTTGTAACTGCTCCTGGTCCTGGAAGTGGGAAGATGGCCACTTGCTTAAGCCAGCTTTATCATGATTATAAAAAGGGTATTAAATCTGGTTATGCGAAGTTCGAGACCTTCCCGGTTTGGAATTTGCCTCTTAAGCATCCTGTTAATATTGCTTACGAAGCCGCAACCGTCGATCTGGAAGATACCAATGCAATTGATCCTTTCCACTTGGAAGCCTATGGAAAAACTGCAACAAATTATAACCGTGACATCGAAAGCTTCCCGGTTCTTCAAGAAATGATGACTCGAATTATGGGAAGTTGTCCTTATAAATCGCCAACTGACATGGGAGTTAACATGGTCGGTCGCGCGATTATCGACAATAGCGTGGTTTGCAATGCTTCGTGTGGCGAAATAATTCGCCGCTATTATAATTTGGCGGTTAAAGATATGCGCAAGGGAAATGCTAAGGACCAAGTTGCTGCAGTCAAAATCTTGATGAAGCAAGTTGGTGTTGACCCCGAGAAGTTTCCGCTTCGTCAAGCAGCTTTGGAACGTGAGCGAAAAACTGGTCACCCAGCAGGTGCTATGATGCTTCCAAACGGGGATATTATAACTGGCAAAACAACTGACTTGCTTGGATGTGCGTCTTCGCTGCTGCTAAATGCACTTAAACGAGTTGCAAATGTTGAGGACGTTGAAATTATTAAAGACGAAGCTATCGAACCAATTTCGAAGCTCAAGACCGGCGTTTTTCACAGCAAAAATCCGCGACTTCATTCAGACGAAACACTGCTTGCGCTTTCGGCGTCATCTTCAAGTGAGCCTCGCGCTCAAGAAATGATTAACGCAGTCAGCGAACTTCGAGGTTGCGATGCATTTTTCAGCGTCATCCTTTCAAACGCGGATGAACATCTATATAGAACTTTGGGCATTAATCTTTGTAGTGAGCCAAAGTTTGAACGAACGAATCTCTATCACAGGTAGCATTTTACAAAGAACCTAAATTACGATAAAATATACTAAAAAAAGGAAGTAAAAATGAACCCATTAGTTATTGTACCGGTAATAATCTCAAGTCGAAATAAGAAACAAGGCGACAGTGTCTTGACAACCTATGATCACGCGACGCCGATGAGCCAGGCTGGTGAACTTCCACGCTTGCTGGATTCGCTTCGTAATGTTGATTATGTCAGTCACGTTGTAATTTTGGTTGTTGCCGAAAACACAATTACAGAACCTGCTGCCATCAAAATTGAGCGCTTGACCATGCAATATCCTGAATTCAACACAATGGTTATTGGCGCCGATGAGCTGGCTGTCATTCATAAGCGCGCCGAAGAACTGGGCGTGCCAAATGTTAATAAAGAAATTGCGCTTACAAGTTATGGAGCAATTCGAAATGTTGGACTCACCATTGCGCAAATTTTTGGCTTCGATTCAGTAATTTTCTTGGACGATGACGAAGTTGTTGACGATAAAGATTTTATGAGCAAGGCAATTTATGGTCTTGGAAAATTTACGAAGTCCGGCGTTCCAATTATTGTAAAGACCGGTTATTACTTGAACCGTTTTGGCAATTATACCAGCTCACATAAGGCAACTTGGTATGACCGTTTTTGGCAAAAGGGTCGCGCATTTAATTCGTGAATTAATGGTGCGATGAAGGGGCCTCGTCTTTCTAGGTCAAATCATGTTTGCGGTGGCATCATGGTCATTCACAAACAAGCATTTACTCGTCTGGCTTTTGACCCATGGGTTGCGCGCGGCGAAGATTTAGATTACATGCTTAATCTTCGTATGTATGGAAGTGATATTTGGTTTGACAATCAACTTTGTGTTAAGCATTTGCCTCCAAAGAGTCCAAGCGAAGGTGTTCGCTTCCGTCAAGATATTTATAGATGGCTTTACGAATACCGCAAGCTTGAATATTCGCGCACTCAAATTGATTTGTTGCAACTTCGTGCTCAAGATTTGAAGCCTTATCCAGGCATTTTCCTTGATCATGATATTGAACGCAGAATTAAACTGACGGCTCGGCTTCGTAGTTTTGGTCGTCCAGATAAAAAAGAATACAGGGCGGCGGCGAAGGCGGCAACCGGCGAAGCAAATATTTTTGCGCAGCGCAATTGTAAAAATTATTTTGAGTTCCAGCGAATTTGGCCTCAATTTATGGATTGCATTGCTTGTGATAAAAATTTGCAAGAGCAATTGGAAGGTGCTGGACACAATAGGCGTCGTGCTGCATGAAATGAAATGCAAGCCGAAAATGATTTGGAAGCGGCAAAGGCTGCGATGTCTCGCTCTGAAAATAAAAAATCTCAAAATGTTAGCGCTGGCGAGACCAGTGAAATTCACTTAAATATTGCGGATTAAAGGAATTATCATGAACATTGTTTTATTAGGTGGACCAGGTGCAGGAAAGGGAACTCAAAGCGAGTTTTTAACTGCCGAATTTGGCATGCTTCACATTTCTACGGGCGATCTACTTCGCGAAGCTGTTGCAAATCAAACCGAAGCTGGCGTGAAAGCTAAAAGTTTTATGGATGCCGGCGAACTTGTTCCTGACGAAGTTATTTTGGGAATCATGCAAGAGAAGTTTGAGACTTCGGATCTCTCGAATGGTTTGATTTTGGATGGCTTTCCTCGAAATACAGAACAAGCCATCGCTCTTGATAAAATGCTTGATTGCCTTGGCGCTCAAATTGATAAAGCAATTTTGATTGATACTCCAAATGACATCATTATCCAGCGTATTTGTAGTAGGCGTATGTGCAAATCTTGCGGTCATATTGGTTCTGTTCTTGGCATGAACGCCGAAGACGCAGCTGCCTACGTTTGTCCGGATTGCGGAGGGGAGATGTATCAACGCGATGATGACAACGAAGCAACCGTTCAAAACCGCATTGATGTTTACATGGAAAAGACGGCTCCGCTGATTGATTATTATTCAAAGCAAAATAAACTTGCGAAGGTTGATGGTTCGCCTTCCGTTCCAAAAGAAGTGTTCGAAAACTTGAAAGCTGTCCTTGAATAAGAAGGTTAAATGCCAAGTTTAATCACAACAATTAAATACGCTTATAAAAAACACATTCAGCCGCGTCGCGCTCGTATTCGCCATGTGCTTTTGACAATTTTGGTTTTGCTTGCCGTAGCTGCTGTTTTAGAAGTTGTTGTTTTTAACTTCCGAACCATTGTTACTGCCTTTAACAAGCCAATTGACATTAGTCAAAAAATGAACTTGCAACAAACGGCTGACGGACGTTACGTTGTGTCTTCGTCGCAAAATACAATTGAGATTAAAGATATCAACGAAGAAGTTTCAAGCATCAACTTAAAGATGAATAAAAATCAGGGCGCGCAGGTCTTCGATGTGAAAATTAATTTCACGGATAGTGGGCATTCAACTTATTTTGACACGACCGAATACACCGTTGGCATTCCTAAAATTGAAATGTCAACAAATTCCAAGCGAAGTCAATTTTTCACAATTCATCCGACGGGCAAAGTCAAAGATATGAAGATGCAAATTTATGGCGAAGACCTAAACTATCCGCTCTACATTGACGCGCTCATTATTAACGCGCATTATCCATTTGATTTTGTTGTGTGACGTTTCATTGCGGCGTTTGCAATTTTATTTTTGATTTATGCTTTCAGGCCGCGTTCAAGTGTTTATAAAATTAAGCTTGTGGACAGGCCTCTTTATACTCGCGCTGTAATTTGTCTCACCATTTTTATTGAAACAATTTTGCTAAGCGCCTACCTTTTGATGGGCTCGAATTTAGTTGGTGTTGCAACTTCAAATTATAACTACGGCGATTGAGACGGTGTAAGTCCAATTAATACTTTCGAGGTTGCGGGGGACAACGCTCAACAATATGCAGAATTGGCGAAGTCCTTCACGCAAGGCAAGCTTTATCTTGAACAGGAACCTCCAGATTACTTAAAGACTTTGGATGACCCTTATGATAAGGGTAGCCGCGATGAAATGGAAAAGCAAACAGGGCAGAAGTATCTCTTTGATGTTGCATATTACGATGGCCATTATTATGTTTATTTCGGGGTTGTTCCAGTTCTTTTATTCTATTTGCCATTTTATTTAATTGCTGGCTCAAACTTTCCAACAGCAATTGGTGTTTTGATAATGGCCATACTATTTATTATAGGTTTGAGCGTTCTTTTGGACCGCTTCGCCAGATATCACTTTGAGCGTGTAAGTCTTGGTCTTTATTTGTTGCTTCAAATTCCGCTTGTTATGTGCAGTGGAATTTTGTATTTGTGTAAATTCCCAACATTTTATTCGTTGCCGCTTGCGTGTGGCGTGGCCTTCGCTGTGTGAGCACTATATTTTTGAATGCGAGGCAGAGCGTCCACAAAACCTTACGGTTGATTCATTGCTGGAAGTTTTTGCATGGCGCTTATCGCAGGTTGCAGGCCACAAATTATGTTGATTGCTGCAGTTGCAATTCCTCTTTTCTGGCGACATTTCATTACGAATGCTCGCACGACCGGCCTCAAGACGAAGAAGGGTTGGATCGAGCTTGCTTGCTTAGCCGCTCCATTTGTAATTGTTGGTATGGGACTCATGTGATATAACTATGCGCGCTTCGGAAGTGTCACAAACTTTGGTGCAAATTATAATCTCACGATGAACGATATGACTCAGCGTGGTCTTCAAGTGTCACGAGTTTTGCCGGCGCTTTTTGCATTCTTCATTCAGCCGCCAAATGTGACCGGAGTGTTCCCATTTATAAATCCTGTAATTTTTGAAACAACATATTTGGGTCAAACTATTAAAGAAGTAACATTTGGTGGCGTGTTGGTCTGCCTTCCAGTTTTGTGGATCCTTTTCTTCGCACCTCCGCTTCTAAAGTTCCGAAGAAAAGTCCGCCAGACTAACACCATTATGGGAGTAATTATTGTCCTCATTGTTGTGGCTGTTCTGATTGCTATTTTGGATGCTCAAATGGCTGGAATTTTGCAACGTTATTACGCGGACTTCAGCTTTATGTTGCTGATTGCGGCTGTGCTTCTAGCATTTATTGCCAATGAAAAGATTTCTCTTGCATCGAAGAACGTCCGAAGCATCGCCACAGGTGTTATGCTTACTCTTGTTTGTGTGAGTGTTTTGTATAGCTTGTTGACTTGCTTCGTTGTGGAAACTGGTTGATACGGCGACGTCTACAATTGAGCCTACGTCGACGTCATCAAATCTTTCCTTTTCTGAACCTAAATATTAGTTGCCAAAGAAGTTAAAGTTAGACATTAAGAGTTCAACGCCTAAACCTGCGGCAGCGCACAAAATAAAAGTGAGAACACATGTTAAAATTATCTTGCCCGTAGTATATTCGTCTTTCTTTCTTAATTGTACAAAGGTGACAACAGTCAATACTGCTGCAAGAACAACTGGAATTACTATATTTGATAAATTCATGTTTTCCTCCCTTACAAATTTAAACGCGTTTATCATGCTTATATATTATAATATGAAAAGCAATATTTCACATTAAAAGGATTGAATTATGGCAAAGAAAAAGTCAAAAAAAGAACCAAAACTAATCACAAAAGACGCAGACGGTAATCCAATCCCTAAAAAATTTCAAAACCCAAAAAAGCTTGGCTTCCTGCGTGTTCTTATGATTTCTTACGGAATGGTGCCATTTGTACTTCTTTTTTGCTGTTTCTTTATTACAAAAGAGCAATTTGTTTTAAACGCAATGACTTTTAATGCGATTGTAGACTGCATTGCATATGCAATTGTTTTCTGAATGATTTGGAAGCGGAAGAAAGACACGAAGTTTGTTGTTCTTGCAGTAAGTGTGTTTGACTGAGTAGTTACTTTAACGCTTTCTTTGCAATCTGGAGACTACTTAACTATTATCACGGATGTAATTGGCGATGGCTTAGTTCTTTTGTATTTCTTTAAGTCGAAAAGATGCAAGTATCTTTTGACAGAGCCATTTATAGTTGAGCCGGAAAGTAAAGAATTTAAGCTTCAGCGCGATTATTATCAGCCGAAGACCTGGGCTTTTTGACGTGATTTAATTATGATCTTTTGTGTGTTCAGCATTGTAGGGCATTGGATGGAAGCAGCATATTGTTTTCCAGTTCGTATGGGTTGGCTCCCCGGAATTTATGATCCTAACAGTCAAATTTGAAGTGATTGACTTTTCCCGTTCCCGATTTATGGTTTTGGCGGAGTTGCTTGTGCTTTGATATTTTATCCTCTTAAAAATTGGCTTGGGAAAAAAATTAAAGTTCCTTTTGTTAATGTAATTTTAGTTTTTATAATTTCAGCTATTGTTTGTAGCTTAATGGAGCTTATCATGGGGCTTGCTACAAATGCAGATTATGCTTTATGAGATTACAGAACAATGTGATGCAATTTCATGGGTCAGGTTTGCTTGCAGAACAGCCTCGGCTTCGGACTTGCTGCGACCATTATGACATATGTTGTTTACCCTCTGGTCAAAGGCGCAATTGCGAAGCTCCCGAAGGATGGTGCCAACATTTTGTTTGTTGGAATTGTTATATTTTTCGCACTCTTGATGGTGTTTTACTACATCAATGATTTTGCTGGATTTTTGACTGATGAGCAAGTTCACGAAGCGTTTAATTCTAAAGTGTTTCTTATTTTTATGTAGTGTTAAGGAGTAACGATGTTAAAGATTGATAATTTAACCAAGAAATACGGCGATAAAGTTGCTGTTGATAATTTGACCTTACACATTAAGCCTGGTGAGGTCTATGGTTTCATCGGCAGTAATGGTGCAGGAAAAACGACGACGCTTAAAGCCTGTGCTGGCATTCATACATTTGACGAAGGTACAATCACGGTTGCCGGGCATTCGATAAAAGATAAGCCAATCGAGGCGAAGAAGATTTTCGCCTACATTCCAGATAACCCGGATCTTTATGAATATATGACCGGCATTAAGTTTCTAAATTTTGTCGCTGATATTTTTGAGGTCAGTGCTGACGTTCGCACGAAGAAGTTTCATGAACTTGCCACAACTTTTGGTATCGAAGCAGATTTAGCTATCCCTATCAGCGATTATTCTCATGGTATGAAGCAAAAGCTTGCGCTAATTTCGGCATTTTGTCATGACCCTAAACTTATCATGATGGATGAGCCATTTGTTGGACTTGACCCAAGCGCTGCATTTAAATTGAAAGAATTAATGCGAAAGCATTGTGATAATGGTGGTGCAATTTTCTTTAGCACTCACGTTTTGGAAGTCGCTGAAAAGCTTTGCGACAAAATTGCAATCATTAAAGGTGGCAAGTTAATTAAAAGCGGCACCATGGAAGAAGTTAAAGGGGACGAAAGCCTCGAAGAAGTTTTCCTCGAACTTGCAGATGGAGAGACTAATGCTGAAAGCTCTAATTAAAAAACAAGCAAGCGAACTCTTCGCAATTCTCTTTTTGGGCGCCGGCAGGTCTGCATCAAAAAAGAAGAAGAAAAAGTCAAGCGACAGGAGCAGCTTCGTTCTAAAAGCCACGCTTATTGGAATTTTGTTCATGGTTTTGTTTTTGGGCATTTGCCTTTGAGCGTGGGCGATGGTTGAAGGCTTGGTCAGCTCTGGCTTCGATTGAATGTATTTCTTCCTATTTGGATTTATTGCGCTAATAGCTTGCATTGCATTTAACGCATTTGTTTCATATAACATGATTTTTAAGGCGAAGGACAACACGTTGCTCCTATCGATGCCAATTCCTCCGCGCATAATTTTATTTTCACGCATGGCTGTCTTATTTTTTAACTGCGTCATATTTTCAACTTTGTTTTGGTTGCCTGCAGTTTTAATGTATTTAACAACGAAGTTTTCCGTGGCTGCATTAATTTGTGGCGTCCTAATAACATTTGTGATTGCGATGATCGCGCTTGCTTTGTCCTGCTTGGTTGGATGAATTGTTGCTTTAATACTCCGCAATAAGACAACTAAAATCATTTTAGGAATTCTTGGAAGTATATTAGTAATTGTGCTAGCAGTTTTTTTGCGCGCTGCCATGAACTTTATGATGGTTGGTATCATTCAAAACGCTGGTGCGGTTGATGAATTTATGAAGGAAAACTTCCCATGAGTTTTGGCTTTTGGCAAAGCTGCAAGTGGGGATGTGGCTTCGTTTTTAATAATGCTTGCAATTGGATTGGTTTTCTTCGGAGTGATTTATTTTATCATGAGCAAAACTTTTATGTTTATTGTCACGGCGAGGACCGGCGGTAAGCATAAGGTTTATAAAGCTACCGATCAAAAGTCGAAGAAGCTAAGTCAAAGCTTGCTAAACAAGGAGTTTTCGTTTTTGTTTAAGACACCTGTTTACTTAATAAACGCTGGGCTTGGGAGTGTTTTTATTCTTATTGTTGCGGTGCTGTGTTGCTTCGGCATTCCGATGATTAACGAAACGCTGCCGATGCTTCGCGAGTTGTCAACTCAGCCTGGTGTTGAATTTCCTTTTAATTATTTAAATGAGCTCATTCCGTTTGGAATTTTAGTAGTGCCTGTTTTTTGCACTGCTTTTTCAACGCTTAGCACTCCATCAATTTCTGTCGAGGGAAAGACCTTATGGATTTTGAAGAGTTTGCCAATTAAACCAATGGAGATTTTCAGAGCGAAACTTAACCTGCACGCTATTTATTGTTTAATCCCTTCATTAATATTTGTTTTGTTGCTGGGAATTCTATGTAAAGAATCGCCGTTTTCAATTCTTGCTATGGTGCTTGGAATAATTGCTTGGACTTATTTAACTGCGTATTTTGGCCTGTTCATTGGAACTATTCGAGCTAATTTAGTTTGAATAAACATTACAATGCCAATTAAGCAAAGTCTTGCAGTTGGTCTTAGCTTGCTATTTAATATGGTCATCGCTGTAATTTTTGTTACTGCCTATCCAATCATGATGCAAGTTACAAATGTTTCGGCTCAAACCTACATCATTGGCTTTGCAATTCTTTGTGCGGTTCTTTGCTTCATATTTGACAGATGACTCCGAAGCTCAGGCTGCAGGCGCTTCGTTAATTTATAAAATCCACAATATATTGCGTTTTCTTGGCTTTTGTAGTACAATATGTGCCCGTAAGTTAGAGAAAGGAACTTTAAATGGCAGGCTTAACTACATCTCAGGCTGCGGGATTTGCCGCTTTCATGGGCTTTTTAGCTGGTTTACTGGTAGTTCTAGTCGTAGTTGGAATTATTTACTATGTTCTACTCGTAATTGCATGGTGGAAATTATTCACCAAAGCTGGCGAAAAGGGCTGGAAAGCAATCATTCCATTTTACAATTATTACGTTCAATGCAAACTTACATGGGCACCTAAATTTTTCTGGATTATTATTATCCTTAGTGTTCTTGCAGGCGTAATTGGTGGAATGGTTCAAAGCATGACTGGCACAGTTCAAGTAATCATGAGCTTCGTAACATTAGCTGCTTATATTGCAGTTATTGTATTAGGCATTATTTCTGATTACAGACTATCAAAAGCTTATGGTCATGGTGGCGGTTTCACAGTCGGCTTGGTTTTCCTAAACTTCATCTTCATGTTAATTCTTGGTCTTGGAAAATCAAAGTATCAAGGTAATGTTTACCTAAAAGATCAAAAGAAAAAGAAAAAATAATCTAATATAAAATCTAACTTTTTAGGGGCGAAGCAATTCGCCCCTTTTTTTGTACCTATTATTTTTTTTCAAACATCTTTGAAATTTCTTCTAAGGTTTTGCCTTTGGTTTCTGGAATCACAAACGTGGCAATTAGGAAGTAGGCCACACTAAATACTGCCAAAATTCCGAAGACGACTGCCATGCTTGTAACTTCAACCCACAACGGAAATATCGAAGCAATTGCGGCAGAAACCGCTTGATTTAAAATCATGGCAATGGCCATGCCGTTTGCACGGATCTTCGTTGGCATAAGTTCGGTTAAAACCAGTCACACACAAACACCAGGTCCAAAAGCAAATCCAGCAACAAAAATATAGAAGAAAATTGAAGTAATCACGCCAGAAGTCATGCCAGTTGCAATAATGCCAGTATCCATAAGCGCCAACATAATAGCAGCGCCAACTTCGCCGATTACAATTCCGGCAGTTCCAATTTTAAGCAAAAACTTACGACCCTTTTTATCAACAAGCATTACCGCAAAAATTGTGACAAAGAAATTTATAAACTTGATTGCAAGGTCGCTCCAGTTGGCAGCTTCGCCTTGAAGACCGCTGTCACGGAAAATTGTAACCGAATAATTAAGCACCGTGTTAATTCCGGTCGCTTGATTAAGCACAAGAACCAAGCAAGTTAGCAAAAACGGAAGAACATATTTACGTTTGAGCAAAGACTCCTTGATAGAAGTGCTCAAAATTTGCTCTTTTCTAACATTTTTGGCTTCCTCGGCTTCAACAATTTCTTTAAGAATCTTCTTTGCATTCTCCATGCCGTTGTTAGCAGCAAGAGATTTCAAAGCCAAGTCATCCTTACCTTTCTTATGTAACCATCTAGGAGATTCCTTCAAAAAGAAAGCACCGAAGAACAGGACCACAGCAGGTATAACAGATACCACAAAAATTGTTTGTCATGCTGCTGTCCATGAATCCAAAGTTGCAGCATCCAAAACTTGACCTGCTGCCGGTTTATATGCAGGACCTACGACCGATGTAACAATTAGACCAATTAAAGCAGCAAAAACTAATCCAAGTGTAAGTATAAGTTGAAACATGGCAGTGCCGCGGCCTCGGCGCTCTGCATCGAGGCATTCCGCTAAATACATAGGAACAACTACACCTATTAATCCACCCGAAGCACCTTGTAAAATTCGACCAAAAGCCAACAATGCAAAATTTCCGCCTGGGAAAAATCCACTGGCACAACAAGTTGGAATAGAAAGCGCGAAGAAAAAGGCAGATGCAATTATAATCTTCTTGCGTCCAAACCACTCAGCAAGTTGACCGGCAAAAAGAGAAGATACAACTGTGCCTCATAAAACCATACCAACAATTAAACCGATTTCTTCGGTGGTGTAATTTCCAGAAAACTCAATATATGGCAATGCCGCAGCAATAACTCCAATATCAATACCATACAAAAGACCACCAATACCAGCCATTGTTGTTAAATAACGTCGATAAAATGTTACACTCATGAGGGCTCCTTAAACGCTTTCTTGAACGATTCTTTCAAATTCACTACGCTGATCTTCGATAGACTCAATCATTTTGAATTGAGTTCTTGCGCGAACCAAATTGTGATCGTCATAGTCAGTTTTAAAATAAACATCACCGGCCAAGTAATCGGCCAAAAACCTGATGCCAATTGTAAAAGTAATTAAGATGCCAGAAAAAACGAGGTTCTCAACTTCGGCTTCGTTCAAAAACTTCGCCTGAGAAAGATAACCTTTAACAAGCGCTTCAAAATATTCAATCTTAGAATAAACTTTGCTCAGGTCCTTTTCGTCTTCGGCCGCCGAAGCCGTAGCCGTGCGCACCATATCACCAAAATCATATAGCGCACAACCTGGCATAACAGTGTCCAAATCAACAACCGCAATAGCATCGCCAGTTTCATCATCAAGCATAACGTTGTTAATCTTGGTGTCGTTGTGAGTGATGCGCACTGGAATTTCGCCTTCGTCCATTAGCTTTAAAACCTTGCCAGCCTGGCTTCTATATTTATCAACGAAGCTCATCTCGGCTTCCACATTTTTGAGACGGTCAAGCTTATCTGCCTTGGCAGCTGTGTCGAGCTCCTCTAAACGTCAAAGCGTGTTGTGGAACTTCGGAATTGTCTCAATTAGGTCGCTTGCCTTAAAATTTGCAAGATCATTTTGAAAGGCTCCGAAGGCCGCGCCCGCAGTGAAGGCTTGAGCAGGGTCTTCGATAACATCCACACTATGAGCCCCATCAATAAAGCTCAAAACTCGCCAAGGCTTTTCATACGCCAAAACCTTATAAGTGGTCTTGCCAATACTTGAAAGGTAATCAGATACCTTTTTGATGTTGTCCATCATGCCATCAGCGTCTTTGAAAATGTCCGTGTTAATTTTTTGCAGGATTACAGGACCACTGCTGGTCACAACCTTAAAAGTGTCGTTGATATGTCCTGAGCCGAAGGGCTTCGCGGAAGTCGCATCGAATCCAAGATGTTTAGCAATTTCAATAGCATTTTCCATACCCAAATTGTAGCACAAATTAGAAAAATTAAAAATATACACGCCAGGGTGGGTTGTCTTAAATAGTTCTTGACAACCTGCATCTTCACGAGTAATATGTGCAGTCCGCGCGATTTTTGCGAGCAGGTATTTTGTTGCATTGCTCCAGGTCACGCAAGGAAAATGGAAAGGAATAGAAAGGAAAAATTAATGCCTACCATTAACCAGTTAGTAAGAAAAGGCCGTATTACTTCGGCCGACAAGGTTAAGGCTCCAGCGCTTAAGAGCAATCCTCAAAAGCGTGGTGTCTGCACCAGGGTTTACACAACAACCCCTAAAAAGCCAAACTCTGCACTTCGCAAGGTTTGCCGTGTTCGTCTTGTAAATGGCATGGAAGTTACAGCTTACATCCCAGGCGAAGGCCACAACCTTCAAGAGCACAGCATGGTTTTAATCCGTGGAGGTCGTGTAAAGGATCTTCCTGGTGTTCGTTATAGAGTAATTCGCGGATGCTTAGATTGTGCAAGCGTTGACAATCGCAAACAAGCACGTAGCCGCTACGGAACAAAGAAGGAGGGCTAAGATGAGACGTACTCGTGCAACTCACAGGGAAGTTAAGCCCGATTCTAAGTACAATGATGTGCTTGTAACTCAGCTTATTAATAAGGTTTTGCTGAGCGGTAAAAAGTCAATTGCTGAAAACATTGTTTATGATGCTTTTGATATTATCGAGGCTCAAACAAAAAGTGATCCGCTAAAGGTTTTCAAAGATGCGATGGACAATCTTCGTCCTACGCTCGAAGTAAAGCCGAAGCGTGTTGGTGGTGCAACTTATCAGGTTCCTATGGAAGTTGCTCCTCGTCGTGCTACAACTTTGGCAATTCGCTGGCTTGTAGATTATGCTCGCGAACGCAAAGAACACAGCATGCAAGAGCGCCTCGCTGGTGAGATTATGGATGCTACCAACAATTTAGGTTCGGCAATGAAAAAGCGCGAAGAGGTTCTTCGCATGGCAGAGGCAAATCGAGCTTTCGCTCACTACAGGTTCTAATAGGTAAAAGGAGACTTAAATGAAAGAATTACCTTTATCAGATACAAGAAACATCGGCATCATGGCCCACATCGATGCTGGTAAAACTACTACAACTGAGCGTATTTTGTACTACACCGGTAAAACTCACAAAATCGGCGAAGTTCACGAAGGCGCGGCCACTATGGACTGGATGGAGCAAGAGCAAGAGCGCGGTGTAACAATTACATCTGCTGCGACAACTTGTTTCTGGAACTATCCTGGTGGTGCAGAAAACGGTAAGCCTTATCGTTTCCAAATTATTGACACTCCAGGCCACGTAGACTTCACCGCCGAAGTTGAGCGTTCGCTTCGCGTACTTGACGGTGCAGTTGCAGTTTTCGATGCTGTAGCTGGTGTTCAGCCTCAGTCTGAAACTGTTTGGCGCCAAGCAAGCCGCTATGGTGTTCCAACAATCGCTTACATTAATAAGTATGATCGCGTTGGTGCAGATTACTTCCACGCAATTGAGACTATGATCGACCGCCTTGGCGCACCTGCTGTTGCTGCTCAAGTTCCAATGGGTGCCGAAGAAAATTTCTGGGGCGTTATCGATCTTGTAACAATGACTGCTTGGGATTTCAAGGCTGACGACAAGGGCATGACTTATCCAGAAAAGTTGGATGCAATTCCTGATGAATTTGCTGACTTAGCTCAGAAAAAGCATGATGAGCTCGTTGAAGCCGCAGCTGACTGTGACGACGACGTTGCTATGAAATTCTTGGACAACGAAGAGATCACTGTTGATGAACTTAAGGCTGCAATCCGCAAAGGAACTATTGCATGTAAGTTGCACCCAGTCTTCGTTGGTAGCTCTTATAAGAACAAAGGTGTTCAAGAACTTTTGGATGCTGTTGTTGATTATCTTCCAAGTCCTCTTGATGTTCCTGCTATTAAGGGTGAGACAAAGAACGGCGAAGAAGAGCGTCCGGCTGATCCAAGTGCTCCATTTAGTGCACTTGCATTTAAGATTATGACTGACCCATATGTTGGTAAGTTAACTTATATTCGCGTTTATTCTGGTTCGCTTGATTCTGGTTCTTATGCGTTAAACGCAACTAAGGACAATAAAGAGCGCATCGGTCGTCTTTTGCAGATGCACTCTAACGAGCGACAGGACATTGATAAGGTTAAGGCTGGAGACATTGTTGCTGTTGTTGGTCTTAAAGATACAAACACAGGTGATACCCTCTGCGCTGAAAATGCTCCAATCATCCTTGAGAGCATGCAATTTGCTGATCCTGTTATCGACATTGCTGTTGAGCCAAAAACTAAGGCTGAGCAGGATAAAATGGCAATTGCGTTGCAGAAACTTGCCGAAGAAGACCCAACATTCCGCGTTTCAACTAATCACGAAACAGGTCAGACAATCATCGCTGGCATGGGTGAGCTTCACCTCGAGATCATCGTTGATCGTTTGCTTCGTGAATTTAAGGTTGAAGCTAATGTTGGTAAACCTCAGGTTGCTTATCGTGAAACTGCTACCAAGCAAGTTGATGGCGCCGAAGGTAAATTCGTTCGTCAGTCTGGTGGTCATGGTCAATATGGTCATGCCATTATTAATATGTATCCACAAGAAGCCGGCAAGGGCTACGAATTCGTTAACAAAATTGTTGGTGGTACAATTCCTAAAGAATTCATCCCAGCAGTTGACAAGGGAATTCAAGAAAGCCTCGAGTCTGGTGTTATGGCAGGTTATCCTGTTGTGGATGTTAAGGTTGAGCTTGTTGATGGTTCATTTCACGAAGTTGACTCTTCCGAAGCTGCATTTAAGGTTGCCGGTTCAATGGCTATCAAAGATGCACTTCGCAAGGGAAATTCGGTAATTTTAGAGCCAATGATGGCCGTCGAAGTTGAAACCCCAGAAGAATACATGGGTGATGTTATGGGTAACTTGAGCTCTCGCCGTGGCAAGATCGAAGGCATGGGAGACCAAGGTAACGCCAAGACAATTTCGGCAAAAGTTCCACTTTCAGAAATGTTCGGATACGCAACAGATCTTCGAAGTGGAACACAAGGCCGTGCAAGCTACACAATGCAATTTGATTCTTATGAGCCAGTACCAAAAAATGTTAGCGACGAAATTATCGCTAAGTCTGGCGGAAATAAGACAGAAGAATAGAAAGGCAGATTAAGATGGCTAAGCAAAAGATTAGAATTCGTTTAAAGGGTTATGATCACGAGCTTGTTGATCAGTCAACTAAGTTGATTGTTGACACTGCGCTAAATACTGGTGCGAAGATCTCTGGTCCAATCCCGCTTCCAACAGAGCGCAACATGTATTGCGTTATCAAAAGCCCGCACGTAAACAAGGATTCTCGCGAGCAATTTGAAATGCGCACTCACAAGCGTTTAATCGACATTTTGGAACCAACCCAAAACACTGTTGATTCGCTAATGCGCCTTGATTTGCCTGCTGGAGTTGGCATCGAGATTAAACTTTAAGGTAGGTGCATTATGATTCAGACTATTTATGGAAAAAAGGTTGGAATGACTCAGGTTTATTCTGAGGACGACCGCGTATTGCCTGTAACTGTGCTAAGCGTTGAACCTAACGTAATTGCGCAGGTCAAGACAAGCGTTAAGAATGAGAAAACTGGCAAAACTGACGGCTACAACGCTGTTCAGCTCGCCTTCGGCTCTGTTCGCAAGGATAACAAGGGCAAGGCTCGTGTAAACAAGCCTACTGCTGGCCACTTCAAAAAGGTTGGCATTGAGCCTACTAAGTATCTTCGCGAGGTTCGTCTTAGCGACGAAGAAATTGCCGAAGTTAAGAGCGGTGACAAAATTACAGTTGCTAATTTTGCCGAGGTTAAAAAGGTTGATGTAACTGGTACTTCGAAGGGTAAAGGTTTCGCTGGTGCTATGAAGCGTCATGGTTTCGGCGGTGGTCCTGGTGGACATGGTTCTCACTTCCATCGTGCTCCAGGTTCTATTGGTATGTGTGCAACACCTTCGCGTGTTTTGAAAGGCATGCGTCTTCCAGGACATATGGGTGTTGATACTGTTACAACCAAAAACCTTGAGCTTGTTCGAATTGACGAAGAACAAAACATCATGCTTATTAAAGGCGCCGTTCCTGGTGGCAAAAACGCAATCTTAAAAGTCAAGGCGGTGAAGTAATATGGCAAATGTTAAAGTAAAAGATATCACTGGAAAGGATGCGGGCAGCGCAAAGCTCGAAGATTCTGTCTTCGGTGTTAAGCCAAACGTTGCTGTTATGCATGAAGTTGTTCGTGCTCAACGCGCAAGTTGGCGTCAAGGTAGCGCTGATACAAAGACTCGCAGCCAAGTCCGAGGTGGTGGCCGCAAGCCGTTCCGTCAAAAGGGAACTGGTCGTGCTCGTCAAGGTACAATTCGTGCTGCTCAAATGACAGGTGGTGGCGTTGTCTTCGGACCTCATCCAAGAAGCTATGCTTTCAAGGTTAATTCTAAGGAAGTTAAACTTAGCATGCGTAGTGCTCTTTCGGCAAAAGCAGCTGACAACCAGCTTATTATTGCTAAGGATTTTGCTTTCAAAAAACCTGCTACAAAAGACGCTGCAAAATTCCTTAAGGCTCTAAAGCTTGATGGCAAGCGTGTTACATTAGTAGTTGACGAAGAAGACGTTAACACTTACCTCTCATTTAGAAATATTGAGGGTGTTAACTGCATTCCATCTTCTGCTATGAACACTTATGATTTTGTTGACAATAAAGCTTTGATCATTACTGAAAAAGCTTTAGCTCATATTCAGGAGGTGTTGGCATAATGAATATTCAAAAGGATCCACGCGAAGTAATTATTCGTCCTGTTATCTCCGAGCGTTCTTATGACATGATGGAGAAGGGCAAATACACCTTCGAAGTTGCTAAGGACAGCAACAAAATTGAGATTAAAGATGCCGTTGAGGCAATCTTCGATGTAAAAGTTCTAAACGTAAATGTTAGTACTGTAAAGCCAAAGCCGAAGCGAGTTCGCTATACTCCGGGTCACACTAAAACTTGGAAGAAAGCGATCGTTAAACTTCGCGAAGGCGACAGCATCGAACTTTTCGGTAACACTCAATAATTTAAAGGCTCCATCACGGAGCCTTTTTTATAGTTCTGGGGGAGTTACATCTAAAGAACGCATAGTTCCAGGCGGATTTGCCATTCAACGCATCTCCGCAGCATTGTATCATTCATTAAAATCGCTTCCAAAAACTTCCTTGAACTTGACGTCATTTTGGTCCATCTTGTTTGCAATTTTAATTAGTCTGCGAAGTTCTCGCTTGCATTGTTCAACAACAATCGATTGTGCCTGTTTTTCCATTACAGTTTTAGCGTATAAAACATTCTTGCTGTGATTGGCAAAACTCATTTTCGCCATAAAGAAATTCATGCGCTTTTGAAGCTTTTCGGGCGTTGTTTTTTTCGCAATTCCAAACAATTTTCTGTCCTCAAAAAATGACATTTCGCCCCCTTAAATTATGCGAGTATTATACAGTATTTATTGGATTTCCCGTAATAAAAGACTTGATGTTATTTTCTGTGATTTCCATAATGCGCTGGCGGCATTCAATTGACGTCCAAGAAATGTGAGGTGTGATTATGCAATTTTTCGCACCCAGAAGTGGATTGTCAGCCTTGATCGGCTCTTCAGAAACAACGTCCACAGCGGCGCCTCCAACTTTTCCAGAATTTAGTGCACTGGCAAGGTCCGCTTCGTTGACCAGCCCTCCTCGACCATTGTTAACAATTAGCACACCGTCTTTCATCTTCGCGATGTTATTGGCATTAATAATTTCCTTGGTTTCGTCATTTAGAATACAGTGCAAAACAATCACGTCAGATGTGCCGAAGAGTTCATCCAAGCTCACAAAATCGACGAAGCCACGCCAGTCATCCTTTGGGTGAGGAGTATAGACAACTACATTCATTCCCATCGCTTTTGCGGTCTTCGCAGTCTGCTGACCAATAGAGCCAAGACCGATGATTCCCATTGTTTTATCAGCAAGCTCGATGACAGGCTTCTTCCAAAAGCAGAAATCTCGCGAATTTTGCCACTCTCCATTATGCACCGCAGCATTGTGAAGGCCAACTTGATTTGTCATTTCAAGCATTAAAGCTATTGCATATTGCGAAGTACAATTCGTGCTGTAAGCTGGCACATTAGAGACGGCTACGCCTTTTGTTTTTGCATAATCCACATCTACAATATTGTAACCCGTAGCAAGAACGCTTACATATTTTAGATTTGGGCACGCATCAATTACTTCTTTTGTGATTGGAGCTTTGTTCGTGATTGCAATTTCCGCATCTCCGATTTTCTCAATAACCGCATCCGCGCCGCTATCAACTCGTTCGATAATTTCATATTCGCCATAATTCTCAAGCCAATCCCAACTAAGATCGCCTGGGTTTTCAGTATATGCATCCAAAACTACAATCTTCATCTTCGCTCCTTTTCTCCCAACCTATTTTACCCCATTTTGCCCGCGGTCAGTACTCGATTGACTCCGGGGTGTTTACTCGATTTTTGTTTCATGTTATAGTAAAATTGTTAATGTTAAAGGGGAACTAATGATTAAGAAGAGCAGAGTTGAAGCATTTAGCGATGGAGTGCTTGCGATTGTTGCCACAATTATGGTACTTGAGCTGGTACTTCCTGGCGGTGTTGCCTGGGGCGATTTTGCCGCGCAATGGCCGGTGCTCCTTGCCTTCGTAATCAGTTTCTTCCAAATTTATATTAACCTTTATAATCACAACAAGCTTTTCGGCAAAATCGAATGCGTCGGTCGTCATGTTTATCTGCTAAACGGCCTGTGGCTTCTCTTCGCGTGCTTCGTGCCTTTCACTGTTCACTACCTCGGCCACAATCCTGATGCCACGCTCCCGATGCTAATTTACCTAGTTAATCTTTTGCTTTGGGCCATCAGTTTTCAAATTCTTGATATCACGATCCTCCATGAAAACCCCAAAGCGTCGAAGGACGAATCCACCACGACCATCACGCGAGTTATCTACTACGTAGGGCTTTTCATTGCGGGCATCACAGCAATCTTTATTCCGCGAATCAGCCTTTTCATCATCCTCATCGTCGTGGCAGGAGAGATCATCACAACTTTCTTCAAAGCCACCAAAACGTCGGACAAATCCTGCAAGTAATTTTTTGATTATCTAATAAAGTTAGTGTAAGTCTTCTTTTCTAATTCGGGCAGACCAAACTTTTCTTTACCAAGTTGAATACTGCGCATTAAAAATGTCATATTGTTTGCAAGAGTGCGCATGGTTTGCAAGCCTTCGGCATCTTGCTTCGCATCTTCGGCATTATTGCCATGAATTCCATTTCAATATTGGCTACTTGCAACAGGCATTCCAGCAATCGTAAAGTATTTATTGAGCTGATCAAAGCTCGAAGTCAAACCACCGCGACGTGCCGAAACCACACAAGCACCAACCTTCATTCGGACATCTTTGCGCAACATTACATAGAAAAGTCTATCCATAAAAGCATTAAGAGTTGCATTCGACGAAGCGAAGTAAACGGGTGCACCAACAACAAGCCCGTCAGCTTCCTCCACCTTCGGCAAAATCTCATTTACAATATCATCATACTTGCACTTGCCAGCCTTATAGCAATAACCGCAAGCCTTACATCCAGGAATATCCAAATGCCCAACTTGAACAATCTCAGCCTCAACGCCTTCCGCATCAAAAATCTTCTTCATCTCACTAAGAGCAGTAAAAGTACTACCAGCCTCATGCGGACTTCCATTAATCATCAAAACTTTCATACCCACCCCTTTAACTGCTTCTATTATATAACATAAATCAAGTGTTCTGAAATTCTAAAAAAGTTTAATATTTTGTAAAATAATGGGTGAAAGTGGGGGAAAATGTCATATAATGTGGAATCAACAAAGAACGGCATTGGTCTTCGGTGGCGTTGCCGGGGACCGCAAATGAACTAAAAATGCAGTTCAGACGAATAAAAAAATGTAGCTGCCGTTTATATTTGTTAAACGCACGAGCAGACGGAAATGTTGTTGTAAGTCTGCAATTTGCGTAGGTACGCGGCGAATGTGCAAACGTAGTACAAAAATTTTTAAAAACAAAACACAAACGCACACCGCACATTCGCATCCGAGAAGGGAAGGAAAAAAGAAAAAGATGCTTCAGTTTTATGGTACATATTATCATCGCATCGATGACAAGGGTCGTGTGGCGCTTCCAATGAAGTTCCGCAAGACTTATGATCGCGCGCTGAACAACGAGGAAATCTCAAGCATCGATTTAGTAATCACACCTTCCCCTTCGAAAGACGGAACTGAAGGTCGCGAATGCTTATATGTTTTTACGACCGAGGATTTTGACGTTTATGTTGATTCGATTTTTGAATCGGCTGGCGGTTACAACCCTCGCAATAAAAAGCATGAGCAATTGATGCGTGCCCTTCATGCCGAAGTTGAAGACATCACGATTGATTCGGCAAAGCGTATTAACATTCCAGCGAAGTTTAGAAAAATTACTGGACTTGGCAAAGATGTGGCCATTGTTGGAAACGCGGGCCACTTCGAAATTTGAGACGCTAAGCGTATGGAAAGTGAACTTGAGTCGATAGACTTGGAGACCTTGATATACGAATAGCATATGAGCACTTTGAAAAACGAATATCGGCACATTCCTGTTTTACTGGATGAAATTGTTGCGCAAGCCAAGGGATTTAATGGAGACATTTTTGTCGACTGCACCTTGGGAGGCGCTGGTCATTCGGTTGAGATTGCAAAAGTGCTTGGCAAGGACGGTCTTTTGATTGGAATTGATCAAGACACCGAGGCGATCGAAGCAGCGGATACTCGGCTTCGTAGTTTGCCGGAGGAATCAAGGCCTGAAATTAGGCTTGTGAATGATAACTTTGGCAACCTCGACGAGATAATGTTGCAGCAGGAAATTCCTGGTTTTGGTCTCATTTTGATGGACCTGGGTATGTCCAGCCATCAAATTGATGATATCTCTAGAGGCTTCTCCTTTAAGGATGACAGCCCGCTTGACATGCGAATGGACCCGGCTAAACAAAATTTAAATGCAGCTAAGATCGTTAATTTCTATAGCATGGGCGATCTTATTCGGGTCCTTCGCGATCTCGGCGAAGAGAAATGAGCGAAGGAAATTGCACGCGAGATTGTGAAGGCTCGCGAAAAAACGGAGATTAAAAGTAGCTATCAGCTTGTTGACATTATTAAACGTGCAATTCCAGCCGCCGCAAGACGACAAGGAGGCCACCCTGCAAAGCGAACTTTTCAAGCGCTACGAATTGAGGTCAATGATGAGTTGAAGGTTTTGAAAAGTGGACTTGATGCAGCAATTAGGTGGCTTAATCCAGGTGGAAAAATCATGGTCCTTACATACCATTCGCTTGAAGACAGGATTGTTAAGGACACATTTTCAGAAATGGCTAACAGATGCACGTGCCCTCCAGATCTTCCGAAGTGCATTTGTGGTAAGCAGCCGGTATTAAAAGTTTTGACAAGTAAACCGATTACACCAACTAAGGAGGAAATCGAAAAAAATTCGAGAAGCCGAAGTGCAAAGCTTCGAGTTGCTCAAAAGTTAAGTGAAACCGTAGATTAAATGAACTATGCCAACACTTAGAACTAACATACAAAAAGGAAAATTTAGCAACTATGGCTCTTCGAAGTTTTCGACTCCAACTAAAAATACACAATATTTTGCTGAATCTAACAGACGAGTTAAGCAACCTACAATGCGAGGCTCTTTTCCTCGTGCGGTTAAGTGGTCGCTTGATGACGAAGGCATTACAAACCGCCGAAGTGATTACAATCGCTCTATAAACTTAAGCCAAAATGCTGCGCGTCCAAGTAGAAATTTTGAATTTGGCGCGGCACAAACAATTGCAACAGCGAATTTTTCAAATGGAATTTATGATGGAAATGCGGCGAGAAAGTTTCGTCCTGTTTCTGTTCCTAAATCTAAACCTGCAACTCCAATGAAGCAAGATATGCATGCGGTTGCGGGAGATGTTACTCAAAGAAGCATTATGAAAAGTTCAGCAATGTCTCCTATGATTGTGACGCTCGCAAAAGTTGCTGCTGTACTGGTAGTTTTGGTTGCTGTTTTGGCATTCATTCGTGTTGGAATGACTTCGGCAACTGTTTCAAACGGAATTGCTTCGCAAGAAATTTCAAAAGCAATTGATGGTGAACTAGTTTCGAAGAATGCTTTGGAAGTTCAAGATTCGTCTCTTGCAAATTCGGGACGCATCCGTCAAGTTGCTTCGCAATATTCATTAATTGCGCCAAGTACAATTACTGTATTTGATATAGGCCAAGATGTTTTGGCTTATGATGATAACAATCATGTTTCTTTAGTTGAAAGTTTAGACCGGGCAGCAAAATCTAACCCATAAGCGAGGCCCTATGTCTTTTAATGTTTCGCCGAAAAGAATTTATGCAGCCCTTGCAATTTTTGGTGTTCTTGTTCTAATCATCCTGCTCAGGCTGTTTTACTTGCAAGTTATTGATGCCGAAGCAAAAACTAAAGAGGCAATCGCTACTCGAACAATTCGTTATGACACAATGCCAAAGCGTGGTGCCATTTATGATCGCAACGGAAATGTGCTTGCGTATAGTAAAGAAGCTAAAACAATTTATGCCAATCCTTCCGAGATTGAAAATGACGAAGAGGTAGCAACCAAGCTTGCAAAAGTTTTGGGCGGAGGCGCAAGCGATTACATTGATTCTATAAATAACAAGAAGCTGAAGTTTTCTTATGTTAAGCGTCGTGTTGATGTTGAAGTTGCTCAACAACTAAAAGATGAAAATATTAAGGGCATTTATTTCCAAGAAGACCAGAAGCGAGTTTATCCATATGGGCAGGTCGCAGGTCAAATTATTGGTGCCATTAACATAGATGGTGACGGCCTTTGCGGAGTTGAACTTTACTACGATGATATTTTGAGAGGTTCCAGCGGTCGAACTGTTCGCCAACAAGGCAACGAAGGCATGCCGATCCCCGGCGGAGTTTTGCAAGAGACTCAAGTTATTGATGGCCAAGACATCATGCTTTCTATTGATGTAGAGCTCCAACAAAAAGTTGAAAACACTCTTGTTGAATGAAATCAAAAATTAGGAAGCACAAGCATGCATTCAATTTTAATGGACCCAACTAATGGTGAAATTTATGCGGCGGCTTCGCTTCCTTTGTTAAATCCTGCCGACCTAAGTTCAGCCGAAGAAGGGGCAACTGATCTTAAATGCATTAGCACAACTTATGAGCCGGGTTCCACGTTCAAAACCTTAGCTGCAACAGCTATTTTAGAGAACAATGCAATGACCCCTGACACTGAAGTATTTTGTCCAAATAGTATTGCCGCCGACGAATTTGTTGTTAAGGATGCTCATGACAGAGCCGATCAAACTTTTACTCTTCGTCAAATTATTGAAAAGTCTTCAAATGTTGGAATATCACTTTCCACTGAACGACTCGGTTGAGATAAATATCATGACAAGCTTTTGCAATATAAAATTAACGAAGACACTGGCGTTGATTATCCGGGAGACACCGGCGGTTATTTGCTTGACTTCGACAAGTGGTCAAAAATTCATGCCTATAATATTTCATTTGGGCAAGGTGTTACTGTAACACCACTTCAGATGTGTCGTTTTTATTCTTCGCTTGCAAATGGAGGCTATGCAAAAACTCCTCACTTCTTAATGAGATATCTTCAAGCAGAACGTGATGAAGAATATGGCGAAGAAGAATTGATCTATAACAAAAATGCAATTCCTGTAATGGTTGATATGTTAAAGGGCGTTCTTACAAACGGAACTGGAACACACGCAAACATTCCGGGTTATGGTATCGCGGGCAAAACTGGAACCGGAGAAATTTCAGATTCGAATGGTAAATATTTAACGGGAACCTACTATGCTTCGTTTGTAGGATTTTTAGCCGAAGCAAATGTCCCAATGTTATGTTTTGTTGGCGGCGAGCGAGTTCCTAGCGAAGCCGCCGTTACACCTGTATGGAAAGACATTATGTCTTATACAATTGAGAGACTAAAGATTGCTGCGAAGGGCTAATATGAATTTAAATGCTGAACAAATACGGGAAGCTTGCGATGGAGAATTTTTAGTTCCTCCGCTTGACACAACTGTTTTTTCTACAGCTTTAAAAATTGATTCTCGAAAAATTGAATGTGGTGATTTGTTTGTTGCTCTTAAGGGTGAGCACAGTGATGGCTTTGAATATATAAACGATGCAATTAACGATCGCGCAAGTATTGTTGTTTGTGACAGAGATATTGCAGATGACACAAAAATTATTGCTAATGATCATGCCGCTTCAATTATTAAGACTAAAGATGCACGTCAAGCTATTCGCGACATTACTGTTGAGTGACGCAAAAACATTATGGGAAAAATTATTGGTATAACTGGTTCCGTTGGAAAGACAAGCACTAAAAATTTTGTTTCCCAAGTTTTAAGTTCTAAATATCAAGTAACATCAACCGATGGAAATTACAATAACGATCTCGGGCTTCCAATTACTCTCTGTAAAGCCAACCTTGAAGACGATTTTGTAGTTACAGAAATGGGCATGAATGCTCCGGGTGAAATTGCAAACCTTTGTGATATAGCTCAACCAGAATGAGGAATTATTACAAATGTTGGCACTGCGCATATTGAATTCCTTAAAACTCAAGAAAACATTGCTAAAGCAAAAAGTGAGCTTGCGCAGGCAATTCCAGACAAAATTGGAAAGATGTTTTTGTGAGCGGATGATGATTTTCGTAATTTTATTATTGACTACGCAAAACTAAAAGAGCGAAATATTGAAACTATTTTCTTTGGCGGAACAAAATATATTGAAAGTTTAGATTCTCCGCAAGTTTGGTTTGAAAATTTAAAAACTGACGAAGACGGAAATTCCTCTTTTGACGTTTTCTTAAAAGGATTTATAAATTCCGATGCTGATTCGTTTTCGGTCAAGTTAAACCTTCCTGGAAAATTTAATGTCATTAATGCGTGTGCTGCTTTTGCGGTTGGAATGATGGCTGATATCATGCCTTCGAAAGTTATTCAAGTTTTAAATAATTTGAAAGGCGAATCTGGAAGGTTTGAAAAACTAACGTCCAAACAGGGTTTTTCAATAATTAATGATGCTTACAATGCAAATCCGCAAAGCATGATTGGGTCGCTAGAGACCCTCGCAACTTCTAGATGTAGTGGAAAGCGAATTGCATTTTTAGGTGACATGCTTGAACTTGGAGATTACACTCAAAAAGCTCACGAAGAAGTTGGGCTTGCTGTTGCAAATAATAAAATTGATATATTAATTAGTGTAGGTAAGTTTTCAAAAGACATTGCAAAGGCGGCAGAGAAAAACGGAATTAGCCCGGACAATATATTTTGATTTGAAAAAACTGACAATGCAAAACTTAAGTTGCTTGATCTTGCGAGCAAAGATGACATTGTTTTATTTAAAGCATCAAATATTATGGGTTTTCAAAAAGTTGTTGAGGAACTGGTGGTTTAGGAGGAATTATGTTACAAGGTTATGCTCAATATCCATCATTTATAGTATTTTGTTCAATAGCTATGTGCGTTTTATTCAGTTTAATAATTACTCCAATTTGAAAACGCATCTTAAAAAAGAGTCATATTGGCCAGCAAGTTAGAATCGACGGTCCTGAAACTCATTATGTAAAACAAGGCACTCCAACAATGGGTGGAGTTGTAATGTTAATTGCAATGGTTTTGACAATTACAATTATGGGCATCTGGTCTCCAGAAGTAATTGCTTTAGTTCTTGCAATATTGGCTGCAGGTTTGCTTGGTTTGATTGATGATGTTTCTAAAGTTGTTTTTCATAGGTCCTTGGGTCTCACCCCAACAGTTAAATTAATCTTTCAATTTTTAATTGCAACTGTTTTTATTTTATATGCCGTTAATGCTTTGGGAATTACTCCGATAGTTACTATCCCATTTATTATTGATTTAGATTTAGGAGTTTGAACAACAGTTCTTCCTATAGGCAACGGGATCATGATCCCTTGACTTTATTTAATTTTGATTGATATTTTGCTTGTAGGGATGTGTAATGCATGCAACTTAGCTGATGGTCTTGACGGCTTAGCAGCAGGTAGTAGTGTAATTATTATGGTTGTTATGGCAGCTGTGTCTTACAGAGCAGATTCTTTAAGCTGTGCAATTATTTCTGGAGCATTGGCTGGCGGTTGCATTGGCTTTTTATGGCACAATGCATTTCCGGCTGACATTTTTATGGGAGACACAGGATCACTTGCCTTAGGTATGGGACTTGCGTGCCTTTCGGTCCTTACAAAAACAGAAGTGCTTTCAATAATTATTGGTGGCATGTATGTTGTTGAAGCGTTTTCGGTTTTCATTCAAGTTCTTCATTACAAAAGAACGAAGAAACGAATATTTTTGATGGCTCCACTTCATCATCATTTTGAAAAGAAAGGCTGAAGCGAAACAAAAGTTGTTGTTCGCTTTTGAATCATAACTGGAATCTTATCTTCGTTTGGTTTTGCAATTTACTTTTCTTGGACATTGCTTATCAAAATGGGAGCAGTGTAAATGGGAGAAGTTCAATTATTAAAAGATAAAAATTACGCACCAAAAAATTTAGGAGATGTTTGTGTTCTTGGTCTTGGAAAGACTGGCAATGTTGTTGCCAGTTATATGTGTGAACTTTTAGGCAAACGAGTTAAGTCTGTGCATGTTTATGCAGGTGAGAAAAAAGAATTTGCTATGCGTGCGGCTGATAGATTGTTGAAATGCGGTGCCACTGCCTCTTTTGACGATAAAGAATTAAAGCATAAATTTGATTTGTGTGTTACAAGTCCGGGAATTTCTGAAAACAATCCTCTAATTAAAACTGCGAAGAAAAATTGCAACGAAGTAATCAGCGAAGTTGAGTTTGCCTGACGTGAAAGTGACGCACAGGATACATGAGTTGCTGTAAGCGGAACTAACGGAAAGACAACAACGACTTCTTTAATTACACATATTTTGCAGAGCAGTGGAAAGCATGCCGAAAGTATTGGAAATATTGGTAATGTTGCACTTGATTGTGTGGCTTCGAATTTAAGAAAGTCAAAATACGAACACACTGACATTTATGTGTGTGAAGTTTCTTCTTATCATTTAGCCTTGTGCGATAAATTTGCACCAGATATTTCTGTTCTTTTAAATATCACTCCTGATCACCTAGATTGGCATGGAAGTTTTGAGAATTACACTAAAGCAAAACTTGATATTTTTAGGAATGCAAAGATTGGTGTCATCAATATTGATGATAAAGTTATTTCAGAAAACATTAACAAGATTGAAAAATTTGATTTAGAACATTTGATAAAAAATACGCACGATGATGAAAATATTATTGTTGAATACAAAAATCAAATTCATAACATAATTCCAATTTCAAATCTAAAAATAATTGGTGAACATAATTGTGTGAATTCCCGTGCGGCTGCAAGCGCTTGTGTTGTTTTAGGTGTTGAAGATTCTCAAATTGCCGAAGTCTTGTCTTCGTTTACTTCATTAGAACACAGACTTGAAAATTGCGGAATTGTTGCGGGTGT
>JAUNQF010000001.1:106666-132895 GCA_030536315.1 Coriobacteriia bacterium
CTTCGTTTACTTCATTAGAACACAGACTTGAAAATTGCGGAATTGTTGCGGGTGTTCGTTTGTTTAATGACTCCAAAGCAACTAACGTAGATTCAGTTTTGGTTGCTATGGATTCTTTTGAGCGCGGAAAAGCTATATTTTTGCTTGGCGGAAGAGACAAAAATACAAATTTAGATGAGCTTATTTCCAAGGCAAAAGACCAGCTTAAAGGTGTTGTCTGTTATGGCGAAGCCAAAGAGCGCTTCGTTGAAGCATTCAAAAGCAAAATTAAAGATGAAAATTTCTTAATCGAGACTGCAGATAACATGGGTGGTGCTTTTAAGTTAGCAATGGAGAAAGCTTTTCCGGGAGATTTTGTAGTGCTGTCTCCCGCATGTGCTTCGTTTGATGAATTCGAAAGCTTCGAAGAGCGCGGAAAAGTTTTTAAATCTTTAGTGGAGAAGTGTAAAGAAAATGTCGGCTAAAGAAAAAAAAGAAAAATTAACTCCTGCGAAAAACGTTACTGCAGATATTTTAGTTCCTCGATTAATTTTTATCCTTTCAGTTTTGGCTTTATTATTGTTTGGATTGGTTATGGTTTTTTCTGCATCCAATGTTGAAGCTTTAAACAACAACGAAAATCCCTACAGTTATTTACTTAAACAAATTTTCTTTGATGCTTTTGGAATTGTTGTAGCCATCGCAATTTGAAGATGAATTCCATTTTCTATTTGAAAAGGGAAATTTTTGTGAGCTTGTTTTGGTCTTTTAATGTGCTTTATGCTGGCAACTTTAATTGGTGGAACTGATATTTTAGGCGCACGCCGATGAATTTATATTGGACCTATAAGTTTTCAGCCATCCGAATTTGCAAAAATAATTCTGGTTTTAATTGTTGCAAAGTATTTTGCTGAATATAAATACGGTCATATAGATTTTTTGAAATGTGTTGGAATTGCTGGCGGCGTAAGTTTATTTATGTTTGTCTTTATTTTGTTTGGTCAGTCGGATCTTGGCACAACAATAATTTGTTTCGTTGGAATTTTAGCCTTGCTTGTTTTTGCCGGAATGCCAATGATAATTTTTTGAATCCTTTTGGCTGTTGCTATATTCTTCGGATTGTTTGTTGTTGTTGCGTCTCCTTGAAGGCTTGCGCGATTGATGGTATTTTTGGATCCTTATAATGATGGTGCCGAAGGTTACGGCGATGGTTACCAACTAATTAGATCTTATTATGCTTTCGCCGAAGGTGGATTCTTTGGAGTTGGACTTGGAAATTCTTATGAAAAATATCAATATCTCCCCGAAGCAGAGACCGACTTCATCTTTGCAATTATTGGCGAAGAACTGGGCTTTTGTGGATGCTTTTTAGTTATTGTTCTTTTTAGTGCGCTAATCATTTCTGGATTGTTAATTGCTGCAAGATCAAATTCTCGTTTCGCTGCTGCAATATCTGGTTCGTTTGTTATCATGATTGGCTTTCAAGCCTTCTTAAATATTATGTGTGTAATTGGTTTTGCTCCGACAACCGGAAAGCCGCTTCCATTCATTTCGGCCGGAGGTTCTTCTGTAATAGCAACTTTAATGATGGTTGGATTTGTATTGGCCGGATCCGAACAAGATTCGCTTCCAGATAAATATGAAAAACGACGCCAAGGTTTTAAGGTCAGCGCTCCAAGTGGAGGTGGCAGAATTAAAACTTCGACGGCTGATGAAGTTCTTGAAAAAGTTACGAAGCAACGTCCTTCGCGTTCAAGTCAGTCGTCTACTTCAAGAACAAAGTCAAGCCCTAAGAGAACTTCGGCGACTCGCGGTGTTAAGAAAACTCCAAATATTAAGGAGCCAAATTTTATAGCGAAAAATGACAGAAAGCGCGCAAGCAATCACAAAAGTTATGCTTATAAGAGGTCGAAGGCTGCGCCAAGCTTTAAGCCAAGAACTACTTCGGCAATAAAATCAGCTCCGAAGTCAAATAGCAGAACTACTACAACAAAACCTAAGAGTACAAAACCTAAGAGCACAAGCAGAAACAGGAGAAAGTAATATGAAATTTGTAATTACATCCGGAGGAACTGCGGGGCACATTAATCCATCGCTCGCGTTGGCTGAAGAATTAGTTGCTCGCAAACACGAAGTTGTTTTTGCTGGAACTCCAAACAGACTCGAGTCTAAGTTGGTCCCAGAAGCTGGTTATGAATTCAAAGCTTTCGAAGCAAAAGGTTTTAACAGAAACAAGCCTTGAACAATTATCTCTGCTCTTCGCTCAATTAGTAAAAGCACTAAACTTGCGAAGACTTGACTTACGAATCAAAAACCGGATGCTGTTATAGGGTTCGGCTCATATGTTTCAATTCCAATTTGTAGGGCAGCGTCAAAACTTAATATTCCGTTCGCCATCCACGAACAAAATTCTGTCATGGGAATGGCAAATAAATATTTGTGCAAGCGCGCGAGTGCAACATGTCTTACTTATGACAAAGCAAAAATTAAATCTTGCAACAATGTTTATATTACGGGAAACCCTGTTCGAGCAAGTATTTTTAGCGCGAAGAAAACTGACGGACGCAAGATGTTAAACATTCCAGAAAACGCGAAGGTCTTGCTCGTCTTCGGAGGTAGTTTGGGAGCGGCACATATTAATAATGCGTTGCTTGATATGTTGGATGAACTTCTTAAGCGTAAGGATTTGTACATTGTTCACATTACTGGCGATAAACAATACGAAGAAGTGAAATCCAAAGTTGATATAGATGCCGCGAAGGCTGCCAGATATCAGGTTTTAGCTTACCAAAATAAAATGGCCGAAACTCTGGCCGCTTCTGATATGTGCATTTCTCGCGCAGGTGCATCAACTATCGCCGAGCTAACTGCAAGAAAGCTTCCGGCACTTTTGATTCCTTACCCACATGCAACTGAGAACCATCAATTCTATAACGCAAAAGCACTTCTTGATGCTGGCTGTGTAATGTATCTAAACGACGAAGCAGTATCAAGTCCCGAATTTAAAAAGGCAGTTGTTAAACTAATCGACAATGACGATATTCGCGAAGACATGCGTGACGCTTATTCAAAATTTGATGCTGAAAATTCTGCTAAAAAAATTGCTGACATAATAGAAAATCTTTAAACAAAAATAATAAATAATCAACCACGAATAAACTCCCGCTGCCCCCGGCCCCAGGCGATATGATATAATTACTGGTAATTATGGGGAAAACTCATATAAATAGTGTGCATTTTATTGGTATCGGCGGCATTGGCATGAGTGGCATTGCCATTGTTGCTAACGCTCAAGGCATGAAGGTGAGCGGGTCAGATCTTCGTAGTTCAAATTTGACCGATGAGCTTAAAAACCAAGGTATAAAAATTTACATCGGTAATAGATCTGAAAATGTTGGAACGGGCGACAATAAACCCGATGTTGTGGTTGTGTCTACCGCAATTATGGAACATAATCCAGAACTTAAAGCAGCTAAGGAAGCAAAAATCCCAATTTGGCACAGGGCTGAACTCCTGGCCTACCTTGGTCGTAATAAGAAAACTTTGGCTGTGACTGGAACTCACGGAAAGACCTCAACTTCGTCGATGCTTGCAAGTGCGCTTGAGCAAATTGGCGACGACCCAAGCTTTTTAATTGGTGGAGTTGTTAAGCCATATAACACTAATGCAAAAAGTGGCGAAGGCGAGCACTACGTTGTTGAAGCTGACGAAAGCGATAAGTCTTTCACTTATTTAAGCCCTTATGCAGCAATTATTACAAATATTGAAGCTGATCATTTGGATCATTATAAAGATATGGACGAAATTTATGAGAAGTTTGAGACTTTTATTAAGCTTGTTCCGGATAATGGTTTGGCAGTTTGTTCTGGTGATGACAAAAACTTAACCGAAATTACAAAACGTTCTGCAAAAAATGTTATCACTTATGGTTTCGGTGAAGATTGCGATTGCGTTCTTTCAAATTACAAAACAAAGGGGACCGGTTGCGAGTTTAGTTTGACGCTTCCGGTTTTTAAAGTTGGAAATTCAAACCGCAAAGAAGAGGCGAAGTTTGATTGTGCGCTTCCATATAATCCAGGAATCCATTACGCAGAAAATGCTGCAAGTGTAATTGTTTTGCTTGATGCCCTTGGTTTTGATGCTTCGCAAGTTGTGGACGCTCTTAAAAACTTTGGAGGAATTAAGCGCCGCTTCGATGTTTTAGGTTGCGAAGGCGGAGTCACCGTTGTTGATGATTACGCCCACCATCCAACCGAAATTGCTGCAACTGTTAAGGCGGCATTTGAACTTGATTTTAAAAACGTTCATGTTGTTTGACAGCCTCACAGGTTTAGTAGAATTGGACTTTTCCGAGATATTTTCAATAAAGAATTTGCGCATGCATTTGATGGTTGCAAAACACTAACTTTTACAAACGTTTATGGAGCTGGCGAAGTGCCTGTTCAGGGGGTTACTGGCTATTCATTTTTGGAAATAGTTAAAAACGATGCTGGCAAAAATTCGCCAAAAACATATTATGTTCCGCACATGTTAGACATTATCGACCACATTTCTGCTATAGTTGACAATGGTGATTTAGTTATCACGATGGGGGCTGGCGATATTACTTCGGTTGGTCCACAAATTTTAGAAGCAATAAAAACAAATAGGCGAGATTAGATTATGGAAGAATTAAAAATAGAAGGTTATAACGCTCGAATCAAAAAAGACGAGCCGATGTCTAATCACACTACTTATCACATTGGTGGTATCGCAAAATATTTCGTCTATGTAAATGATGCTCAAGCTCTAAAGGAAACTATTGAATATGGAAAAGAGCATGGAATTAAACATACCATTGTTGGAGATTGCTCCAACTTTTTAGTTAGCGATGATGGCTTCGACGGAGCCATAATTAAATTAGCTGGCGACTTCAGAAAATTCAGCTTCGATTTGAATCGAAACATTTGCACTGTTGGAGCTGGTGTTAAGACAGCAAAAATCTATAATGAATTCCAAAAGAATTACTATAAAGGTCTTGGCTATTGCGTTGGAATTCCTGGAACCATTGGTGGTGCTGTTAAAATGAATGCGGGTCGAAAGCGCCAGTGGATTTCTTCGTCACTTACAAGTGTTCAAATTATGAATAAAGATGCTAAGGTTGAAAATTTGAAAGCAACTGATCTTGAATGAGGTTACAGGTTCTCGCCAATTAAAGACGATGAAATTGTTTTGCAAGTTAATATGAAATTTAAACCAACGAAGTCCGAAAATGAACGCGAGTATATGCGAAACAGAGCAAAGCTCATGACAATGGAAAGACGTTCGCATCAACCTATTGGTTCGCTAAGTTGCGGAAGTGTTTTTAAGAATCCTCCAGATAATTTCGCTGGAAAACTTATTGAAGAAGCTGGCTTTAAAAATGCAAAAGTTGGTGGTGCTCAGGTATCTGATGTTCATTCGAACTTTATTGTTAACACGGGAAATGCGAAAGCGGCTGATGTTGTTGAGTTAATTCGTCAAATTCAAAAGAAAGTTTATGATCAAAATAAGATTAAACTAATCCCAGAGGTTCAATTCTTAGGCTTTAAGGAACCAGTAAGCCTTTTTTAAAATGCCAAACATGCGTAAAAAAAATAAAGTCGACATGAGCGATGTTGAATTCGACACTAAAAATCCAACATTGGTCAAACGCGAAAAAGCGAAGCGTAAAGAAGACCGCAAGAAGCGTAAAAGGTTCCGCGTAATTCGAAATGTTATTCTTGTCATCGTTGCCGTTTTGCTTGTTTCTTTGATTGGTTCATACATTTATCTTTATTCGACCGATGCTTTTCCTATTGAAAATGTTCAAGTTAATGGTGTTGAGCACTTGACCGATGATGAAATGTCTCAGCTAATGGATATCCCCGAAGACACAACTCTGCTTAAAGTCGACACCGAAATAATTAAAAAGCGACTTAAGCGCGATGCATGAATTCAAGATGTTGATATTGTTTTGTCTTTTCCAAACACTCTTGTTATTAATGTTACCGAGCGAAGCGTCACGGCAATTGTCGAAGTCCCGGTCTCGTCTTCGGATAAGACGATGCGAAATTGGGCGATTTCTTCGGACCACATGTGGCTAATGCCTGTGCCGGATAAAAATTCCGAAGCTGCAAAAAACATCAGCCAGCAAATTTTTGCAGATGTAGAAGGAGTTATGCACATTGTTGACGTTAGCCCTTCGGTTCAACCTGAAATTGGTTCTTATTGCAGCGATGACCCGGTCAATAATGCAATTGATGTTGTTGCCGCTATGACAACCGATTTGAAAAATCAAGTTAAATACGTAAAAGCTTCGGATGCAAATTCAACTAATCTGTTTTTGAACAATGGAGTTGAAATTGCGGTTGGGACTTCGGAGAATCTTCGTGAAAAAGAACGCGTTGCCGAAGAACTACTCTCAAAATACGAAGGCAAAATTTCTTACATCAATGTTCGAAACGCAAGCAATCCAACTTGGAGAAGCATTTAATGGCAAATCAGGATAAAATTTTAATGTCTCATGGCTCTGGTGGCTCTATGATGAGTGATCTTATCGAGTCCGAATTTGTTAATGCTTATATTGATAAAGATATATATCTTGGTGACGATGCTACAGTTCTTGACAAGATTAAGCTTGGCGACGGTGAAAAAATTGCCATGTCGACTGACTCTTATGTTGTTCAACCTTTGACTTTTCCAGGTGCAGACATTGGACGTTTAGCAGTTTGTGGCACTGTTAATGATATTTCTACCAGCGGTGCTAAACCTGTCGCGCTAAGCATTGGTTTTATTTTAGAAGAGGGCCTTGAAATTTCGGTTTTGAAGGAAATTTGTTCTAGCATTGCAAAATCTGCCTCCGAAGCTGGGGTTAAAATTGTTACAGGTGACACCAAAGTTGTTGAGCACGGAAAGTGTGACGGCATCTACATTAATACTTCCGGAATTGGAATTGTTCCAAGTGGCATTAATTTAAGTGGTCAAAATATTAAGCCTGGCGATGTTGTGCTGATTAGTGGCACTATCGGCGACCATGGAATTACCATTATGAGCTGCCGTGAAGGATTGAATTTCTCGACCAATCTAAAAAGTGATGCTGCTCCACTGAACTCCCTTGTGGCCGATGTCTTAAAAGCTGCTCCAGATACCAGGTGTTTTCGCGATCCAACACGAGGCGGTGTGGCTTCGGCTCTCAATGAATTTGCAGCTCAAAGCAATGTCGATATTACAATCAACGAAGTTGAGGTTCCGCTCCGTCGAGAAGTCAAAAGTGCATGTGAAATGCTTGGTTATGATGTTTTCCAGGTCGCAAACGAGGGCAAAATGATTGCAATTGTCCCGCCTGATCATGCCGATGCTGCGCTTTCAGCTATGCGAGCTAACAAATACGGTAAGGAATCTGCAATTATTGGTTATGTTGACGAAGTGTCTTCGTCTGCTCCTAAAGTTTATGTTCAAACTGAGTTTAAAACTCGCCGAATTCTTGATAAATTGGTCGGCGAACAACTCCCACGTATTTGTTAATTTTTTGGGTCAGATTCCTGCTTTTTGGCTATAATACTCGCTTGCACACACTTTTTGGGAAGTGAGGGAAAAAATGGATATTATAAATGCATTAGAATTGCAACAGAAAAAAGAAGGCTTACCTGAATTTAAGGTTGGCGATAATGTTGCTGTACATTACCGTATTGTTGAAGGTAATCGTGAGCGTATCCAGGTATTTCAAGGCGACGTAATTGCTCGCAAGGGTTCTGGTTCTCGCGAGACATTTACTGTTCGTAAGATCAGCTTTGCTGTTGGTGTAGAAAGAACTTTCCCACTTCATTCACCAAAAATTGAGAAAATTGAGCTTGTCCGTCATGGAGATGTTCATCGTGCTAAGTTATATTATCTTCGTGATAAGGTAGGTAAGGCTGCTAAAGTTAAAGAAAAGTCTTTGGTTTAATTGGTAGTTTTGCCAAATAAAGAAAGCTTAAAGTCCATGTCTGTATCTCAGGCACGGACTTTTTTTATGGATAATTCTAAGGAATTCAGCGCATCAGATATTTCAATGTTAACTGAACTTGTTAAAAGTGATGGTAGGGCTGGCGTTATTTCAGCTTGGGACAAATTTCTTAAGGCAAAAGCCGATGAAAAGGCCGAAGTTGAGCGCGTTTCAATACTTTATGATTTTGAAAAGACAATTGCTGCTCTTCCTGGCAGTGTAATATTAGGACTTGACGAAGTCGGACGTGGCCCGCTGGCAGGTCCATTAACTGTTGGTGGAGTAATTCTAAAGTCTAAACCTTTAGTTTTGGGTTTAAATGACTCAAAAAAATTAAGTCCTAAAAAACGCGAAGAAATTGCTGAAGACATTAAGAAGAATTCCATATGTGCAAAAACATTTTCTGTTCCTCCAAAATACATTGATGATCTGGGCATGACTGAATGTTTAAAGCGAGCTTTTCGAAATGTTGTTAAACAAATTGAAGACGAAGGAATTAAGATTGATGTAATTTTGTTGGATGGAAATCCTCTTTCTTTTGATCCCCGTGAAGTTAATGTTATTAAGGGAGATGCGAAGTGCGCATCTATCTCTGCTGCATCAATAATTGCTAAAGTTGAGCGTGATTCTTACATGGAAAAAATTAGTCCAGATTATCCACAATACAATTTTGCACAGAACAAAGGATATGGAACAGCCGAGCATATAGAGGCTATCAAGCAAAATGGTTTATCGGCAGTTCATCGGAAATCGTTTTGTGGTTCATTTATGCAAATGTCTTTTTTCTAAATTATTATTTATATTTAATATTTTTTATTCAAATTTATTTTTATTTATAAATTTTTAGCGAGCGTTAAGTATTGTTCACTCTCATTTCAGTCGCTCTTCTGCGCCAGTTTATTGTTTGTGAGTAAAATGCACATCTGTATTGAAAGGAGAGAAATGAGTGCTGAAGAAACTGAAATTCAACTTGAGACAAGTCATAATAAATCTTTGGGCGCAAAAGGCGAAGAAGCTGCTGCACGATATCTCGAAGGAAAAGCTTATGAAATTATTGATAGAAATTGGAAATGTAAGCTTGGTGAAATCGACATTGTTGCAATGGATAATGGAACTATAGTTTTTATTGAGGTTAAGACTCGAGCTAATTTGGAAAAAGGTCTTCCTGAAGATGCTGTTGGTCCAAAAAAGCGCAAGAAATATGAGTGTTTGGCTGCAATGTATTTGCAAGATCATGATTATGTTGATATGCCGGTGCGCTTCGATGTTGTTGGATTGCTTGTTATGTCAAAAAACAGAGCATTTATACGTCATCATTACAATGCTTTTGGAGTTGGCTAGTGCAAGAGATATCTTATGGAAGATATTCATTGTTAAGTGCAACTTTGCGTGGCGTGGAAGCTGTTCCTGTCGAGGTGGAAGTTTCGGTGTTTCGTGGATTGCCAAGTTTTTCAATTGTTGGAATGCCTGATTCTTCTATTCAAGAATCGAAGGAACGCATATTTTCGGCTATTAAGTCTTCGAAGTTTATTATGCCGAACGCACGAATTGTTGTAAATCTTGCCCCTGGTCATATTAAAAAGAGTGGGAGTGGATTTGATTTGCCTATAGCGGTGGCAATATTGGTGGCAACTGGACAAATTCCTTATGATGAGATTTATAAGTATATGCTTATTGGTGAACTTTCTCTTGACGGAGCAGTTCGAGAAATTCCCGGACTTCTTGCTTTTGCTTTGTGTGCCAAGGATAAAGGTTTGAACTTACTTGGTGCTGATTCAAAAGAGCAAAGTGTTGAGATTGAAGGCGTGAATCAATTTTATGTTGAGTCCTTATCTAGCTTTCGTGAAAATGATTTTAAGCCTGTTGAGTTCGTCAATAACAATGATCAAGATTATGAATGTTATGATTTCAAAGATATATCTGGTCATGATGTTGCCAAGCGAGCATTGCAAATTGCAGCTTGTGGGAACCATGGTGTTTTAATGATAGGACCCCCAGGATCAGGAAAGACCATGTTGGCATCACGGTTGCCATCAATCTTGCCACCACTTACAAAAGATGAACAAATGGAAAGTGCTGTAATTCACTCAATTGCAGGGGAAAGCGTTACAAGCATTTTAGATGGGGTGAGACCTTTCAGATCCCCTCATCATAGCGCCACTTTGCCAGGTTTAATTGGAGGAGGTAACCCTACAAGACCAGGCGAGGTTTCACTCGCTCATAACGGAGTTCTATATTTAGATGAATTGGCTGAATTTGGCACTCACGTTTTGCAAGGCGTTCGTCAACCAATGGAATCTGGAGACGTAACAATAATTAGAGCTGATGGGGCTGTAACTTTTCCAGCAAGGTTTTCGTTAATTGCGGCATCTAATCCTTGTCCTTGTGGATATTTTGGAGACAAAGAACATGAATGTAAGTGCACCGCAAAGCAAATTTCTAATTATCAAAGAAAAATTGGTGGACCTGTAATGGACAGGATAGATATGCATTTAGACGTGTCTCGAATTGATGCGAAATCTGTTTTAAATACAGGGAACGGGACAAGCTCAGATGAACTTTTAGAAGGTGTTTTAAAAGGTCGCGATTTTTCGCAATGAAGATTAAAAGATGCAAAAGGGCCAAAAAATATGGAAGCTTTGGTTGAGTCTTGCAAATTAAGTTCAGATGATTTCGAATTTTTTGAAGAAGTTGCCACCGATAATAATATGAGTGGACGCGGAATTATGAGGGTGCTTTCTGTTGCAAGAACAATTGCAGATATTGATACTTCGGAGAACGTAACGCATGATCATTTATGCGAAGCGCTTACATTTAGAGTACGTGATAAAAACACTTCGATGATTGAGCAGCTATGTTAAAGGTTAATAACAATAAATTTCTAAGGGGCGATGCTTTTGAAATTTATCCAGAAGATGATGAATTTCCAAATGCGTTAAAGATTTTACCGGATGCTCCAAAAAAATTGTATTTGATTGGTAATCCGAATGCACTTAAAGAAGGTATTGGAATTGTAGGGGCAAGGCGTGCAACTCCTTATGGAATATCTTGCACGCGACATTTTGCTCGTCTTGCTGCGCGTCAAGGAATTGTCATAATTTCCGGAGGAGCTTACGGTTGCGATAGCGCTTCTCATAAGGCTGCGTTAAAAGAAAATAAACAAACCGTTGTGTTTTTAGGTGGAGGATGTAACGAAATTTATCCTGTTGGAAATGAGCGGATGTATCAAGAAGTAATTGATAAAAATGGTGCGATTGTTTCTGAAAAGGATTGAGATTACCCTCCCGTACCTCATTCTTTTCTTGCCAGAAATAGGCTTATAGCTGGTCTTTCTAAAGCATTGTTGATTGTTGAAGCTGGGCTTCCTTCCGGGACATTTTCTACAGCTGATTATGCAATAAAATACAACAAAGAAGTTTTATCTGTGCCAGGGCCAATTACAAACGACAATTCTTCTGGATGCAACAAGTTAATTTATGATGGAGCAAAACCAATTATCAACGATGAAGTTTTTTTGAATGCTTTATTTGAAATTTATGGTTGTCCTTTAAATCAAGATTATAAAGATGCCGTTAAAGATATAGAAGAAAAACCACACAAGATTCAAGATTCAGAAAATCCTATTTTATATGCATTGTGTTCGCAAGCTATGTCTATGGATGATTTATATAAAATTGCAAAAAATTATTCTAAAGGTAAAAATCCAAGCGTTTGACTTTCGGAAAAATTAGTTGCTGCCGAAAAAACTGGAAAAGTTGCTAAATATCCAAATGGAATGTATGGTCCTGTCCTTAAATCTTAATATATAATTTAGCCTTGATGGCAAACTATAAAGTTACAATTGTTGGCGCAGGTCTTGCAGGTAGCGAGGCAGCGCTTGTCTTGTCAAAATTCAACGACGTTCAAATTAAATTAATTGAGATGCGACCAAAGCAAATGACCGAGGTTCATAAAACCGGGGATTGTGCTGAACTTGTTTGCTCAAATTCGTTTAAATCGTTAAAGCCAGATAGCGCTGCGGGAATGTTGAAGTACGAACTCGAGGGCTTAGCTTCGCCGGTTTATGATTGTGCGATAAAAAATAAGATTGAAGCTGGAAATGCTTTGGCCGTTGATAGAGATAAGTTTTCAAAAAGTGTTAGTGAGAAAATTGCAACTCAAAAAAATATTGAAATTGTTGTTGATGAATTCGTTGACATTAAAAGTGAAACTAAAAATTGCGACGCTCTTATCCTTTGCACTGGTCCTCTTACAAGCGATAAGTTGGCGAAAAGTTTACAGGAGTTGACTGGTAATGATGAGCTTGCATTTTATGATGCGGCTGCCCCTATTATCATGGATGACTCAATTAATAAGTCTATCGTGTTTTCGCAAGATAGGTATGACAGTGAAAATGTAGGAGCTTATTTAAACGCTCCAATGACAAAAGATGAATATGAAAATTTTATCAATGAACTTCTTGATGCTGAATGTGTAATTAAAAAAGATTTTGAATCGAAGGATTTGTTTCAGGCGTGTCAACCTGTCGAAGAAGTTGCGCGAAGCGGATTTGACGCTCCACGCTTTGGTGCGATGAAGCCTATTGGCTTGACTGACCCTCGAACCGGACAGAGACCTTATGCTGTTGTTCAACTTCGAGCCGAAAACGTAAACAAGACAGCTTGAAATTTAGTTGGATTTCAAACTAATCTAACATTTCCTGAACAAGAGAGAGTATTTCGCATGATTCCAGGATTGGAAAATGCAAACTTCGCTCGCTTCGGAGTAATGCATCGAAATACATTTATTAATTCACCAAAATTATTAGACAAAGATTTAAAACTTAAAGACAATATTTATGTTGCCGGGCAATTGAGTGGTACCGAAGGTTATTTGGAGGCTGTCCGAAGTGGCCATCATGCTGCAATTTCTATCCTCGCTAATTTATTAGGCAAACAAAAACCACAATTGCCAAGTGATTCTGTTTTTGGGGCGCTAATTAATTATGCAACAAACGAAGAGACCATAAACTATCAACCAATGCATGTAAATTTTGGAATCTTGCCTCCTCTAGAAAAACAAATTAAGAATAAAAGGCAACGTTACGAAGAATTTGCGAAGCGTGGTAGAATTGCAATTGATCAATATGCAAAAGAAGTAAATGAATTATGGAAGAAAATTTAGAAAAAATAGAAAAGTTTGAATTTAGTACTGATGAGTGTAAAGCTTTTTCAATTTTGGTTGATAAGTTTTGTGAATCTTTAACTGTCGAGAAAAATTCTTCGGAGCATACTGTTCGAAATTATAAAAATGATTTGATGAGTTTTGCAATTTGGTGTGAGCGCATGCAACTTGATCCATGTATGGCAAATTATCGTGAGCTTCGTGGTTATTTAGCCGAGATGGATGGTGCTAAATATGCGCGGACAACAATTAACAGAAGGTTGAGTTCGCTTCGGAGCTTTTTTAAGTGGCTTGATGTAATTGGCGAAGAGACTAATAATTTTGCTGATGTTATGAAGGGTCCAAAAATTTTAAAGACTTTGCCTCATGTTGTTCGTCATAACGATATTGAAAATTTAATGAAGGTTTGTATGGAAGAGATTGAGGCGAGCGAAAGCGATATTGACAAATCCAAAGCTAAACGTGATTACTCGATTATGGAACTTTTCTATGCAACTGGCGCACGCATTAGCGAAGTTGCTAATCTAAAACTTGAAAACATTAATTTCGAATCCGGCCAAATCAAATTTTTTGGAAAAGGTATGAAGGAGCGTATCGTTCCAATCTATAACATTGCTGCAAGTGCTTTGGCTGACTATATTGAAAACGCTCGAGGAAACCTTTTGCGAGGGAACAGCTCTGATATTTGTTTTATAGGAAACAGCGGTCGTCCAATGTCGGCTGATAGCATTCGTAAAATGTTTTACAAAAAATGCGAAGCTGCTGGTGTGTCTTCGGAGATTTCTCCACATGCAATGAGACATACTTTTGCAACTGATGTTTTAGACGGAGGCGCAGATCTTCGCAGTGTTCAAGAAATGTTAGGTCATGCAAGTTTGTCTACTACTCAAATTTATACGCATTTGTCTGCAAAAAAATTAAAAGATGTTCACGCTCAAGCGCATCCTCGCGGATAAAAATTATCGCGTTTGAGCACTAAATTTAAGGTAAAATATTTAAAGTTTTGAGGTAATTATGCAAAACGAAAATGTAAATATTGTTAGCCCTAACGAAATAGCAAGCGTTGTTCGTCAAGCTTGCTCTGACTGTTATGGAATTGTTGGTATGGCAAGTCCCAATGGCATTACTTTATTAACGAATATTTTGCCTCCAATTTTAAATAGACAGGGCGTTGAAGTAATCTATACTAGTGAAGGTTATAAAATTAATATTTATATTGTTGCTGAATATGGTACAAGTTTTGAAGCAATAGCAAGAACGTTAATTGATACTGTCAAGTATTATCTTTTTGATTCCTTAGGAGTAAAAACTAATGGAATTCGAGTTCATATTAAAGGTGTTCGCAAAAGTGAGATTTAATGGTTTCTAATAATTCTGATATGCAAAATATGACTAAGAATTCAAATGATGAAGGTATGCATTATTCAAGAAAACCTTTTATTACTGCCTTGATTCATGCTTCTGAAATGCTTTCAGAATACAAAGAAGAAATCAATAAGCTAAATGTTTTTCCTGTTCCTGATGGAGATACGGGAACAAATATGTCTTTGACTCTTGAAAGTGTTGTTGAGCATGTTAAAAAGTTGGGTGACAATCCTTCGCTTGCTGACTTAAGGCGAGCTGTTACAACAGGAGCGCTCATGGGTGCTCGTGGAAATTCGGGTGTTATTACATCGCAAATTTTGCGAGGACTTTGCGAAGGTTATGAGCAGCATGAACTTTTTGACACTCAAGGATTGTCAATTGCATTTTCGCGCGCCGAAGAAGTTGCTTTCGCGGCTGTTAGAAAACCTGTCGATGGAACAATATTGACTGTTCTTCACGATTCAGCAAAAGCTGCTCGTTATGCCCAACGCAAAAAAATGAATATCGCTGAAGCTATTTCTTACGTTTCTGAAAAGGCTCATGAATCTGTCGAGAACACTCCTAACTTGTTGCCAGTTTTAAAGGAAAACAATGTTGTGGATGCCGGTGGTTATGGCCTCGCAATTTTTATTGAGGGAATTGCAAGTGGTTTGACTGGTCATGATGGGGCAATAAGTGAAGAGCTTAAACAAAATGGTGGCGACATCTCTCAACCAAAAGTTGAAATTGAACAAATTAATGATTGAGCCGGTTCTAAATATAGATATTGCAATGAGTTTTTAGTAGATTCAAATACTTTGGATACCGAGGATGCTTTAAAGTTTTTATCAAGCATTGGAGATTGTGAACTTTGTGTTGGAAGTGCTCCTAAATTTAAAGTTCATGTTCATTCCGATCATCCTGATAAGGTTTTGGAATATTTTATTCAACGCGGTCAAGTTTCTGAAGTTTTTATTCATAATATGCAACTTCAAAGTGAAGAGCGTGTTGAAAAATTAGCCGAAGAAGCTCCGCATCCGCAAAAGGATTTAGCAGTTGTTGCTGTGGCTGTAGGTTCCGGCAACGAAGAAATTCTAAAAAGTCTTGGTGTTGATGAAATTGTTAGTGGCGGACAAACTATGAATCCTTCAACTAAAGATTTGGCCGATGCTGCAAAAAGGACTAACGCTAAAAATGTAATTTTCTTGCCTAACAATAAAAATATTATCATGGCAGCAAAAAGTGCTTGCGATGTTTTAGATATTAACGCAAGTGTTGTTGAGACTAGAAATGTTCTTAGTGCTTTTAGCGCGATGATGGTATTTGATCCGCAAGATTCAATGGAAAATAATATCTCAGCAATGAACGATTCTTTTTCAATGTTGAAGGTTGCAGAAGTTACCTTCGCTATTAAAGATTCTAAAGATGCTCACAACAATCCTATCAAAGAAGGCGACTGCATTGGAATTGTTGATGGAAACATCGAAATTGTTGGTAAGAAAATTGAATCAGTTGTTATGGATTTGTTGAAATTCTTGGATGCGAAAAATATGGGTATGCTCACAATATTAGCTGGTGAAGGTATTGATGATAAGTCATATTCAAAATTAGTTCTGCGCATTGAAAATAAATATGACAATTTAGAAATTGATCATCAAGAAGGTGGGCAACCTCTCTATCCAATTCTCTTTTCATTGGAGTAGCCATTTTAAGGCTAGATACACCCGTTTCAAAATTGCCTCAAGTTAGTGATGCTCGAAGCGAAGCTCTTGGTGCACTTGGCGTAAAAACAATTCGAGATTTGCTATATCTTTTTCCAGAGCGATATATTGACATGAGCGAAGTCAGTACAATTCTTGATGCAAAAATTGGATTTAATTACACTATTGCTGCTGTTGTTCATTCTGTCGAAGAAAAGGAGCCAAAACCAGGTTTAAAATTAATTGAAATTACGCTTACCGATGAGACAGGTACACTGATTGCCACAGCCTTTAATCAAAAATGATTGCTTGATACTCTTAAAGTAAACGACAAAGTTGCTGTTGCTGGAAAAGTTGAATTTAATTATGGCTTTAAAAGAATTACAAATCCATTTATTCATGTTTTAGAAGAAGGTGACACTTCACAAGATGTTGCAAAAGTTGTTTCAATTCATCCTTCGAATGAAAAAATTTCTTCTTCGTGAGTTGGAAATATTGTTCAAAATGCATTTGAATATTTAGGTTCTCTGGATTCTATTATTCCAAAAACACTTAGTGAAAAATATAAGCTAATGGATTATTTTCAAGCTCTTCGCGCCGTTCATTTTCCAAGCTCAATGAAAGAGCTAAACTTGGCTAAAAGAACTATTAAGTTTAGTGAAGTTTTAATACAACAAATATATTTTTCAAAAGACAACGCTTCAAATTCTCAACTTTTTGTTTGCGAGTTTTGCAGTGACAAAATTAAAAAATCAGTTGAATCAATTTCTTTATTTAAAGACAGTGGCGTGCAAGTTTTGATGCTAACTTCGTCTTCACTTATGCTTGCTCAATATAAACAAAAGTTCAATGAAAAATTTAGCAATCTTCATGTTGCTTTCCAAATCATTGATGAAGGCACAAGTAAAGAGAATAGATGAAAAGCAATTTATGATTTTAAAAATGGAGATTTAGATTTATTAGTTGGCACTCATGAATTGCTGAACGAAAATATTGAGTCAAAAAATTTATCTGTTTTGGTTATTGATGAAAAGGATCAATTTAGTCCGCAAGAAATTTCAATGGCTAAATCATTTTTGAATACTGAGTCTGATGAGATTTGTTTGACAACTCGTCCACTAACAAAATCTTTGGCAACTTTGCTATATCCAAATTCGGCACACACGAGAGTTGCCTATAGAGAAACTCATAAGGCTCAGACTTTTGTTCATGAAAATGATCTTCGCATGAATGCCTATGAAGCAGCAGTTAATGGCATTAAAAGTGGAAAGCAGTGCTTCGTAATTACTCCAGAATTAGACTTTAAAATTGATGAAATTGTTAACAAAATTTTTAATGGTTGAAATATTGGAATTATTAAAAGTGATACTTCAACAAAAGAAGCATTGGCTTTATTAAATGATTTTCAAGATGGAAAGATTGAAGTTTTAATTTGTTCGCGTGAAGTTGATTTTGTTATTGAGCCACATAGCGATGTTGTTGCCATTGTTGAAAATGCCGACAGGCTTGGTTCAAGTAAGTTACATCAAATTCGTAATTTTATTTTGAAGAAGTTTGACGATTCGCAACTTCATTTAATTTGTTTTTCAAAATCAAAATTAGCAATCAGTAGATTAAAAACTTTTTCTGAAATTATGGATGGTGCAAGTGTTGTTGCAAAAGATTTGGAAGGCAGAAACGATGCTTCGAAACTTGGATTCAACAAGTGAGGTTTTGATATTCTAAAGTTGATTAATGTTGAAAAAGATTCTGCAATTATAGAGACTGCAAACAAAGATTCACTTGAAATATTAAGTGTTGATCCGCAACTAAAAAATGCGGAGAATAAATTGCTATCATTTGAGATGTCAAGAGTGTTTGAAAGCTAATGAGAATTATTGCTGGAAAATATGGTGGAAGAAAAATCGATGTTCCAAAAGGGCTTGAGGTTCGTCCAACTATCGATAGGGTTCGCGAAGCAATGTTTAGTTCTCTCATTAGCATTTATGGCAGCATAGATGGCGCAAGCGTTTTGGATGCTTTTGCAGGAAGTGGTGCGCTTGGCTTCGAAGCTATTTCGCGTGGTGCAAAAAATCTAATTTCTTTTGAAAACAATAAGCGCAATTATGAAAACTTGGTTGAAAACTATCAAATGTTAAAGGATGACGATTCAAACATTAAGCTTTTGTTTGCCGATGTTAAAAAAGCGAAGTTTGAACACGTTTGCCAAAACATAAAATTTGATCTTTTATTTTTTGATCCGCCTTATGAAAATTTGCCTAGCGATGTTTTGGACATCTTAAAAGCATTAGTAAAGGTTGATGCAATTTCTAATGGCGCTGTTATTGTTTATGAACATGCAAGCAAGGATAGTTTTGATGCTTATGTTGAACTTTTTGCAATGGATGGATTTTCATTAGTTAACTCAAAAGAGTATAATGAAGTAGCGGTTGAGTATTTAAAGTACGTTTAGGAGTTTTATGAAAAAGTGTGTTATTCCAGGAACTTTTGATCCAATTCACGAAGGTCACTTCGCAATAATTAAGCGTGCTTCTAAACTTTTTGACGAAGTAATAGTTGCAGTTGCAAAATCATCGGAGAAAAAACCTAAACATAGTTTGGAAGAACGCGAAAAACTTGCAGCAGATAAGTGTTCAAGTTTAGATAATGTCACGGTTAAAACATTTGATAACTTACTTGTTGATTTTGTTCGAAGCGAAGGCGCGCAGTGCGTGGTGAAAGGTCTTCGCTCTGTTAAAGATTTCGAATATGAGTCAAACATGGCAGCCTTAAATTCGCAACTTTCAAAAGACTTTGAAACGATATTTATGATAGCTGATCCAGAATTAAAAGAAATCTCATCCACTCAAATCCGCGAACTTGAAAGCATGGGAGTTGACACCAGTTCACTGACAAGAAATTCGGATTGTTAAATTTGAAATAATCCTGCAATTTTAGTCAGTTTATGATAAAATAACGCGTTGAAGTTAATGCTTCAAAATTAAAACACTGTGAATGTGATAAACGTAGTTTAAAGGAAGGAAAAATCATGGATGAAACAGGAGTTTTAGGTCTCTTAGAAGAACTCTCTATCTTAATCGAAGAAGCTAAGCCAGTTTTTGGTAAAAGCCAAATGAAGCAGGTAGAGGCTAACACCGTACTTGAAATCATTGATGAAATTCGTGAAGTTTTCCCTGGCGAATTCTCTCAGGCTCGTCAAATTGTTCGCGAGCGTCAGAGTTTGCTAGACGATGCAGAGGACGAGGCCAACAGAATGATCGAAGATGCCCGTAGTCAAGCTGTAACAATTGCAAGCGAGCAAGAAATTGTTCGTTTGTCGCAGCAAAAGGCCGATCAAATTATGGCTGATGCTCGTGAAGTTGAGCGTCAAACTCGTGCTGGTGCCGAAGATTATGCCGATGAGGTATTTGGCCATGTTGAGCAAAGCTTGGACAGCCTTCTCAATAATGTCCGCAGGTGCCGTGATCGTCTAAACACCAACGCCTTGGAAGAAACACCAGCTGAATAGTTCTTGAGCGAAAATAAAGAACAATTAACTATTCACATTTCGCATGATTTATTTAAGCCGTCAGCGATTGATACGTTTGACGGCTTATATAATGTCTCAAAGCTCGAAGGTCAATGTGACACCTTCAATTTAAAAGAGCCAATCAAGTATCAAATTACAATTACAAACACTGGTGATGCATTTCTAATTACAGGAAGTGCCGAAGCCGAGGCTGTCACTTCGTGTTCGCGATGCCTCGAAGATGTAGACGTTAAACTCAGTGCAAAAATTGATGCTTACTATTTAATTGAAGCGCCAGAAACTGCTGATGAAAACGAAATTAATGAATTTGAGATTTTGCCGGAGGATCACAACATTCCGCTTGGTGAAATTATTGAGGCTACTATGATTGTGGATGCGCCGCCAAAGCCTCTCTGCGCCGAAGATTGCAAAGGGCTTTGTCCAAAATGTGGCACAAACCTCAACAAGAAAACTTGCAACTGCGCAGACCAACCAGACGAATCTAATCCCTTCACAGTTTTAAAAGATTTTAAAGTATAATAAAAAACATGGAAGATCTATTTAGTTCTGTAAATATTGATGCTGATATTGACGTCAATTCGTTATCTGAAGACGATGCGAAGGTAAAGATTGATTCGCTTCGTAAGGAAATTGAACATCATACATATTTATATTATGCGCAGGACAAACCTGAAATTTCTGATGGTGCTTATGATTCGTTGATGCGATCGCTTCGTAAGTTAGAAGATGCGTTTCCGCAATTTCAAGATGCAAATTCTCCAACAATGCGTGTTGGTGGTTATGTTGGTGAGGCTTTTGCCCCTGTGCAACATCAAGTCAAAATGTATTCGCTTGATAATGCGATGGATTTGAATGAACTTGACGATTGGATGAAAAAGGTAGAGGATGAGTTCGGCGAATTTGTTCCTCTAATGTGTGAGCTTAAAATTGATGGATCTTCGATTGCGCTCACTTATGAAAATGGTCAACTTGTTCGTGCTGCAACTCGAGGTGATGGAACAACCGGTGAAGATGTAACTGCAAACATGCGAACAGTTCGTGATGTGCCGTTGAAATTACGTGCTGAAAATTTGGAAGGCACAATTGAGCTTCGTGGCGAAGTTTATATGCCGAAGCAAAGTTTTGAAACTTTAAACGAAGCTGCTGTTGCCGAGGGTAATCAGAAATTTGCAAATCCGCGTAATGCTGCTGCTGGATCTATTCGTCAGAAGGATCCAACAATTACGAAGAATCGCGACCTTGCAACATTTATTTATGCGATTGCTGATGTTGAACCTGTTAGTTCTGAAGTTCAAAGTCAAGAAAGCTTACTTAATTGATTAAAAAGTTCTGGCTTTCATGTAAATCCGGATGTTAAACTTTGCACAAATCGCGATGAGGTTAAACAATTTTGCAAAGATGCTATTGAGAAGCGTGACAAATTACCATACGAAATAGACGGAGTTGTTGTAAAGGTTAATGATTTTAACAAACAAAATCTTATGGGATTTACTTCTCGTGCTCCGAAGTGGGCCATTGCTTTTAAGTTCCCTCCGGAAGAAAAAGCAACTTTGTTAAAAGATATTACAGTTCAAGTTGGTCGCACCGGCGTTTTGACTCCAGTCGCTGAATTGGAGCCCGTAAGTCTTGCTGGAACTATTGTGAGTCGTGCAACCTTACATAATTTAGACGAAGTTCGACGCAAGGATGTTCGAATTGGGGACACCGTAATTGTTCACAAAGCAGGGGATATTATTCCTGAAGTTGTTGGTCCAATTATGAGTGCCCGTCCTGATGATGCAAAAATTTGGGAGATGCCAACGACTTGTCCAAGTTGTGGAAGCGAAGTTGTTAAAGACCCTGACGGTGTTGCAATTCGCTGCGTTTCAGCTGAGTGTCCGAAACAAATTCATGAGCGTTTTGTTCATTGGGTCAGCCGCAAGGCATTGGATATTGATGGCATGGGAACTGAAATAATTAGTGGTCTTATTGAATCTGGGCTGGTTCATGATGTTGCTGATATTTATAAACTTACAGAGGGTGAGATCGCTTCGTTGTCTCGCGGACGTCAAAATGTCGAAGGCGAAGACATTCGTGTTGGTCATACCATTGCTGGAAAGCTAATTACCGCTATTGAAGATAGTAAAAAGCAAAGTTTTGCTCGTGTTTTGCATGGGCTTGGCATTCGTAATGTTGGCGAGAACGCAGCAGAACTTTTAGTTCAACATTATCCAGTCTTCGAAGAACTAGAAAAAGCTAGCACTGATGATTTATCAAAAATCGAAGGCATAGGGCCAATTATGGCTGAAAATATTCATTCATTCTTTAAAAATGTGCAGAACCTTGATTTAATTCATCGTCTACAGACGGCAGGTTTATGTTTTGATGATCGCGAACGAATTAGCGAAGCTCAATCGGGCGACCAACCTCTTGCAGGAAATACTTATGTTTTAACTGGCACTTTGGTAGAAAGTGGTTTAAGTCGCGACGAAGCCGGCGCTAAACTTAAAGCGCTTGGTGCAAAAGTTTCAAGTAGCGTATCTTCGAAAACTACCGCAGTCATTGCTGGTGAAGCAGCAGGAAGCAAACTTACAAAAGCCCAAGAATTAGGCATTCAAATTCTTACAGAACAAGACTTCTTAAATTTAATTAAATAGTTGTTGACATTTAGGGATTTTTTAGTAATATATGTGCTCCGCGCTTTTTGGAGTGCGGAAATGTACTTTGAGAAATACATTTTTGCTACTTAAGACAGCAGGTACCGTAAGGTTTAATTGAGGAGACTCAACCCGCCGAGGTGAGCGAAAAGGTAGGCCGTAACTTCGGCATTAGTGTATTGACACCTGACCCTTCGCGCATCGAGTAGCGTGGAGGGTTTTTTATTACCCTCAAAATGTCAGACTTTTGAGGAATTTTAAGGAGGTGTAATATGCCAAATAAGCAAAATGTGGAAACTTTAGCCACAATTAAGGATGAGCTTAAAGACATCTCGGCAATGTGGATTGTTGATTATCGTGGTCTTAGCGTTAAAGAAATTCAAGAGCTCCGAAGAAATATTCGCGATGCTGGAGCTAAGATGACTGTATGGAAAAACACTATCATGAAGCTTGCTATCGAAGAACTCAAACTTCCAGATTTAGGTGAAATTTTAACTGGTCCAAGTGCTTTTGTTGTTGCTCCGGAAGATCCGGTTGCAAGCGCAAAGGCTGTTCGTGACTTCGCTAAGAAAAATGAAGCCTTAGAAATTAAAGGTGGAGTTATGGATGGAGAGTTTGTAGATGTTGAAGGTGTAAAAGCCATTGCTGCTCTTCCAAGCAGAGAGGAAGTTTACGCTCAAATTGCCAGCATGATTTCTGGTGTTGCGCGTGGAATTGCTACTGCTATCAATGGTGTACCTCGTGGATTGGCTCAGTCTATATCCCAGGTCGCCGAACAAAAGCCCGCAGATGCGGCATAAAAAATTTGTAAATTGTAAAATTGCCGCATAAGCGGCTTGATTGAAAGGAAATAAAATGACTAACGAAGAAATTATTAAAGCTTTAGAAGAAATGCCTTTATTACAGGCTTCTGAACTTGTTAAAGAAATTGAAGAGAAATTTGGAGTTTCTGCTGCTGCTCCTGTTGCAGTAGCTGCTGCTGCTCCTGGTGCTGCTGGTGGAGAAGCTGGTGGCGAAGAAAAGTCAAGCTTTGACGTTGTTATGGATGGCTTCGGCGATAACAAAATTGGTGTTATCAAGGCTGTTCGTGAGATCACAAATCTTGGTCTTAAAGAAGCAAAAGATATGGTTGAAGGTGCTCCTGCAACAGTTTTGGAAGGCGCAAGCAAAGATGATGCTGAAGCTGCAAAAGCAAAATTGGAAGAAGCTGGTGCTGCTGTATCTTTGAAGTAATTATCTTCAAAAAATTAAAAAAATGACCTGTCGAATTTCGGCAGGTCTTTTTTTATGCAAAATTTCAAAATATACCTTTAACCATATTCTTTATTATGCTTTGTGCTATAATAAGCCATCCGTGAAAATTTAAAAGTGGGGAGAGTTTGTGTCATTATTTATATCTGGAATAATTACGGTCGGAATTACCGTTGGCGCATTCTATATGGATAAAAAGACCAGCATTGGTAAGCTAAAGCCTTTTTATAAACAAACAGTATATGGGCTTATGTTTGCTATGGCTGCTATTTTTGCAACTGAGCTTGGAGGGCAAAACTTAGGTGGCGCTCTAATTAATGCTCGAGATGCTGCAATTGTAGTTGCTGGCCTTTTATTTGGCCCTTGAGCAGGTGTCTTCGCTGCTATTTGAGCTGCTGCTGAAAGGTATTTTGTTGCTACATTTTTATTTGGTGTTGGAAGCTATACTCAAATAGCTTGCACTATTGCAACATTATTTGCTGGATGTTTCTCGGCTCTTTTCTATATTTTGATTTTTAGAAAACATCGTCCATATGTTATTCATGCTGTGGTTTTTGTAATAATTACCGAAGTTGTTCACATGATTTTAATCCCACTCACGCATTTGGGTGATTTAGAAACTGCAAACATGTTAATGATGGAAATTTTCCTACCAATTTTGGTTTCGAATATCTTAATTGCTGCTACAGCCGTACTTTGTACTTCGTTGATGGAAATTAAATTCAGCGGACACAGAATTCGTGATGTTGTTAAAGAAAAAGATATTTTATTTTCTCAAGATCTGTTTTATTCATTTCAATTTTGGTTGCTGCTTGTAATTATTGTTGCATTTGCGGCTAACATTCTAATCATCTCTCGTTTGTATGGAGTTATGTCTTTGGAGTCTTCGTCAAACAAATATGAGAGTGAACTTAAAATTATGAAGTCGCTTATTTATCAAGACTATGGATATTTTCATAATTTTAATCCGGATCAAATTGCTTGTGTTTATGCTGAGCAGTGGTCTGATGAAAAAGTTGTTGCTTTTGAAGTTGCCGATAAAGACAACAATATAATTAGTAATAATGCGAAGTTCCCGGATCTGGGAATGTATATCGAAGGGCATCGCGAGCTTGATCTTTTCAGGGTTCGAATAGATGACGAAACCTTATATGTAATGTATATCAATATTGATCAAGCAAAGATGATTTCTTATTCATATGAAAAGTACGAAATGTATTTGCCTTACTTTACGTCTTCAATGACAATTTTTATTCAGATAATCATTTTTGGTCTTTTGATGTTTGCTGTGTTTGTTTTGCTCAAACTTTTGGTAGGAAACAATTTGAACAAGATTAATAAGTCGTTGCATGAAATTACGCGAGGCAATTTAGATGAACATGTTGACGTTTATTCTCATAAAGAATTTGCAACTTTATCTGACAGTATTAATGCTACGGTTGATACTCTTAAGCAATACATCGAAGAAGAGGCCAACCGATATAAAGAGGAATTTGAAATGGCGAAGCAAATTCAGCTTTCTGCTTTGCCAAATGTATTCCCACCATTCCCGAACGATCCAGAAATTGATCTTTACGCTAAATATAAGCCTGCAAAAATTGTAGGTGGCGATTTCTATGACTATTATTACATTGGTAAAAATAGGTTGGCATTTTTAATTGCGGATGTTTCTGGAAAGGGCGTTCCTGCCGCTATGTTTATGATGCGTGCAAAAACGGCGTTCAGGGTCTTCGCTGATAAGAAGGACAATCCTGCTGATGTTTTAGAGGCAGTAAACAATTATCTTTGCGAAAATAATGAAGCCGAAATGTTCGTTACTGCATGGTTTGGCATGGTTGATATTACTACAGGAAAGATTATGTGCGCTTCTGCTGGTCATAATCCGCCATTCCTTATCAATACTAAATCTGGCGAAGTTAAATGCTTGAATTACAAACCTTCACTTGTTTTAGGTGCGATGAATAACATCGGATACAATAATTACATCTTTGAGATGAAACCTGACGAAAAATTAATGTTATATACAGATGGTATTGTCGAGGCTCACGATGTGAACAACAAACTTTATGGCGAAGAGAGATTTAAGAAGTCCTTGGAGAAGCATAAAGATTTGTCTATTCGTGATCTTTGTGAAAATGCTGCTTTTGAAGTTGATGAATATTCTAAAGGCCAAGAGCAATTTGATGATTATTCGCTGCTTTGCTTTACTTACAAAGGCGAGCAAGAAGGCAGTGGTCTTAAGAATGATTATTGGGAAAGCGAGATTACGGTATTCTCGAAGATTGAAAGCGTTAATAAGGTTATGGAACGTTGCGAAGAAACCTTGAAATACAGTAACGCTCCTGCTAACTTCGTTCAAATGTTTGATGTTTGCATTGATGAAATTTTCAGCAACATAGTTAAGTTTAGTTATGACAGACCAAATGAATATATTTCGGTCCGAATTGTAATTGATGAAACATCCGAAAAGAAATGTGTAACAGTTACTTTTGTTGATACTGGTCCGCGCTTCAATCCGCTTGAGCAATCTGCCCCAGATATTACGCTTAGTGCTGAAGAACGCGAGATTGGTGGACTTGGAATATTTATGGTTCGTCAAATGATGGATGATCTTCGTTATGAATATAAGAGCCTTGCTAACTG
>JAUNQF010000017.1 GCA_030536315.1 Coriobacteriia bacterium
TAAGAAAGAAGATAAAAAAGAAGAGCCTAAGAAAGAAGAAAAGAAATAGGCTAATTTTCATATTAAACTATAAGGCTGTCGCATATGGCAGCCTTTTTTTATGCTATAATGGGCGCGTCAAGTTAAGTTATATTCAAACTTAAAAAGGAGACAAAATTGAAGAAGTTTGCTTCGGTAATTCTATCCATTGTAATGGTCTTTTGCTGCGTCTCTTTTTGTTCATGTAGCTGTCAAAAAACTCCTACTCAAGATAATTATGCCGATGTAAATAAACCAGTAATTGGAATTGCTTGAGTTCAGGACAGAAACGAAGCCTTCTATCAAAACTGAGAATATATAATTCAAAAAGCAGGTGGCATTGCAATTAATTTAAAGCAGGTAAAGTGTTATGACATTGAATATGACGTGCACGATTTTGTGGCAAATTCAGAGCTTGGCGAAGAAGGCATGCTGTCCTCGGATGCAGCTCATCGACTTGTTCATTCGAATTTTTCAAGATCCAACATCGAAGAAGTTATGCGAGGTATTGATGGTGTTTTTGTTCCTGGTGGCGAGGACATTAGTCCAACATTAATTAAAGATTTTAAGGTCGAAGAAAATACCTGCACAGGATTTTCGGCCACTAGAGATGTATCTGACGGAATTTTAGAACAGTATTGTATTGAAAAAGATATTCCAATGTTTTGTGTTTGCAGAGGAATGCAAATGCTCTCTGTTGTTTGCGGCGGTCGAATGATTCAAGACATTCCTGATTACTGTGCCGAAAATAGCATTTATTTTGATGGAATGCACAGAGACACCAATAAGGATGGCCCCAAAGAATTTGTAAGACATGATGTTATTGTTCAAGATAAGGATTCCACCTTCTACCAGCAAATTGTAAAGGCAGATGTATTTAAAAATATTCCTTCATGGCATCATCAATGCGTTCATGATGTCGAAGGCACAGACCTTCGTGAAGTTGCAATTGATAGTGGTGGAACATTTAAAGTAATTGAAGCAGTGGAAATGAAGAATAAAAGCTTTATTTTAGGAACTCAGTTTCATCCTGAAGTTGTACTTAATAGAGTTTATAAGCAAGGTTTAGAAGACTCTTGCGATACAGATACATGTCTAAGGTTTTTTACAACTTTAGTTAATATTGCAGAACAAAAGTCAATGACCAATCCTATAAATAGGTCAAGTTAGAAAGGAATTTTATGGACAAGAAATTAGAACCTTTATTTACGCCATGAAAAATTGGCAATTTAGAGATTAAGAACAGATTCGTTCTTACCTCGATGGGTGGCACCAACTTGCTTGGTTGGATGGAGAAGAATCACTTTGACGACATTGGATCTCACTTCATTATGGAAGTTGCAAAAAATAATTGCGGTCTTTGTCTTCCAGGTTGTCAGCCAGTTTATAACCCAATGTTTGGTCAATGGCTTTACAAAAACAAGAAGATGTATAAAGACTTGGCTAAATGGATGCCAGAATTTCATAAGACTGGCGCAAAACTTTTCATTCAGTTAACAGCTGGCTTTGGACGATCTTTCACAATTAGTGAGATGATGGAAAAGTTGTACACTAATCCATTTTTACGCAAGGTTTCAAAACCTTTTATGGATTTAGACAAGATTACAGCTACTGCTAGTGCAACGCCTAACCGTTGGTCTGATAAAGTTCCTTCGCGTGCTTTAACTGTAGATGAAATTCATGAATATGTCGAAGCTTTTGCTAAAACTGCAAAGTTAATTCAAGAAGCCGGTGTGGATGGCGTTGAAATCCATGCGGTTCACGAAGGTTATTTGCTAGATCAGTTTACATTAGGTTATGTTAATAGTCGTGATGATGAATACGGTGGAAGTTTTGAAAACAGATATCGCTTCGCGGTTGAAATTGTTCAAGCAATCAAAAAAGCTTGCGGAAAGGATTTCCCTGTTTCGCTTCGTTATTCTGCTATTTCAAAAACGAAGGACTTCCGCAAAGGAGCCTTGCCTGGCGAAGACTACAAAGAAGTTGGTCGTGATTTGAAAGAGTCAGAAAAGGCTGTTAAGTATTTGGCAGATGCTGGATACGATATGTTTAACTGTGACAATGGTACTTATGATGCTTGGTATTGGGCACATCCACCTATCTATATGCCTGAGAATTGTAACTTGAAAGATATTGAGCACTTAAAGAAGTTTACTGACAAGCCTCTTGTTTGTGCTGGTCGTATGGATCCTGAAGTTGCAGCTGAAAGCATTAAAGCTGGCAAGCTCGATGGCGCTGGATTTGCTCGTAATTTCTTGTCTGATCAAGAGTGGATTACAAAACTTATGAATGATCAAAAAGAGGATATTCGTCCTTGCATTTTGTGTCATAACGGTTGCTTTAATATGTGTCATTACAAAGGTGTTCCAAATGATCAAAGTTTGGAAGACAGTTTGCACTTGGCTCGTTGTGCTATCAATGCCGAGACAATGGCTTGGGATAAGCACTATATGACTCCAACTAATGAACCTAAGACTGTTCATGTTATTGGTGGAGGTATTGGTGGCATGGAGGCAGCGCTTCGATTGAAGCAACGAGGTCATACACCTGTAATTTATGAAAAGACTGACAAGCTTGGTGGAACTTTCATTCCTGCTTCGGCAGAAAGTTACAAGGGTAAGCTTCGTGATTTGTTAGCTTGGTATATTCGTGAGGTTAAAAAGGCCGGCATCGAAGTTAAGTTTAATACCGAAGTAAAGGCCGAAGAAGTTGCCAAGTTTGGCAAAGATCCAGTTGTCGTTGCCACTGGTTCAACACCTCGTCAATTAAAGATGGTAAAAGGTTATGAGAAAATGATTGAGGCTTGCGAATATCTTCGTGGCGAGAAAAAAGTTGGAGATAACGTTGTAGTTGTTGGTGGCGGTCTTACTGGTAGTGAAATTGCTTATGAACTTGCTCTTCAAGGTAAGAAGGTCACCATTGTTGAGATGCTTGATGACCTTATTAAACAAAAGGGTGTTTGCTTGGCCAATTCATCTTATTTGCGTGAGTGGTTTGAGCTTAATAAAGTTCCAGTTTATTTGGAAACAACTCTTGCTGAAGTAAATGATGGTTCAATTAAGTGCAAGAAAAAAGATGGAAGTATGGTCGACATTAAATGCGATAGCGTTATTTCTTCGGCAGGATATATTCCAACACCAATTTCAGATGGCAAGAAGAAAAATGTTTATCTTGTAGGTGACTGTGATCATATTGGCAACTTGCGCCATGCTATTTGGCGTGCTTATGAAGTTGCTATGGATATTTAGGAGAAAATATGGAACTTACAAAAGAACAGAAAGAGATCCTAACCAATCCAAAGTTTCAGACCATGGGTCGAGTTTTGGATACCATGGTTAAATATGGAACTCTTTTTGATGCTGAAAAAATGGTGCCAATCACAAGTGAATGCAATCATCTTGTAACTTCGTTTGGATTAAAGGCGCTTGCCCCAGTTTATGAATTGCTTGATAGAATTTTAGATGCAGGCGAAAAGTCTTCGCAGCCTTTTACTGTAGACCCAAGGCCAATTGATGATAATGTTCCTGCTGGGGCACTTGAAAAATTGGTTTCTAAAAAGTTTATGTATACCAATCAAGATTCTTATGAAGAACAATTGCGCAAGCTTGGTCTTAAGGACGAAGATTCCTTTACTTGCACTTGTTATATGGACGAGGTAGGAAACACGCCGAAGAAGGGTGATATTTTATCTTGGGCTGAATCAAGCGCTGTTGTTTATGCAAACTCTGTTTTGGGTGCGCGTTGTAACAGGAACAGTGGAATTATTGACATTATGGGTAGCATTGTAGGTTACGTTCCTTATTTCGGACTTTTAACTGACGAAGGTCGCAAAGCAACCTGGAAGATTGAAATTAAGACAACTAAAAAACCTGAAGCGCAGCTTTTGGGTAGCGCAATTGGTATGAAGGTAATGGAAGATGTTCCTTACATTGTTGGACTCGATAAGTGATTGGGCAAGGAACTTAACGATGAAGTCAAAACTTATTTGAAGGATTTTGGCGCGGCCACTGCTTCGAATGGTGCCGTTGGTCTTTATCATGTTGAAAACTTAACTCCTGAAGCTGTTGAACAAGGTGACAAGCTTTTAGCAAAGGGTTATAAGACCTTCGTTATTGATGATAAAGTTTTGGAAGATACTTACAAGAATTATCCAATAATGTGGAAAAATGAAAATGCGAAGCCGAAGCTCTGCTTTATGGGTTGCCCGCATTTCAGTTTGCAACAATTGCATGATTGGACAACTAAACTTGAGAAGGGCCTAAAAGAAAACGGTAATTCTAAAGTTCAAGTTCCTACAGTATTTACTGCTGCACCTGGTGTTATTAAAGAGTTTAAGAAGACCGACGATTACGAAAAGCTAACTGGTTTTGGCGTTATTATTTCTTATATTTGTCCACTTATGTATATGAATAATCCTCTTTCAAAGAAGAAGGCAGTTATAACTTCAAGTAATAAACTTCGTACTTATACGACTGCGCGTTTTTATACTGATGATGAAATTTTGGAACAATTAGTTGGGGGAGGTAAATAATGTCTAGCAAAGTTTTTAAAGGCCGCGTTGTTTCGGCCGGTCAAATAAGCGCCCCTGCACTTGTTTCACATCAGGGTTTAAACACACTTGCTTCGTTTCAAAACGCTTTGCAATTTGGCGACAAATCTGCAAAGTGTGGTGATCAGAACAATAAGGATTTATTTAATAAGCCTATGGCAGGGAAGGCATTGTGTCTACCTCAAACTATTGGGTCAACAACAGGTGGATTAGTTTTATACTGCGCCTGTTCTATGCATCGTCAACCTGCATGTATGTTGTTTAGCGAACCAATTGACTCGCTTGCAGCTGCAGGAGCAGTTTTGGCTGATGTTTGATTGGATGATGTAACAATGCCAGTTGTCGATTCCCTTGGTCAGGAATTTTTAGACTACGTTAAAGATGGAATGGATATTGCTGTTAAAGAAGATGGTTTCATCGAAGTTTTTGATGGAAAGCCAGAGTAGAATTGTTTGAAGTTAGCTTTTGAACCTTTTTTATTATTTGCCCCTTATGCTTTTTAGGAGGCTTTGTAGATTCTATTGCAGGAGGCGGTGGATTAATCACGCTTCCTGCTTTTTTAGCAGTTGGCTTGCCTTCGCATATTGCAATTGGAACAAATAAAATCCAATCAACCTTAGGAACTCTTGTTTCAACAATTCGATATTTTAGGCAAGGATATGTTGATTTAAAGATTGGAATTGCATGTGCCGTTATGGCCATAATAGGTTCTGCGATCGGTTCAAATTTAGTTTTAATAGTTGACGATTGGACTCTAAAGATTGTCCTGATAATTCTTTTGCCTATTACTGCATTTTTTGTGCTGTGGAATAAGGGTATGTCAAAAAAGAGAAAAGAATATGGCTTTACCAAAACAATAATTATTGCTGCCGTAGTTGCTTTTTTTATTGGAACTTATGATGGGTTCTATGGTCCAGGTACTGGTACTTTCTTAATTTTGTTGTTGACTATTATCGGCCACATGTCCCTTGAAAACGCCAATGGAATTTCTAAGGCAGCAAACTTGGCAAGTAATATTGCAGCCGCTGTTGTCTTTTTGATTAACGGGGTGCCGCTAATTGTCTTAGGATTGACTGCCGGTTTGTTTAATGCTGCGGGCAATTTCTTCGGATCAAAGTTGTTTATTGATAAGGGCATTAAAGTTGTTAAACCAATAATGATTGTTGTTTTAATTTTGCTTTTTGCTAAAGTATTGTTTGATATGTTTGCTTAGGAGTTATTTATGAAAAGGATAATTGGAATATTTTCCGTTGTTTGCCTTACAGCTCTATGTATTTTTACATGTTCTTGTTCTTTTTCGGCTAGTGCAAAAACTTATTCTGTTCCAAATAATAACGAAATTCAAGTTGTAAATTACAATCCTGTTTGAGGAAATGTTGATGCTAATGCTGAAAAAATTAGTCAAATGTCTGTGAATGCAAAGCAAAATGGTGCGAAGATGGTTATCTTTCCAGCAATGTCTTTGTCGGGCTTTATGACAGAAAATGACGAAGCCACAGCAAAGTCTTGTGCAATTGAGATAAATGATGGCAAAATTTCGCCAATTGCAAAAACTGCCGACGAGAAAGACTTGTGAATCATCTTCGGCGCGATTGAGAAAAAGAATAATTCATTGTTTAATTCAACAATTGCAATTTCTCCTGAAGGTTTTGCAAGCGTTTACGAAGAAATGGTACCAACTTCCAAAATGTTTGAAGCGGGTAGCTATCCAGTTTGCATAGATACTGAGTGAGGTTATGTAGGTCTAACCTGCGGTAACGACATGTTAAATTTACCAGAGTTAACTCAGTACTATTCAGCTGCGGTTGATAATACCTATAATAAATTGTGTAATGTTCGAACATGTAATTTGGTCGTCGGATGTCTAGCTTACAACGAAGGATGCAGCGTATGTTCGCCAAATTATAAGCCTACAGAATGAACCTTATTAAATAGAGTTTGCGCTGTCAGTGAAAATAATTACATGTTGTGTGCTGTTGCAAATATGTGCGGCACACAAAATAACGAATTGTTCCCAGGCGGCTCTTTTATATATCAAACATACGTTGATGAAAATGATAGCTTTAAACGAACTTTATTTGCTGGGGGTAAACAAGGGAAGTTTGATATTAATTTATTTATTGGACCTGAATTTTCGGATAGGATTTTTCCTTTTGAAATAAGCAGTGATTGTGAAAGTTGACCTAAAGACTTTATTGGTACTAAATGGATTGATGGTTCAATTGCACCTATGTTTTATTCCAATACAAAACTGTATGCGAATCTTTATAAAGAGCTCGCAGATAAATATGACAGTGGAGAATTAAAAGACGAGAAGTATCCAACTCATACTGATATCGGAGTAGCTACCGCAAACACTTGTTGTCCGGTTTGGGGTAATAAAAAATCTGGTCTTGAGAACATGGAAAAATATATTAAGGAGGCTGGCGAAAAAGGAAACGTTGACATTTTAGTTTTTCCTGAAGTTGCGCTAACTGGTTATACATATAGCGAAGGTAATTTTAACTGAGTTGACTACAACCCTTTAACTAACGAATCTAAAGCAAGTGATGGAAAGACCGAAGCTCATGTTGCTTTGGCTGAAACTATTCCGGGACCTTCTACTGAATATTTATCTGAATATGCAAAAAAATATAATATGTATATTATATTTGGAATGGCCGAAGTTCCTGAGAGTGGTCCTATTAATGATAACGGCATAGATAAGTGTTATAACTCTGCTGCTATTCTTTGTCCTGACGGGACAATTGAAAAATATAGAAAAATTCAAATAACAAGCAATGAACCAAAGTGAAGCGTTTCTTATGACGAGCCTGTAATGATGAACTTTAATATCGACGGAAAAGATATTAAAGTTGGTTTTTCAGTTTGCAGAGATGCTCAATTTTATCCTGAAGTATATAGGTATTATGCTGCAAGCAATGTAGACTTACTTGTTCATTTTTCAGCTTCGTCACTTACAAGATTTGCAAGAGAGTGTGTTTTAGGGTCTTATTCATCGCGTGATAAAATTGGAGTTATAGCTTGTAATCTTTGGGGAGCAGATGGTCCTCCTGAAAAAGTTTCTACTTTAAAAAAGACTTCTTTAGTTTGTTCGCCAAGACTTTCCGGAACTGACGAATATGATAGCGACGGAAGAGACATTGAGCTTTATGGTTTTGGATTATCAGAAATGAGCCCTGAAGGTTTAGAGGTTGGAACAACATTGCAAACTGGACATGGAATGGATTTGTTTAATTCTGGTTTTAGCAAGGGCCGCTTAAATTTTGAAGTTATTGCCAAGATGTTTGATGAACTATCATGCAAATATTATAGTGACTATAAGGCTTTATACCCTGGGTCAAGAAGTCGTGACTGTTTGGCTAAAGCCGTTAAAATTAACTATTAAATGTGCTATTATAAACACATCTAATATGTCAAGCGAAAAGGAGGTTCATATTGAAAGACGCGAAAACTATGGCGTTTGCTAATGCCTATGGTGTTTTGGCTGCACTTGAAAATTTATGCGAAATAGACGAAGAAGCCAAAGAGATCTGTTCTAAGATCAAAAAGCCGGTCGCGCTATGTTTCGATGTCAAAAACGGACCTTGCATTACACTTGAATTTTCGACGCAAGGTTGTAAGTTTATTGAAGGGGACAAGACATGTACATGCAAAATGTCTTTTGGGTCGCCCGAAAAATTCAATAACTTAATTGACAATTCAAAACCAGGCAGGCCTTCGAAAAATCCTGCTCAAGTTTTGAAATTCTTACTTGGTCCTTTCACTAAGCTTACTAATATCCTAGAGAAGTATTTAAGGGCATCAAAGGAAGATTTGAAGAATAAAGTATTTTTCGAGCGCTCAACAATTCTTACAATGTATGTTATTGGTGGGGCAATTTGTGCTGTCGGTAACAATGATAAAATTTCGAAGCTATCTGCATCTGCTATTGTTGATGGAGATATTCTAATGGGAATTAAAGATAAGGTTCATGTTACCGTTCATTGCAAAAATCATCATTTAACACTTACAAAAGACGCTTGCAAAAAGCCAAGAGCAATTATGGAATTTAATTCTATCGAGCTTGCTAACAAATTGTTCAATGGCGAAGCTTCTGCAATTGCAGAACTTTGCGCAGGCAACATCTACATGAGCGGCATGATGAATATGGTAGACAACATTAACCGAATTCTTGATAGAGTTGCGGTTTACTTAGCTTAAGGAGGGAGGAACTAAAATGGCAGAAAAATTTCCAGAATATAAACATGAAAAATCAAAAAAATGGTTTGATAGAGCACTTGCAGCTGTTCCATCTGGGGTTCCTGGTCACTTAGGACCTTCTGAAGGATTGTTTTTACCAATTACAAAATGGCCTCTTATGTGTGACCATGCCAAAGGAACTTACTTTTGGGATGTAGACGGCAATAAATACATTGATTATATGTGCGCTTATGGTCCTAATGTTTTGGGATATTGCGATCCAGATGTTGATAAAGCAGCTATCGAACAATTAAAGAAAGGCAACTGCACAACAAGTGTTTCTTATAAGATGGTTGAATGCGCTGAACTTCTTAAAGACACAGTTTATACAGCTGATTGGTCTTTCTTTATGAAAAATGGAGGCGATGCAACAACATTTGCAACAATTTGTGCACGTGCTCATACAGGAAAGAAAAAATTAATTTTCTTTAAGGGCTATTATCATGGTGTTGCTCAGTGGACTCAAAAGGCTGATTATCCTGGAATCTTAGAAGAGGATGTTGCTAACAATATTGTTGTTCCTTGGTTTGATATCGAGGCTCTTGATAAAGCTTATGCAGAGAGCAAGGGGGACATCGCGGCAATTATTGCTCAGCCTTATGATCATGGAAACTTCTATGATAATGTTTGTGCTTCAAAAGAACAGTGGCATAAGGTTCGTGTTTGGTGCGACAAACATGATGTTTTGCTTATCATTGATGATGTTCGTTGTGGCTTCCGTCTTGATTTAGCGGGTTCTGATCACTATTATGGATTTAAGGCAGACTTGATTTGCTTTTGCAAGGCTTTGGCCAATGGCTATAACATGTCTTGCGTTTGTGGCCCAGAACACATGAAGGCTACTGCTTCGTCTGTTACATTTACGGGTTCTTATTGATTGTCTGCTGAACCTTTTGCAGCTTGCATTGCTTGCATCAACAAGATGAAGAAGCTTGATACTCCAACTTTGTTTAGAAAGCTTGGAACTCAGCTAACTGATGGTCTTGTTAAGGCTGCTAAAAAGCATGGCTTTAAAATGGTTGTTTCTGGTGAACCAGCATTGTTTTATCTTCGTATTGCAAATGATGATAACTTGATGCTTCATCAGGAATGAATTGCGGAGATGGTAAGTCGAGGAATTTTCTTGGCTTCACATCATAATCACTTTATTAATGCGGCGCTTACCGAAAAGGATATTAAGCATACTCTTGAAGTTGCCGAAGAGTGCTTCAAGATTGTTGCTAAGCGCCATCCAGAAATTAAATAATAAAAGGAAGGAGATTTTATGACAGCAAAGTACAAGCCATTCGATAAAGCTGAATGGCTCCGCCTTGAAAAGAAGGCTGACGAGCTAAGACGTTTATGCTTGCAAACAGCCATCTGAGGCGGATCGGGACACATTGGGGGCGCCTTGTCTTCGATGGACGTGTTGACAATTTTGTATCACCGTTTCATGAGTCTGGATAAAAACAATCCAGAGTGGGAAGACAGAGACAGATTTGTTTTGTCTAAAGGCCATGGTGCTGTAGGTTATGCACCAGTAATTGTCGATTATGGTTTTATGCCAATCGAAGAGCTTCAGATTTTTAATTTGACTGGTTCTAAAATTGGTATGCACCTTGATTCAAACAAAGTAAAGGGAATTGATTTTTCTACTGGCTCTTTGGGTCATGGAATTTCTCTTGGTGTTGGTGCTGCTCTTGCTGCAAAAATGAAAGGTAAGGATTATATGACTTACGTTTTATGCGGCGATGGAGAGATGAACGAAGGTTCTAATTGGGAAGGTATAATGAGTGCTGCTCAGTATAAGCTTTCCAACTTGGTTGTTTTTGTTGATAACAATAAGTGCATGATTGATGGTCGTGTTGAAGATGTTATGAACATCGAACCAATTGATAAGAAATTCGAAGCATTCAACTTTAACTGTGTTCGTGTTGATGGTCACAACTTCAAGGAAATGGATACGGCAATTGAAGCAGCTATCAAGAACGCAAAAACAGGTGAGCGCCCAACAGCTATCATCCTTGATACATTCAAGGGCGAAGGTGTTGACTACATGCGCGATAATTATTTGTGGCACTATGGTGCTCTAGATGAGCAGAAAGCCGCGGATGCCTTTGCTTCGTTAGACAAATATTATCAAGAGCGTGTTGCTCGCGTAGAAGAGGAGGGTAAGTAATCATGGCTGGTATGGTTTATACAAGTATTGATGCGGAAAAATTAACTACCGCAGAATTTTACGGAATTGCTCTTCGCGATCTTGCGTCTGAGCACGATAATGTTGTAGCGCTTACAGCAGACCTTGCAAAATCAACTAAGATTGCTGCTTTTGCGAAGGAATATCCAGAGCGCTTGATTAATGTTGGTATTGCTGAGCAAAACATGTTTGGTGTTGCTGCTGGAATGGCTAAGAATGGCTTCGTTCCTTATACATCAACATTTTCTATTTTTGCTTGTGCTCGTTCACTTGACCAAGTTCACACAGACATTTGTTATCAAAATGTTCCTGTTAAAATTTTAGCATCTCATGCTGGAACTTCGTTTGGTCAGGCTGGATCAACTCACCATGCAATCATCGATTTGGCTGTTGCCAGGTCCCTTCCTCATATGACAGTTATGTGTCCTTGCGATGGTGCCGAAGCTTACAAACTTGTTTTGGCTTCTTATGACATTCCAGGCCCTGTTTATATTCGTATTAACAGAGGTTTTGATGCTGTTGTTTGGGATGGCGGTCCTGAGGCAGTAGATTTTCAGTGGGATAAAGCTGCAACTATGATGGACGGCGACGACATTACATTTATCGGTATTGGTGCTGGTGTATATCAAGCAATTCAGGCTGCACGTATGTTAAAGCACGATGCAGGAGTTAATGCTCGTGTTTTGAATATGCATACTTTAAAGCCAATTGATAAAGAAGCTATTCAAAAGGCAGTTGACGAAACAGGCAAGATTGTAACAATCGAAGACCACGTAATTCAAGGTGGTTTAGGATCTGCTGTTGCTGAGGTTGTTGCTGAATATGGCAAACCTTGCACATTAAAGATGCTAGGTCATGACAATGACTTTTCAACAATTGGTCTTCAGGAAGATTTGCTTACAATTGCTGGAATTGATTCGAATAGCATCGAAAAGGCTGCTGCTAAACTTTTGGGCATTAGCCTTAAAACTGTTGATAATTGGAACGACGAATACTAAGGAGGTAAGATTTATGGCTACATCAGAAGAAACAAAATACGCAAATAAAGTTTTCATGGCTGGAGCTCTTCCTCTTATGAAAATTATTGCTAATGAAGATCCAAAGTTAAGTGCAACTTTTAAAAGAAAGAAGCTAAATGCTGTTTATCAAGTTTCGGCAATGGACGAAGGTCAGAAGCACGCTGTTCACTTCGTTGTAGAAAATGGTGTTTGGGATGTTTTCCAAGGTGAATACAATGGTCCTAAAAAGATTGATGCTGAACTTGCTTTTGCTTCGATGGAAAAAATGAACGGATTTATGAAATCTGACATGAAACAACTTCCATCTTTTAAGATTAAAAGTGTTACGAAGTTTGCTCAATTCATGAAGGTATTGCTGAAGATGTCCTCGTTGCTCACTGCAGACAAACCACCAAAAGATGTTGAAACTCAACGCTTTTTGACAAAGTTATATTTTTGCCTGTTGTCGACTGGAATTTCGGCTCTAAACAAAATGGGTCATCCAGAAATTTCGAAGTGGGTTGCAGAAAGCCCTGACAGAACTTATCAATGGACAATTGTTGGAGACCCTGACACTTCAGCTTACCTTCGTATTTGCGAAGGCAATTCGAAGGCGGGTAAGGGCCTTTATGAAAGAAGTGATCCTTTCTTTACAATGGCTTTTGATTGTCCAGAAAGTGCGCTTTTAATTTTGATGGAAATTGGAGACATGTTTGACATGACAGCCAACAGACAACTTATCATGAAAGGTGGCCCAGAATTTGGTGTTCAATTGGGCGATCACATGACAACTGTTGGTCACTTAGCTAAATAGGATTGGTTATGAATAAAACTCAAATTGCAAAAATTTGCGAAGCTCAACGTGCGTTTTTTGCGACTGGCAAAACGCTTGACGTAAACTTTCGTATAGTTCAGCTTAAACGTCTTCGTGAATTTATTAAGCGATATGAAAATCAGCTTGAGGCTGCAATGAAAAAAGATCTTTGCAAAAGCGAAGTCGAAGGTTTTTTGTGTGATGTTGGTCCAAGCATTATGGAAATTACGGAAACTATTAAGGGGCTAAAAAAATGGGCGAGAAGCGAGACTCATTTTAGCGGACTTTTGTGTTGACCGAGTGTGGTTACGAAGGTTCACAAAATGCCTTACGGAAATTGCTTAATCATTAGCCCTTTTAATTTCCCTGTACTTTTGACTTTTGGTGTTTTAGCCGCTTGCATTAGTGGTGGTAACACTGCGGTGCTTAAGTGCAGTTCAAAAAGTTCTGAGAGCACCAAGGTTATGAAAAAGCTTATTCGTGATGCTTTTCCGCAAAAATATATTACGGTTATTGATGGCGGACACGATGTTGCTGATATGTGTTTGGATCAGCGCTTCGATAAAATTTTCTACACAGGAAGTCCTAAAGTTGGTGTCCATGTTATGCAAAAAGCCGCGAAGAACTTGACTCCTGTTGCACTTGAACTTGGTGGTGAGACAGGAAATTGGTGTGTTATTCGCAAAGATGCTAACTTAAAAGATGCTGCGCGAAAGATCGCTTTCTTTAAAGCTTGCAATAGTGGACAAATTTGCATTAACATTAACCAAATTGCAGTCGCGCGTGAAGTTGCCGAGCCTTTTATTGAAGAGTTGAAGAAGGCTTTCGAAAAACAGCTTGGGCCTAACGCAATCCAGAACGACGAGTATCCAAAACTCATCACTAAAGCAGCTTATGACAAGTGTGATAATTGGGTTAAAAAGTATAAGTCTAAGCTTGTATATGGGGGTCAGGGCGATGGGAAGACTCACAAATACAATCCAACAATCCTATACCCAATGAGTGCCGATGACGATATTTGCAAACAAGAGTTATTTAATCCAATTTTGCCGATTGTTCCTTTTGCCGATAATCAAATTGATAAAGTCTTGAAAATGATTGCCTCACGTGAGCATGGTTTAGCGCTTTATCTTTTCACTTCTGATATTGCTTGAGCTAAACGTGTTATGAAAACTCAGCAATTTGGTGGAGGTTGCATTAACGAAGTATGTATTCACTTGATGGTTAAAGGAGTTCCGTTTAATGGCACTGGTCATTCTGGTATCGGTGCGTATCACGGCGAGTGAGGTTTCCGTGAATTTACTCATCCAACGACTGTTTTGATGGGTAAGAAGTACTTCAATCTGCCGCTTCGTGAACATCCTTATAACGGTAAAAATGGTATAAAGTATAAGATGATAAAATCTATGATGCGATAAAAAATAAGCCTGCATTAAGCAGGCTTATTTTTTCTTAATTTAAAATCTAATTATTTCTTTGCAGGTTTTTTGCTTTGGTATTTAACACAAAGGATAATCCCGATAATGCAAACTATTAGGGTTAACCAAGCTCATCCTGTTGCCTCAAAAATATTAGGAATAATGAAAACTAATGATTGAACAACAGAACTAACTGTCAAACAAATTAGCATAAATAAGAATACAAACACACCTTCGATGATAAATGCTGCGGTGCATCCCTTCGTAATTCTTTTCTTTGCAATACAAATGATAGCTGCATAAGCATTAAAGCCAACAACAACAAGAACCCATAATGTAACTGCAGCAGAACCTGCTTTAACAATGGATGCAACGCTTGCTAAACTTTGTTTTGCAGCAGCAAGTTGGTCTGCTGTTGGAAGAGCATTTTGGATTGCAGCAATAATTCCGTTAACAGTTTCTCCGTTAGCAGCAACCTGGATACCCAAAACGCTGCATATAGTATTGATATATTGAGTAACATCATGAAGCGAATCGAGATTAGTATTAATGGTTGCAAATTTATCCACAATAGCATTGAGTCCATTAATTTGAGCATCTACACTAAAGAACACTGAAAGTAGTGTTTGTGGAATTGCGAACATGCCACTTAAGAAATCGATATGTAGGCTTTCATATAATTTTGTTAGAACCGTAATGTTAAGCCATGGCATAAAGAATAAAATAATTCCTAAAATTGCCAAGAAGGCAACATAATATGCCTTGTCTAAATTCTTAAAGAAAGCTCCTACACTGTTAAGTACATCTGTGAATTTAACATTCTTGACTGCTGTTGTAGCCTTCTTAACAGATGCACTTGCTTTCTTCTTTGCAGCGGTGGTAGTTTTTTTCGCAGCTGCGGTAGTTTTTTTGGCTGCAGTTTTAGTTGTTTTCTTCGTAGTTTTTGTAGCCATGATTCTCCTAACCTAATTTTTTAATTTGGAAAGCATAAACAATGTTGCTAACTCCGAAGACAATTGCACTGATTGCAGCGCTAATTGCAACAATAGCAAGTCCAAGAATTGGGTTACCCATAATAGATAGGGCAGCCAAAGCAACAAGGATACCTAAGATTAAAAGTAGTACCCAGCTTCCAACATTCGCTTTTTTGATTTCTAAAGATAGGATAATCATTGAAATTCCGTCAAACAAAAATCCGAAGCCACAAATAAACCATAAGAAGCTTAATGCAAATGCTGGTCTTGTTAACATGCAAAGACCTGCAATAATTACAAGAATATGAAGAGCTAACTTAAGGCCCCATAAATGGATGTATTGCCTGTCAACAATAGTAAGAATTGCGCCAAAAATTCCCGAAACTAGAAAATAGATACCCGCAATTACAGCAACTGTTGTAATAGCTAGAGCCATGTTTCCAAATAGTGCAATTCCGAACAATGTGGCAAGAATACCTAAGATTAGATATAGCCACCAACCTTTACTCATTTTTCCAATTTTTTTAGCCATTTTTTCTCCTTTCATAGCTGTGTTAATTATAGCGAATAATAAAATATCTTTCAAAAAAATTTTAGCGTTTTAGCCTATTTAGATTTGATGACGCCTTCGGCATAAATTGTCTTTCAGTCGTCTTTCATTGAAATTGTAATTCAGCCATATTTGTCTGCCAAGTCTTGAACTTTGTTAGATGTTTCAATGTTTCCATATTCTCGGTCAAGATCATCTCACTTAATTATGAATGCTAAACTTTTGTAGTCTGGGTTGCTAATAGTAAAATTTAGCATGCTTGCATCGCCGGTTGAATTTCCAAAAGAAAGGACTGGCAATTTGCCAATTTCTTGAGCCATAATTGCAGCTTTGTTCATCTTGATACTTTTTTGAATTAACTCAGATGTGCGAATAAGGTTTTCGCCTGGTTGATATTCGTATTCAAGGGGATCAGTGCTGCCTTGATTTTTGGTTATGACTTTATAATCCATTCCAATTATTTGGGAACTTGGAATTTCTGGAAATATGTCAGACAGAAGTGCTCTGTCCAAAAAACGATCTGTGCCACTGCAAATGTAAACAATAAATCCATAATCTTCCAAGTATTTAACAACTTCTTTCATTGGCTCAAAAAATGCCTCTCCAAGATTCATGTTTTCAAAACCATCGGCTTTTGTCTTTTTAAACTGTCTAACATAATTGTAGTAATCGTAAAGGGTCATTCCTTCGTAGGCTTTACCTCCAACTTCAGATTCCCATTTTTCATAATTTGAAGGAATTTTGCTGTCCTGTTTCAGGGAACGAATTCCCTTGGCCAATTCAATTTCTTGCGGCGTGGCTTTATCTTTATAATCAGGGTCATCAAGAATTCTGTGAGCAAGCATTAGCCATTCAAAATAAGTTGGATATTTTTCAGACATTAAAGTTCCGTCCATATCAAAAACTGCGATGCGGTCTTCGTGCCTAATAAAGTTTGGACTTGTTACGTCTGTTACATCCGAAACATAACTTTGAAGAGCTTGAAGTGGGGCAGAATCTTTATTTCATGATTTGAAATACGAAGGCCTGCAAAAAATAAATGCCAAAATGCCTCCAACAACAATTACACATAAAGCAATCAATAGTCCTGTTTTTACTGATTTGTTCATCTTTTTGCCTTTAGACATAAACACCTCATTTCTCAATGCAATTATTTAATTATTATAATTATATATAATTTGTGTTAACTTTACATAAATTAGTGTTTATAGTTTTGATTACAAATATAGATTCTTTATATATAATAAAGCAAATAAAGGAGTGAAATCATGCATAAAACACATTTGTTTAATAATTTAATTGTAAAAGTTGTATTAGGTATTATTTTTGTCGTATTTATTTTCTTGTCTGTACTTGCACTTGGATGTTCGTTTGATAAATCTGCAGATTTAGTTGTTTATGGAAATATTTATACTGCCGAAGAAGACAATGGCAGTATGGCCGAGGCCTTCGCTGTCAAAGACGGAAAATATGTTTATGTTGGAGATAAAGAAGGCGTTAAGGATTACATTAAGGAAGGTAAGACCGAAGTCATTGACAAGTCGGGCGAAGGTATGGTCATGCCGGGTGCGACAGAGGGGCATAGCCATTACTTTGGCGTTTATGGGGCCGGACTTCAGCTTCCAGCTTATGGGAAAACTTATCAAGAAATTCTTGACGAATTAAAGAATCAGGTTGCAAGTTCTAATATTAAACAATTTATGACATTTGGTTGGAAATCTTCAGAATTGTCTGCTGATGTAGCGGCAGGCAAAAATTTTGCTGATGAAATTGAAAGTATTGCGCCAGGCATTCCTGTGCTCATTCTTGACAATTCAGGACATGCGGCAGTATGTAACACTACGGTTTTGAAGAAGGCTGGAGTTCTTGATAATCCACAGATTCGTGGCGCAGAAGTTAAACTTGATAAAAGTGGTCGTCCAAGCGGTTATGTTACCGATCAAGGTGTTGGTTATTTAACTGACAAAGCTATGGATAGTGCCCTTGATGAAGAACAAACTAAGAAGGCTTGTGAAGTTGCTATTGAAATGCTTCATGAATATGGTTACACAAATGCATTGGATGCTTATATTAATCAATTTACCGAATCAAATTTTTACAAAGCTATTAAAGATTTAGACTCTGCAGGCCAACTGAACTTAAATATAGCAACTTGTTATTGCCTTAAAAGTTTCGATATTGATCAATACAAAGAAAAAGTTAATCGCGTTGATGAATTAAGAAATCAATACAAATCAAACCACTTTAATCCTGGTTTTATAAAGCTTTTTGTTGATGGTATTGTTGAGTCTGGGTCCGGATGAATGATTGATGCATATAAAAATGCTGAAGAGGGAAAAGAGCATGGAAATATAATTTGGCAACCTGATGAGTTAAAGAATTTAATTGAATATGCAAACAGTAAGAATTTATTGATTCATACTCATGCTTATGGTGATGGTGCTTGCAAGGCAATGCTGGATGCTTATATTGCTTCGAACGATACAAATAAAAACGAATATCGAAATTGCCTTGGCCATGTAAGAAATATTCAGAGGGAAGATATAAAGAGAGCAGCAGAGAATAAAATTGCTATTTCGGAAAATTTATTATGGCATTCAGATTCTGATGAATCAATCCCTAGTGAAGCGAAGCAGAAGCAAGGCATTTTAAGTCATATTACTGAAGAAAATTATTACAAGGGATATCCGATGAAATCATTAATTGATAATGGTGTAGTTGTTAGTTCTTCGACAGATGCTCCTGCTGCTGCATTTTGTACCGGCAACATTCAAAATGTTATAGAAATTGCTACAACTGGAATTGCTCCAGAAACTAATTCGCAAGCATTTACACCAAGTGAGCTATTGACAGTTAAGGAAGTGTTGAAATGCCTTACCATTAATGGCGCATGGCAACTTGGCCTTGAAAATGAAAGAGGATCCATCAAGGTAGGAAAGTATGCAGATTTTCTCTTGCTGGATAAGAACATCTTGAATTATCAAGGAGAGCAGCTTCGTACAATTCATAATGTTAAAAT
>JAUNQF010000018.1 GCA_030536315.1 Coriobacteriia bacterium
TGGTTCGTCAAATGATGGATGATCTTCGTTATGAATATAAGAGCCTTGCTAACTGATTAACGTTGGTAAAGTATTACGATTAAGGAAATTTGGAAGGTGGAAGTTATGAAGGCATTTAACAAATTAGCGTATTTCAAATGAATCTTCGGTGCTTTATTGTTTTCCATATGTTGCGTTGTTGGTATATCTGCTTTGGCTTATGGTTCTAATGCTGAGGGGGATATTGAAGTTAAAGCATCAAAAACCGTAGAATGACTTGTTCCTGGTGATTATTCAAAAGGTAAGATCGAGCTTGAAGCAAATGTTACAGGTAAAGTTGCATCTACACCAGATGTTTTGTTTGTAGGAACAATGTGTCATGCGCATGATTTAACAGCTAAAACTATTGCTAGAGCTCTTAATGCAATAACCGAAACTTCAAATGTTGATTATTTTTTATTTAATAATGAAAATCCAGAAAGACAAGCAAAAGATAAATCTGGAAGTTTAGTTAAGGATCAAAAAGTTCAAGAAACGGACTTTACAATTGACACCGATAGAAACCATCAAGCTTTAGGAAAGTTCTTTAAATGTATTTACGAACAACATCAAAAACATGTTGCACAAACAGGAAAGGGTTATGATTTCGTAATTTTAGAATTTGATGGAACAAGAATTTCAGATTGATATAGACATTTAAGTCCAAAGGACGAGACTAGTCCTACAACTCCAGATGGTACATATAATAAATATATCAATGAAGTTGCTACAGTAAACATATTAAAAAATTATTATTCGAATAGTCAAGTAATTTGAATTACCGACAAAGATTGAACTGAAGGTGTTGAAAGATCTGGATATTGACCTGGAAGAGAAATGAACGTCCGTGCTAAAGATGTTCACACAAGGGTTATAAATTACAATTCGCTTCTGGGGCTTCTTGCGCCTGAGTTGTATGTTGATACTGGCGACACTCCAGGAATGTCTCAAGCTGAAATTGAAGCAATTGAAAATAATATGGATGATCCAACTAATGTAACCGATCCTGTACCTGCTCAATATGTTCTTACAAATGATAGGCAAGTTGGTTATGAAAATTCAGAAAAGGTTGGTGATTTTCTTGAAGAACAAATTAAAGGTTTATATACTTATACATTAAAAATTAATGATTATGTTGATATTGATGACAATATCAAATTTAGCATTAATGATGTTAAATTATACGAGAAGAAAAATGTTGGTGATGCATGACAACCATATACGGGGACTTATACGCCAACTATTAACCCTACAACAGGTCAAGTTTATTTTGAAATTCCAGGATTAGAAGGCGATGAATTTTTTAAAGTTGAAATTGTTTTTGAGAATAAAAGTTCAACTGATACTTTTATAGAAACATCAATTGATGGTATTCCTAATGATGGTCCTGTCCATGAGGAGGTTATACCTGATGCTGGTGGTGGGGATGAAGATGAAGCTACACCTGAAGAGGCGCTTGATTGGCCTGTAAAAATTTACTATAAGGTTGAGGATCAATATATTGGCAAGGGACCTGAAGTTTCAAGTTCAGTTGACGAAGATATTAATTCCATCCCAACTGAGGGTCATTATCCTAAAGGTTCTGTAGCTAATATTGGTTTTACAAAATATACCTTTACGCATTGGACTCTAGGCGAAAGTGGTTCTCAAGTTTCTGACAATTCTACTTTTGTTCCAACAACAGCAACTGATGGTATAAATAATGGAAGATATCATGAAGTAACATATGTTGCTCATTTTACAGAGAATCCAGAACCTACTGATTATGCTTTAATTACTTACCATGTTCAAGGTGCTGATATTGCAGGAATAGCTAACCCAGTAATACCTTCTGATTCCTTAACTCCTGGGGAAGAAAGTGTTATGAAGGGTACAAAGAATTATTATTTGAAGGGCATAGCACCAACGACATCATGAACTACTTCTGATGGAACCGATGCTGGAACCCCTGGAACATGGACATTTTTTAAGCTTGATAACGATGTATGATTTACGGATAATACATATTCAACAAAAATTTCACCAATAGCCGAAGTTAATCAAGACACATATGATGCTTATGGTAAATGGATTTTTACTCCAACTCCAACACCAATACAAGGTAGTGATAGTGCATTAACTGGTGATGGTTTGAATATAATTGCAATATTAACAATTCTTGCTACTTGTTCTATTATTTTTAGTTTTAAACTAAGAAGCAATATGAGAAATAAAAAGAGAGGTTAACATGTCAGGACATTCTAAATGAGCTACTACAAAACATCGTAAAGCTGCGCAGGACAAAAAGCGCTCGGCGTTGTTTAGCAAGCTTTCGAAAAACATTACTGTTGCTGCGAAGACTGGAGGCGATCCGAATCCGGAGAATAATGCTTCGCTTGCTGCTGCAGTTGAAAAAGCGAAGGCAAATTCGCTTCCTAAAGACAAGATTAAGCAAGCAATTGATAAAGCTTTTGGTTCTGGTAAGGATGCTGCAAATTACGAAGAAGTAGTCTATGAAGGTTATGGTCCTTGTGGTGTAGCTGTTCTTTGTGAAGCCTTGACTGATAATAGAAACAGAACTGCTGCTGATGTTCGAAGTGCATTCACTCATAGTGGAGGCAACCTTGGAACTTCTAATAGTGTTGCTTTTCAATTTGAGCGCAAAGGTGAAATTGTTATTGATAAATCTGCTTGCGATGACGAAGACACTTTAATGATGGCTGTTGCCGATGCTGGTGGCGAAGATTACGAAGACGCCGAAGATCAGTGGATTGTTACTACTGACGGCAACACAATGATGAGTGTAAAAAATGCATTGGTTGAAGCCGGTATTGAAGTTAAGGGTGCTGAAGTTGTAATGGAACCTACAAATCCTGTTGATGTTGATCCGCAACAAGCTAAAAAAGTTATGCGTTTGATTGATAACTTAGAAGAGCTCGAAGATTTGCAAAACGTATATCACACAATGAATATGACCGACGAAATCCTTGCAGCTTTAGACGAGGAATAATGTTTGAACGAGATTATCTTGTACGAATGCTTGTCGATTTAGCTGCGGCTATTCGGCGTGCTCTTGATAAATCCAGAGAAGCAAAAGATCTTGAAGGTGCAGTTGACACCTTAGAGAATTCGATCACAAATGCAACGGATTTAGATGGTGCAGTGCTTATGACTCTGGCACCAGAATCGATTGCTTCGGTGTTGCAAGTTGCAAATACTGATCCGCGAGTTGTAATTTATATTGCTCATTCAATGCAATTACAAGCGCATTATCTTCGTCAACTGAATAACGATGCGGTTGCTGAGCTTCGTGAGAAACAGGCGCGAGCATTGGCAAGTGCTTACAAGTTTGAACTTCCAGAAAACATTGATCAAGTGGACGATGAATTGTTCAATGACGAAGAATTTTTAAAATCTATCGAAGAGCTTTGCGAGGCATAAATGATAATGCTCAGTTTTGACATCGAAGAGTTTGATGTTCCTCGTGAAAAGGGCTTGAATATATCTTTGCAAAAAGGCGTTGAAGTTTCTAAAATTGGATTTAAAAAGATTTTAGATATTTTGGCACAAAACGATGTTAAAGCAACAATGTTTTGTACTTCAAATTTTGTTGAAAATGCTTCTCCTTTAATTAATCGCGCAATGGTTGAAGGGCATGAGATTGCAAGCCATGGTGTTGACCATTGAAATCCGAAGCCCGATGATCCAAAAATTTCTAAGCAAAGAATTGAACGTATAATTGACCGCGAAGTCTTAGGTTACAGGCAACCTCGAATGTTTCCAGTTGATGAAAATTTGATAGATCAGTGTGGTTATAAGTATAATTCTTCTCTCAACCCTGCTTTTATTCCTGGAAAATATATGCATTTGGATGTTCCACGCACAGCCTTTATGAAGGGGAACGTCTTGCAAATTCCAGCGTCTGTTACAAAAACAAGAATTCCGATGTTTTGGCTTTCGCTTCATACTTTTCCGTTTCATGCTTATAAACAAATGGCAAAGCAAATTTTAAAATCCGATGGTTATTTTATGACTTATTTTCATCCTTGGGAGTTTGTTAATCACCCAAAAGAAATTCGAAAATATATGTTGCCAATTGTTAATCATAACAACGGAACACAAATGTGTTATAGATTAGATAATCTTATTAAGTTCTTCAAAAATCAAAACGAAAATTTTTCTACCTTTTCGAAATATTTTTTTACTAAGAGCGTTTAATTTCGGCTAATTTGTGCTACACTAATATTTGATAAATTAGGGGGCTACAAAACTGTAAATATTGCAGCTTTGTTGCTTTTTTATTGGAAGGAAAAGTCATGGAACTCGATTTTGAATTATTAATTAATTTTGTTAAAGCGCAAGAAGAAAGTCCAGATAATCCTGTGGATGTCGTAAATGTTAGTTCGCAAACGGGAGATTTTGGTATTTGGTTAATTATTGCATTATTTGCATTAGTCGTTGTTTCGGCAGTTGCTATTTTCCTATATAGAAAATACAGTTTTAATAATGCTGGACATTCTGTTAGTGGTTTAAATTTTACAGGATTTAAATCTAAGACTTCAACAATTGTTGGTGTTGTAGTAGCTTTGATTGCCGCTTGCAGTATTTTAATTTATTTAGGAGTTTCAAAGGCCGAAGCAAAAAATGACGTCATCCCAATTGAGATAAATGCTCAAGTATTTAGTGATGGACATATCGAAGTAGACGATACCAGTTTTCCAAATACAGGTGATATACCATTAATTGCTTCATCTACATACTTAATTTTAAATGAAGCTGTTCAAGGTGATGAAAAGTTACAAGCAAGTCATTTGACCTTTAAAGCTTTTGAAGGAACAGTTTTTGATGGCAATCCATATGATTCATATATAACAGAGGATGCTTTTGGTGTTGTATACCCTGGCGAAGACTGCCATTTAAGTATTCAGATAGATAATCTTGATGCGCAGACTGCACTTTCTTACATTGACCATCCAGTCTATTCTTTATATATGCCTGTAAGATATGGAGATAAATTGGCCTTTGAGGTTGATCCTTCAGATGCTCCAGAAGCAAATGTTTTAATAAGGAAAGATGGCAGTTGAATTAATTACGAAAATAATTCTAAAACTTATGAATATGGAACAAAATTTACAGTAGATCAAAATGATCCTTCTATTTTAAATACATACGACACAGATTGGCTTACTTTAATTGATCAGTATAAACTTACTCCAGGGCAGGGTTACGAAGATTATTTTTACTATTGAAACTCTGAACCTTATCTTTTTGGTGTCTCTCCAATGATTTATAATGCCACTAATTCAAAATATTACAATGTTAATTTAGCAACTAATGATGAAGATTTAGGTAATATTTATGATGATGAAGAAGGTACTAATGTTGTAACAAGTATTGAAGGTGATATCGGTACAACAATTACTTATGACAATACCCCTGCTGATTTTCCTTATGAAAAATCTGCTATTCACTTTATTAAGGATGGCCAGCAAGTAACTTATTATGCCCTTCCTAACAGAAATGAATACGAAGAATATCAAGGTAATTATTTTGGAGATTGGCTTAACTTACCTCAAGGTCTAATTTGAAAAGATCCCTCAAGTGATATAACTGCAAAATTTATTTATAAAATATTTTACGCTGGCTATCTAACAGTTAATGATGATATCGATCATGAATTTCCTGTTGACGCAATGAAAAAATGAAGCTTTTATGAGAATGTGAAAACAAGTAATGACTTATATGTAGATGATTTTGAAGTAAACGCTCTCGATTACTTTCTCGAAAGAGGTTTTGTATTAAGACCTATGAGAGAAGATAGTATGCTTAATGCTAATAATAATTATATAGTTAGTGACCAACCATTAGCAATTTATGACGAAAATGGCGAATTAATTAAGGAGGAATCAAACGTTACTATTGCCATGGTCGATACAGGACATTATAGTTTGTTTTCTGATGTAATGTTGCAAAACTTATCTTTAAAAGAATTTCTATTTGATGGAACTGGTATGACAGGGGCACTTTGTTTTATTGATGAGGAAAGCTATTTGTCGGATCCAATAATATTTAGACCAGATAATTATGATTTTTGAGATAAGGAAGATTTTAAATATTGATCCGAGCATCATTATTTAACTGATGGGGAAACTGACTATAGTGATAGATTTATTAATTTTCCTGCCGGAACGAAATATGAAGTTGACAGCAGTCATAATTATTCTACTAGTACTGATGAACCAATTTGAATTAATGTAATATTTCCAGATGGAAATACAACAACCTTATATTATGGTGCTGATGAAGAATTTTTTCAGATAATGGAAGAAGCCTATGGGTATAAAGTTTTTACTATTTTCCTGAGTGAAGAGTATGAGTATCCTCAATGCACTATGGCCATAGAAGATTGATGGAATGAGGACTTAGTGTTAAATGACGCTAATAACAGTGATCAGAATATTTCTGATGCTGAACAAAATAATGGTGACGCTGGGTTTTTCTTTGGTTGGTTTGATGTATTAAAAACTATTGATATACTAAAATTATTTGCTTAGTAATTAATGTGTTTTTAAGCAAAGGAATAGAATATATAATAGGGTAACAAATAAACTATTTGACACAATAAGATTTTTATATGTTGCTTTTTTATTAATAGTTTTATTTGTAGTATGTGTCTGTGTAATATTTTTTAAACATCATTTTTTACCAGACACTTCTACATTTAATTTTCTGTATATTATTCTTGCATTATTAGTGGTTACAGTTTGCTGTTTTTTAATTCACTTAATAAGAAGAAATAAATTTAAATTTAAAAGATTATTAATATTTTCATCAGTTGTATTATTTATTTTGCAACTAATTGTTGTTAACGGAAGATTTTTTGTTACAAGTTGAGATGTGCATATTTTGTTTTATTCAACAATAGAGCCATCATCTTATTTTTCTATATATCCTAATAATGTATTTTTAGAAGGTTTAATAGTTTTAGTATTTACAAATGTTGCAAAACCACTTTGCGATATTTTTACAACAATTGTTCCTGTATTGAACAATACTAGTGCAAATGAGGTTAATTATTTTATATTCGTTATTCTAAATTGTGTTGTAACAACACTAACTTGTGCAATGCTAACTATTATTGCAAAAAAATATTTTGGAAATAAAATTGCAATATTAAGTTTTATATTTGTTGCTTTATTTTTAGGATTGAATCAGTGAATTTTAGTCCCGTATACTGATATATATACAATGTTTTTTGTAACATTTATGCTGTTTTCTTATGTGTACATTTCTAATAAAAGCCTAAAATGATTCACGATAGTTTTTTTAACAGTAATAGGGTTTAATTTAAAGCCATATGTTTTGTTTGCATTTATCAGCATAGTTTTAATCCATATAATTACAATGAATTCAATAAAACTCACCAAACAATTATTTAAACCTTTGATTTGTATAATTGTAGGTTTTTGTCTGTCTTTAGGATTGTGTATTGCTGTTAAAAATGTTAACAACTTTAATGTAAATAGTGAAGGACAATTTGGAGCTACACATTATTTTATGATGGGTTTAAATGATGAATCAGAAGGTTGTTATAGTGCTGATGATGTTGCGTTTTCTAGAAGTTTTAAAACTATTGATGAACGAAGATCAGCCAATATAGATAAAGCAATAGAAAGAATTAATCAATTGCATTTTGATGGGCTTGCATTTTTGATTGCAAAAAAAATACAAAGTAATTTTGGTGATGGTACATTTATGTGAGAAAAAGATTCTGATGGTAAATTTAATTTAATGAAGCTTGGTAATAGCCAAATAATAAATACGATATACGATAATATTGCACCATTTAGTAATCTTTTGTGATTTATTGTGCTATTTGGTGGCGTGTTTATCTTTAAGAAATCAAAATATGATAAATGTTTGTATATATTGTGTTTAACCCTAATTGCTCAAGGTCTATTTGTAACAATTTTTGAGTGTGGATCAAGACATATAATTACTTATCTTCCGTATTATTATTTACTTTCGATGTTTGGATGAAAAAATTATTATAAATGATTAATGAGCAAAAAATGTGTAATGAAATTGTTTGTTAATAAATTATCTGTTACCTAATAATATTTTTAAATGTTTGTAACCATCTTTTCATGTATGTAAATGACTTTTGCTATGCCTTTGGTCTTTTCGAAAATTGATTGGAATTTCGGCAATTTTTAAGGAATTTATAGAAGCCTTAATTATCATTTCGCTTGCAAATTCCATACCATTGCAGTTTAGTTTTAGATTTTTGATTTTGTTTGTGTTAAAACCACGAAGTCCGCAGTTATAATCTCCAATTTTGTTTTTATAAATTTTTCTACCAATAAAAGAAATTATAGGTGTTCCTATATATCTATGGAGTCACGGCATAGAATTTTTTTCGATATTTCCTAAAAACCGATTACCTATTACCAAATCATATCCACTTCTTAATTTTTCTAGAAATGGCATTAATTCCTTAAGATTATAGCTTGCATCGCTATCAGCAATTACGCAATAGGTGCTGGTGACTTCTTTTAACGAATTAATAATTGCTGAACCATATCCTATCTTTTGTATATCTACGCAATCAGCACCCATGTTTAAGGCAATTTTTTTACTGTTATCAGTGCTGTTGTTATTGGCAATAAGAATTTTTCCGTTTACGTGATAATTTGTCAAAAAATTCTTTGCTTCATTGATGCAAGTTGGTAAAGTTTTAGCTTCATTAAGACAGGGTAAAATTATTGTAAGTTCTAGCTTATTATTCATTATTTGCAATCTCTTTGATTTTTCTATTATTGCAAAATACGGCAGTCCATAAAAATGGTAGCAAACAAAACATTGCGTACATATAACGGATTTCACCTTGAACTGGAGATGCTATAATAATGCTAAAAGCAACAAACAGGCATGGTAAAAACGTAAAAATAAGTATTTTGTCTTTTTTTATTAAAGCAATAAAGAAAGCTAATAATAGAAATCAAAAATGAAGTCCGATACTTTGAAATACTCCAAGATAATTTGAAAAATTAATGTTATAAAGATTTCATGCGGTTGAAATATCCTTAAAATTTAGCGTATCAATTTTTAAATCAAAACCTAAAAATTCTTTTTGGATATTTGACATCTGATCTTTGTAAGGGCTTCAATAATCTTTTGTTAAATCTGCTCACGCAATAACATATTCAAATGGATGTTTTAAACCTATGTTTATATAAAGCATTATAAATTGTGCTAAATTTTCATTTAAGAATTGCTGATTACCATGATCGCGCACATAAAATTTAATGTTGTCAAAATTGTCTCTATTAAACAGATTTTTTATTTTTTCTGCAGGAACAACATTGTCAATTAAGTCTATCTGTTCTTGCGTAAGATCTTTATTTTCGGTAAGGACCTTGGATACTTGCTGTGCAGGCACAGAAATGTGATTTATAATATCTGTTTTTTCAACATTTAAAACATCTAATACAGGATTTTGAATAATTAAAGCAGCAATTAATACTGCTCAAATAGAAAATTTTAGTAGCTTGAGATTTTTATTTTTGAGAAATATTATTAATAAAAATATAGCACATAAAATTATTACATATATTCCATTCGGTCTAAATAGGCATATACATAATGCAGATATAATAGAAAAAATTAGGTTAAGTTTTTGATTCCCTATATTTTTTAAATATCTAAAACAAAATATAGTAAAGAATATTATTGAAGCTGTAAATAAAGTGTCTGTATACATCGTATTTGACATTATTGTATGATACGGCATGATACAAAACCATAAACCTAATATAATAATTAAAACTTTATTTAAATTTAGTTGGTAAACAGTTGTTATTATTAAAGCAAAACTTAAACTTAAAATAAAAACTTGAAATGCACAATACATAAATATTCCAATACTATAATTTGAAAAAATTAAGTTTCCGCATTCTAAAAAGAATTTCATTATTAAGGTTATCCAAAAGGAATAATGGTTTGAATATGAATTTTTTAACGCTTGATTTATTTGTTTTGTAGCATCTCCATTAATTATTCCTGGATAATTTACAAAAATTAAGTTTAATAAAAATATTGTTGAAATTACAGCTCAAGATATTAATAGTATTTTTTGCGAACTAAATTTTTTATCTTTTTCTTTTATGGTAAATGATTTAGCAAGTTTAGCTAAGAATCTTAAGATTTCTTCTCATATAAGAAATACTCCAAAGGGTGCAATAATAAAATTTATTAAGATAATGTTGAGTGTATTTATTTTCTCAAACGTTGTATGGTAGTTGCCAAGAATTATCAAAAATGTAAATAATAGGGCAAATATTAATATTAATATTCAGTCATATTTTTCTAATTTTGTCTTTGTGATATTTTTCAGCTTTATTATTACTTTATTTTTTGTATTAAAAAAAATATTTTTATAAAATAAGTTGTTAAAAATAAAGCTTATGACAGAAAATACAATGATTAATATATAAGCGGGTAAATAAGAAGTCATTTTTGTGAAAACTAAACACGTGCAAGTTAGCAAAAAGCAATAAAACAAAGCATAAATTACAAAAGATAAATTGTTTTTTAATCATTTTTTCATTACCCTATTCCCAGCTTATATTATAGTGAATATTTGTAATTTTATATTGAATTTCGATTATATACTTCTAATAAGCTAATTATTAAATTTTTAATATTCTATCAGCTAAATATAAGTAAATTTTATATAATATGACCAGTATTATATATAGTAATAAGTATTAGAGTTGGTGATTATGTCAACAAAACTTGCAATAATATGTCCTTGTTTTAATGAGGAAGAAATTCTAAAAAGTAGCGCTGAAAAATTGCGTGCGTTATTTATTGATTTAGTTGATAAGAGAAAAATTTCTTCTGATAGTTTTATTTTGCTTGTTGACGATGGTTCGCATGATGAAACTTGAAATATCATAAAAAATTTGCATTCAAATGACAATGTTTTTAAAGGTGTGCATTTGGCTTTTAACAGTGGTCACCAATTTGCAATGATGGCTGGAATGATGAATGCTATTGATAAGGTAAATTGTGCTATTACGATTGACGTCGATTTACAAGATGATATTTCCTGCATTGAAAAAATGCTTGATTATTATAATCAAGGCTTTGAGGTTGTATATGGTATAAAAAATAAAAGAAAAGGTGATAGATTTTTTAAACGTTTTACTGCAAAGGCATTTTATAAGTTTCAACGATTAATGGGAATTAACATTGTTGATAATCATGCTGATTTTAGGTTAGTTAGCAATAATGTTTTAAAGACTCTTTCAAAATTTCATGAAAGCAATCTTTATCTTCGAGGAATTATTCCGTCTCTTGGTTTTAAATCTGCAACTGTTGACGATAAAATTAGTGAGCGAAGCGCGGGTAAATCTAAATACACAAGCAAGAAAATGATGAAGCTTGCAACAGATGGAATAACGAGTTTTTCTTCGAAACCTTTAAAGGTTGTATTTTGAATTGGCGTGTTGTTTTTAACCGTTGCACTTATTAATGGCATAGATATTATTATTGCTTTATGTAACGGAACTGCTCAGCCTGGTTGGTCGCAATTGATGCTAAGTGTCTGATTTGTTGGTGGAGTTGTAATGGTTGCACTTGGCATGGTTGGAATTTATATTGGAAGAATTTATAGCGAAGTCAAGCATCGTCCTCAATATATAATTTCTGAAGTCTTAGATTAAATGGCACTTAATAATAAAAATAAAATTAATATGGGTCGACCACGTCCAAGTGTCAGACAAGAACAATTTCATGTAAAAAATGTTGTCACACCAGATACGAAAGAGGCAGCAAGACGTGCTGAAGAAAGGCAAAAAGCTAAAGATGCTCGTGTCCTCGGTCGCAGTTTAAATAGAAAGAGTGAACGTGATTTTAATATCAAAGGTTCAATTTTTGGATCAATAAATAGCAATGTCAAACGTGGAATTGCAATTGGATTAATTGCAGCTTTGGTAATTCTTATAGGAGTGGCAGTTGGTGTCTTCGTTTTTATGGCTTCTACTTCTGCAAAACTTTCTATAGATGACGAAGCTCGTGCAAAGCTTGTTCGAGTTCAAGAAAATCAAGAATACTATATGCTTTTTGCTGCAGATGTAGATTCGGATGAAAACGAAGCACCTGACATGTTAATGTTAACTCGTGTTGATCCTATAAAAATGTCTATCATAATGGTTTGCATACCAACGTCAACTTATGTAGCCGCGGCACAAGGAGGCGGAACTACACTTGAAAATGTTTATAAGAGTTCTGGCGATGCTGGGTTGATAGAATCTGTTGCTTCTTTTTCTGAAGTTGGAATTACTCATTATGTTAAAGCAAGCGCGGACGGGCTATCTAATTTGGTTGACGCTTTTGGTGGTATTGATGTTTTCTTGAAGGAATATGTTGATGATGTTAAAGTTGGAGATGTTTATGTTGGCCAAGGGGATCAACATATTAAAGGAAATGAAACAATTACACTTCTAAGATCAAATAATTTTAATGGTGGTATGACAACCGTTATGGATAATCAAAAGCAAGTTTGCACAGGAATATTAAAAGCCGCTTTGTTTAACAAGCAAGTTAACATTGCTGTGCTAACTGACCAGATTGCAGGTTCTATTAAGACAGATATGGGAGCAGGAGATATTATTAATTTTGTTGATTATTATTCAAAAATTGAAGAAGACAAAATTATGAGCACCGATGTTCCAGGATATAAAACAATGCGAAACAACATGATGGTATTTATGATTGATGCAAGTTCGTGAAAGAATCTTCGTACACAAATTTCTTATGGAATGATTTTAACTACTGAAGATGATTTAACTTATAAAGATATTGATCCTTCAAGTTTTACTATCATAATTGAGAATGGTGCTGGGATTGATGGTGCGGCTTCGAGTCTTGCTGATAAATTAAAGGGCATGGGATTTAACGTAATTGATTCTCACAATGCTGATTCAAATGTTTATAAAGAGACTTTGATAATTTACGGAGACGCTTCGATGAAAACAAATGCCATTGCTATTAAAAATTCGATTAATAATGGTCGTGTTGTTAATGGTGAAGGTTTGTATAATATGAAAAGTGATATTTTGATTATAATAGGGGCAGACCTAAAAATTTAAGGAGGTTATTATGGCTCTTAATAAAGAAGATGTTCAATCAGTTTTGGATTTAATTCGACCAAGTCTTCAGGCTGATGGTGGTGATGTATCTTTAGTTGATGTTGCTGATGATGGCACTGTTACTGTTCAGCTCGAAGGAGCGTGCAAGGGTTGTCCAATGTCTCAAATGACATTAGCTAATGGCGTTGAGCGCATCCTAAAAGAAAGAATCCCTGAAGTTACAAAAGTAGTTCCAGCCTAATGCGACTACTTCGTTTCTTTAAAAATTTCTTAAGTGCATATATCGGCATTGTTTTTTTGCTGATCTTAATATTTACGACTTTTGTTGGTTACCAATTCAGACGGAATTATGCCTGTGACTATATTTGAATTTTAGTTGCAGTTGCGGTTTTAATTTTTCTAATTTATTTATTTCTTAACAAAGCGAAGACAAGTTGACCTAAGTTTTGAAGTTTTATTCATAGCAATAAATGTTTTTATCTTGTCTTAATTGTTGGAAGTGTTTTGCTTCTTATAGGCCAAATTTTTATTGCAAGTGGTGGTTGGTTTATTGTAGGATGAGATACTCGAGATGTAATTTTTCCTGATAAACAAATGAATGCAGATTATATGTCTATGTATCCTAATCAGTTGTTTTTAGCTGGATTATTTAGACGAATCAATGCTTTTGTTTGCGGAGTTTTAGGTTTTGATTTCTACCAATATTATTTTCTTTTGGTTATTTTGTCCGTGTTTTGTGTTTTTGTTTCGGTAATTTTTACTGGCTTAATAGCGAAGAAAATTACAAGCCCCTTTGTTGCAACAATTACATTTTTATGTGCAATGTTATGTGTTGGCTTTAGTCCATGAATTATGGTTCCGTATTCTGACACCTTCGCAATGTTGTTTACAACAATGACTTTATTTTGATATTGCTATATTAAGATAAATCCTTTAAAGTGATTTTTGATTCCGCTTACAAGCATTATTGGTTACTCGATTAAACCAACTGCAATTTTTGTTTTGCTTGCAATTTTGTTTGTTGAAGTTTGTTTGTTGATTACAAATCGAAAAGAAATCATTAAGAAATATAGTAAAGTAAATTTAGTTAAAGCTATGATTTGTATTTTGGTTGCGCTGCTTGGCTTCGGCTTCGCAAGTGTTGCTTCGGGAAAAATTTCTAATTATGGTGTCCAAATTGATAAGGACCGAAGCTTTACTGCAACTCATTTCTTGATGATGGGAATAAATCTTGAAAATCATGGTGGTTGAAATAATGATGATGTAATGATTTCTCGCAGTTACCCAAATGTTGCCGAGCGCGAAGCGGGAAACATTCGTGAGTGGCAACATAGATTGTTTACCTATGGCATTCCGGACATTTCTTTTATCCTGTTGAACAAAACGCTTACTAATTTTAATGATGGAAGTTTTGCTTGAGAGGCCGAAATTCCGTGAATGATGGAAAACAGAGGTGACAATCCAATTGTGTGAGCATTTTACGGGATTGATCCTGCCGATGCTCATAATGATAACAACAATTTTTCAGCGTATCCTCGTCAGGCTTTGTGGTACATGATTTTGATAGGTTGCATTTTTACTTTCTTAAATAAAAAACCGAAGCGTGAAGAATTTGTTGCCTACCTTTCAATTTTGGCAATTAGTGCATTCTTGACAGTTTGCGAACCTGACCCAAGATATCTTTTGCTTTATCTTCCATATTTTGTTTTAATTGCTCCAAAAGGATGAGCAATGGCTTACAAAAAGTTTATTTTGGGAGAAAAAATTGATGACGATTCATCAGAGATTATTACATCAAAAACCAATAAGAAACCTAATAAAAAGGTAAGTGAATATGGCACCTACTAATAACAAGCTAAAACTCGGCGCATGCGTGATGATCTTGATTGGCGGTATGTTTGGAAGCGCCATCTTCTCGCTTTCTGGGCTTACAATTGCAAATGCCGGGCCTGCTTCGTTGATTAGTTGATTTGCAGCGGCACCGATAATGCTTCTTTATGGACTTTTAATGGCCGAGATGGCTTGTTATTATCCAAAAAGTGGAGGTGTATATGTATTTCCTGCAAAGGCATTTCGCGGCGAAAAGGGTAAATTTTTAGCTTGGTTATCTTGTTGGTCCTACATTATTGGAAACTTTGCGGCTATCGCATTTTCAGCTATTTATGTTGGAGTGTATTTAGGTGCTGTATTTCCAGAAGTGGCAAACTTTCAAACTCCGATTGCAGTGGCTTCGCTTTTATTTGTATTAGTGCTAAATATTATTAAAGTTAAAAGAACCGGACAAATTAATAACATAATGGTTGCTGTCTTAATTATCTTGATGATTATTTTTGTGGGCGTTGCAATTTCAAATAGTTCGTTTGACGTAAAGAACTTTGTTCCATTTTTTGGACAAGGACAGGCTGGAGCGTTCGGTTTTGTTTCAATGATTCCAATTGCGCTGATGTCTTATAGCGCAATTGTTGCAGTTGCTTTTATGGCCAACGAAGTTGACAACCCGAAGAAGACCATCCCTCGCGCATCTTTTATATCTATTATTGTTTTAGCAATTTTATATTGTCTAATTTTGTTTGCAACTCTTGGAATTGTTACGGCAGATTATCTTTCACAAAACCCTGATCTTGAAATGATTCCATTATTTGCCGCTTGTGCAAATATGGTTGACAGGCCTTGATTAACTTACATTATTAGTTTTGCTTCGGTAATTGCGCTAATTACAACAATTCTTGTAGTTGTTTCTCTTAATGCATGAGCCATCCAAGCATCCGCCGAAGACGGGGTCCTCCCTCGTGCATTTTCACACAAGAGTAAATATGGGCAACCTCTCATTGGCCTAATTATTACGGTTATTATCTCAGCCATCATTTGTCTATTCCCAAATTTTGTAAACGAGATAGTAAACCTCGGCGTTTTATTTAATATCATCACAATTTTTATTGTTGTAATTGCTTTGATGTTTGCACGCAAACGCGAAAAGTTGCCAAAGAATGCATTTCGTGTAAAGGGTGGTGCCTTCTGGCCAATCCTCTTTCTTATAGTTATAGTTCTATGCAACATTTCAAACATCCTCACATCAAATCTTTATTTAATCCTAATTTACACAGGAGTCCTTTTACTTATCGGAATCATCATTTATTGAATAACACGTAAGAATCATATATAATACCTGGTTTAATGAATAGGAAAGATGACATAATTGTTGTTCAAGGCAATCAGACTTTGACTGGTAAGGTGTCAGTTTCGGGCGCTAAAAATTCGGCGCTTAAATTGATTGCTGCAAGTATTTTGGCAAATGATGTTTGCACAATTCAAAACGTGCCAAATATTTCAGACATTGATATTATGTGTCAGGTTCTTGAAAGTCTTGGTGCAAAGGTTGATAGGAAAGACCACACTTTAGTTATTGATTCTTCGTTTATTAATAGTGTTGAGGCATCTTATAAGCTGGTTTCTCAAATGCGCGCAAGCATTGCGGTTTTAGGTCCTTTGGTTTCTAGATTCGGCGAAGCCAAGGTTGCCATGCCTGGAGGATGCCAAATTGGTGCACGTAAAATTGACATGCACTTGATGGGGCTTCGTCAGCTGGGTGTTAAATTTGATGTTAATTTTGGTTACTTAAATGCAACTGTTCCAAGTAAGCTTCGTGGTGCAAATATTAGGCTTGATTTTGCAAGTGTTGGCGCTACTGAAAACATCTTGATGGCTTCGGTGTGTGCTGAAGGCAGGACGATTATAGATAACGCTGCTCGTGAGCCTGAAATTGTTGATTTGTGCAACTTCCTAAATGAAATTGGATGTTCAATTCATGGGGCTGGAACAAGTGTTATTGAAATTGAGGGAGTAGATGTCAATTCGCTTCATGGTTGCACTTATAAAACTTGTGGAGACCGCATTGAAGCAGGCACTTACATTGTTGGTGGTGCTGCTACTGGTGGTCCACTGACAGTTGAAGGCATAGACCCTGATTACTTAAAAACTGCCATTAGAAAGTTGCGTGATATGGGTGTTGATGTCAAAATCGACAAAGACTCAATTACTGTTTCACGCGACGCGACAAAACCTCTTAGAACAGTGCAGGTTCAAACACTTCCACACCCTGGTTTTCCAACCGATCTGCAGGCTCAATTTATGCTTTTGGCCTGCTTAGCAGAAGGAACTTCGATAATTACAGAAAATGTTTTTGAAAATAGATTTATGTTTGCTGCAGAAATTATGAGAATGGGTGCAAATATTAGCCTGCAAGAGCATCATGCTGTTGTTAAAGGGCCTGTTAAGTTGCAAGGTGCTCCTGTGTCTTCAACTGACCTTAGAGCTGGGGCTTCGTTAGTTTTAGCGGGCATTATGGCCGAAGGAACAACAACTGTTACAGAGGTTGGACATATTGACAGAGGCTATGAAGACTTCGTTGACAAATTATGCCGTTTAGGTGCGGAAATAGAGCGAAAAAATCCCAAAAAATAGCCAAATTCTTGGTTTATTCTGATAAATTTTTGTTATAATCTAAATGTTGCGTGGAAACGTAATTTTTGCAGGTAGTAACCTACAAAATATTGTGTTTTTGGGCAATTTTAAGGGCCAAAAAGTAGCATTAAAGGAGGAAAATTGGCTGATCAAGAATCAAAGCATTATACTGGCGAAGACAT
>JAUNQF010000005.1 GCA_030536315.1 Coriobacteriia bacterium
GGCACCTGCGGTGCCGAACTGATCATAAACCTGCCTTTTCTTCGGGTCGCTTAAAACCTCATATGCTTCGTTAATTTCTTTAAACTTTTCCTCGTCGCCGCCAGCATCTGGATGATACTTCTGAGCGAGCTTTCGAAAAGCCTTCTTTATTTCTTTATCGTCAGCGTCCTTAGAGACGCCGAGGGTCTTATAATAATCTGGTGCATTATTTGCCATAATATGCGCCTCCTTTCTAATTTAGAGACGATAATTATTCTTCAGACTTTTTATCGTCTTCTTTTTCGACTTCGTCGCTAGGACGCTTCTTACCACCGGTTGTTACACTTACCATAGCTGGGCGAATAACCTTATTGCCCATCTTATAACCTTTTTGCATAACACCAGCGATACTCTCGTCAAACTTTTCTTTATCCTCAACAGTAGAAACAGCCTGATGCTGCAAAGCGTCAAATGCTTCGCCTTCCTCAGGATCGATAACAGCTGTACCATTCTTCTCTAACATACTAATAAGCTTAGAATGAACAGCTTTAACTCCGTCAAGAAGTCCTTTCTCACCGTTTTCTTTTGCAAAACTAATGGATCTCTCAAAGTCATCCAAAACCGGAAGAATATCTGTAACCAACGCTTCGCTAGCTGTCGCCTTCTCCGCTTCACGTTGCTCAGCGGAACGGCGACGATAAGTATCTCACTCAGCATGCAAACGAAGATAGTTATCCTTCCACTCTTTTACTTCAGCCTGCAAGCTTTCAAGCTGCTCAGCTGCCTGTTTCATAAGAGCATCAGCATCTTCTTTAACGTCAGTCTTAACGTCTTTGAGCTCTTCTTCGAGCCATTCTTTGTCGTTTTGCTTTTTATCAGTCTGCTTTGCAGTCTGCTTCTTCTTAGCCGAAGAGGAGGCTTTCGCCTCCGTCCCCGACTTCTTTTTATTATTAGCCATGATGATTCCTCTCTCTTCTAAAGATTATTTGGAATCTTTCTTGGCCGATTTTTTGTCGTCCTTTTTATTTTCCTTTTTATCTTCCTTCTTTTCTTCTTTTTTATCCGCTTCTTCGTCAACTACTTCGTAATCTGCTTCGATTGTTCCATCATCATTTTCTTTAGCTTCTCCTGCCGAAGCTCCAGCACCAGCTGCAGCACCTTCGCCACCAGCTTGAGCATTAGCTTGACTGTACGCAATCTCAGCAATCTTATAACCTGCTTGTTGAAGTTCTTCCATGCATTTCTTAACTTCCTCAAGGTCATCGCCTTCCAAAGCTTTCTTGGTTTTCTCAGCAGCATCTTGAGCAGCCTTCTTTGTATCCTCAGGAACTTTGTCGCCAAGTTCTTGAATAGACTTTTCAGTTGCAGCAACTAAGCTCTCAGCATTGTTGCGAACCTCAACTTCTTCCTTATGCTTCTTATCTTCCTCTGCGTGAGCTTCAGCGTCTTTAACCATGCGGTCGACCTCGTCATCGCTAAGAGCAGTAGAACCACTAATTGTGATATTTTGCTCTGTTCCGGTTCCAATATCCTTTGCAGAAACATTAACGATACCGTTTGCATCGATGTCGAATGTAACCTCGATTTGAGGAACACCACGAGGAGCACTTGGAATACCATTTAGCTGGAAGCGGCCAAGTGTCTTGTTAGCAGCAGCCATTGGACGCTCACCTTGAAGTACGTGAATCTCAACGCTTGTCTGATTATCAGCAGCAGTTGAATAAATCTCAGTCTTCTTCGCAGGAATTGTTGTGTTACGCTCAATCATGCGAGTCATAACTCCACCAAGTGTTTCAACACCAAGAGACAGCGGAGTAACATCTAATAATAGAATGCCTTTAACATCCCCTGTCAAAACACCACCTTGAACCGCTGCACCCATAGCAACAACCTCGTCTGGATTAACAGTCATGTTTGGATCCTTGCCTGTCATTTTCTTAACGAGGTCCTGAACAGCTGGCATTCTGGTTGAACCGCCAACAAGGATAACTTCGTCAACTTCACCAGTCTTAAGACCAGCGTCCTTCAAAGCTTGCTCAACAGGGCCTTTGCATCGATCTAACAAATCAGAAGTAATCTTTTCAAACTCTGTGCGAGTCAAAGTTAAATCAAGATGCTTTGGACCGCTATCATCCGCAGTAATAAATGGCAAATTGATGTTTGTCTGAGTTGTGTTAGACAATTCCATCTTAGCCTTTTCAGCTGCTTCCTTCAAACGTTGAAGCGCCATCTTGTCTTCGCGAAGATCAATATTGTTGTCAGCCTTAAATTTGTCAGCCATCCAATCAATAACGCGTTGATCTCAGTCATCACCTCCGAGATGATTATCACCAGCAGTTGATGCGACTTCGAAGACGCCATCGCCAAGTTCAAGAATAGAAACATCGAAGGTACCGCCACCAAGGTCGAATACCAAAACCTTTTCTTCTTTTTCGCTTTTGTCCAAACCATATGCAAGAGCAGCAGCAGTTGGTTCGTTGATGATTCTGTCAACTTCTAAACCTGCAATCTTACCTGCATCTTTAGTTGCCTGACGCTGAGCATCGTTAAAGTAAGCAGGAACAGTAATTACAGCATGCGTAATTGTCTCGCCTGTTTGCTTTTCTGCATCAGCCTTTAATTTTTGAAGAACCATAGCGCTTACTTCTTCAGGGGTGTAGTCTTTGCCATCAATATCAACAACGGCACGGCCATCTTTTCCCTTCTTAACTTTGTAAGCAACTGTCTTTTGCTCTTCTTTAGTTTCATCAAACGAACGTCCGATGAAACGTTTTACTGACGAAACAGTGTTTTCCGGATTTGTAACCGCTTGGTTCTTTGCGGCCTTTCCTACAACACGTTCGCCATCTTTGCGGAAACCTTCAACACTTGGTGTAGTGCGATCGCCTTCGGAATTAACTAAAATTTCAGGCTCAGTGCCTTCCATAACAGCCATTGCCGAATTTGTGGTTCCCAAATCGATTCCTAAAATTTTCGCCATTTTAATCATCTCCTTTTATATATACATTTTTATTTTTGCCAAAAATATAACGCAGCTTTATGTCTGCGTTGTGCGTATTATAAAACCTTAGTGTGTGTTTGTCAAGTTTTTTTACAAACTTTTTTAAGATTTTTTAAAAGACCTGCAGGAGTTTCGAAAATGTATTCCAAAATTTCCATAAATTTGGTATCATAGCGCGCTGTGTTCGTAAATATGAAAAAAAGTAATGTAACAAAATACTTAATAATCGGTGCGGCCATTCTTCTCTTTGGCATCTGCGATTGTGTCAATATGTATAAGATTCCGTCGATCTTCCAAACAATATATACTTCCCTTGATGTTGAACCTACGAGTGCATCGTGATTAATGACAAGTTATTCAATGGTGGCTTTGATACTTGCAATTCCAGCGGGATGACTCAGTGAAAAATTTGGCTACAGAAAAATTTTGATAATTGGCATTTCCCTATCTATTATTGGAGCAATCATTGAAGCCATTACTTTTAGCTTCGCTGATTGGGATATTAACGTTTTAATTATTGGAAGATGCCTTGAAGGCACCTGCTACATATTCTCAAGTGTATGTATCCCAATTTTGATTCAGCGAATTGTTAAGGACAAGCATATTGGAAAGATTATGGGCATATGGGCAATACGTGTGCCTTTAGCTTGTTTTATCGGCGAATCTCTAACCCCAGTTCTTGTTAATAGCTCAAGCGTTTCTATTACATGATTAATTTATGTTTTCTTTGTGATAATTACTTCAATTATTATGTTGTTTGTTCTTAAGAAAAATAGCGGCACAAATCCTTCAACGGAAGTTAGCCAAAGAACTTCAAACAAGAAATCAAATATCAACAAAAAACAATTTAAGAATTTTGTTCTTTTCCTAATTTCGTTCTTAATTATTGCAATAGTTCAAACTGGAATTCTCAACTATCTACCAACCCTACTTCAAGTTAGGTTTGAAATATACGACTCAATTTCGGGTATATTAACTTCGTTAACGATGATCATTTCAATCCCGTCATCCTTGCTGTTTGGATTTTTGTGCGACAAATTCAAGACTTATAAATATGTATATGTTATTGGATGCGCACTGATTGGGCCAGGCGCTTTTCTTATGTTTAACTGCTATGGAACACTATTTGTTGTTGGACAAGTTCTGCTTGGTTTAGGCCTTGGTGCTCCAGCAGTTTCGGCGAATGCCGTCTTTGAAATTCTAGAGCCGAAGTTCCACTCCATCGGAATTGGAATTGGAATGGCAACTTTTAGCTTAGGACAAGTTTTGGGGTCTTCGTTAACTCAAATTATTTTAGACAATACTTTCAATAATGTCTTGTTTTGCGGAGCCTGCCTTTTGGTCGCTGGAATTTTCGGCGCGATAATTGCTATGTTTAGTAAAACAAGAACTAGCCGTTAATGATCTTTATAAGAATGTCGGTGGCACGTTTTGTCACGACAGGAAATGCATCGTCAAAATTATCGAACGAAGTAGAATCGAAGCTACCCTTGCCTTCGCCCCATAAGTTTTCTGGATTTTGATCGGCCATAAAAACATCAGTATTTACTGCGAAACGCATAATTAATAATTGATCAAGTAAGTTGTAATTTTTAAATACTTGAGCCACTGCGATATCTTCCATGTCTGTTGCGGCAAACGGATGCTTGCATTTATAAGTGTCTGCAACATATTTAGCATTTTGATGGTCGAAGTTACCTTTTCAGTAAGAATCTGCAGTCACCGAAGCGGCCTTCATAATTTTTGGCTCGCGTGTTGCCCACGCTTCGTTGTTAAAAGACTTCGCCATAAATAATTTTGCGTTTTCGCTAGATTCCGCCTTTTCATCTTTAACCAGTTCAAAAGCTTTATTTAAACAATCATTTTCAAGATTAACATAACCAAAACGCGCGAACGATTCATTTGGATATCATGAATGATTACTGCTGCTTCCATCTTCGCGGGCATCTGCGTGGTGTCCCAATTCACCATCAACAGCTTCAGCAACGAAGTAAATGTCGCCAACAACACCAACTTCTTTTGCACATCCACAACAGCCGAACAATACAAATTTGGTGTCACTTGCTACAACTTCTTTGTCATTTAAAAGGGCTGTAGTAAACATCGAAGCGTTGGTCTTGCCTTCGCCGATAATATAAAGGCCAACATCACCTTTGATATAAAGTCTACCCTCAAGACCAGTCCCTAAAATTTGCTTGTAGCTTGCGTCCTTAAAATGCTCTTCATGTAAAAATTTTGCTTCGGCCACTGGAACTTCGTTTGATTCACCAGATGCAACATATGGAACTAAAATTATTGTTTTCATTACAGCTTTCCTGCCTTCTCTATCTTTTCATTAATCTCGAATCATTCATCTTCAAGCTCTTTGATTCTTTGTTTTAAATCAGCATGCTCCATAATCACATCTTGCGCATCGTCACGATTTGTATAAAATTCAGGATCTGCCAAAACCTCTAAGAGCTCCTTCATTTTAGCATTATTTTCAGCAAGTTCTTGATTAACCTCGCCAAGCCTGTCTTTTAGCTGATGCGTGGCTGCATAAATTGCATTCCGGCGCTCTGCTTCGACACGCTTTTGCTCCTTAGTTTTAGGCCCGCTTTTAGGCTTCGTATCTTTAACAGTCCGAACGCGAGGCGTCGCCCCAACATATTCTGGAGACTTTAGCGTTGTCTTGTCAAAAAGCATTCGGTCTTCATCTTTTGATTCTTGCAAAATTTGCTTCTTATATAAATAGTAATCGTAGTTGCCATCGAACATCGTAATCTTGCCGGGCATAATCTCCACAATTTTATTAGCAACAGAATTTATTAAATGCCTATCGTGCGTGATAAACAAAAGCGTTCCTTCGAAGGTCCGAAGCGCCTGCTCCAGCACGTCGCAACTTGAAATATCAAGATGGTTTGTAGGCTCATCCAAACACAGAAGTGGCGCTGGCTCAACCAACATCTTCGCCAAAGCCAAACGAGATTTTTCACCGCCAGACAAAACTGACACAAGCTTTTCAACATCATCGCCCTTGAAAAGAAAAGCTCCCAACAAATTCCGAATCTGCCCCATGCTCCATCCAGGAGCAATTTTTTCGACCTCTTCATAAACCGTGTTTTCTGTATTCAATTTATCCAATTGATGTTGAGCGTAATACATAAGATCAACATGAACACCATATTTAACGCGTCCACTGTCTGGCTGCAAATCTCCAGCAACCATCTTTAGAAGTGTCGATTTTCCTGCACCATTAGGGCCAACAAGAGCAATTTTATCTCCTCTATACATTTTAAAATCGGCCTTATCGTAAACGATGTTGTCACCATAAGCTTTCGAAACTGAATTTGCATGAACAACCAAATCTCCCGTGCGCGGAGGTTGCTCAAAATGAAAGTGAACCTTCTTCGTGGCTTCGGGGATTTCAACTAATTCTTGACGAAGCTTCTCTAATCGCTTTAAACGTTCTTGCGCCTGCCTTGCCTTCGTTGCTTTATATCTAAAACGCTCAACAAAAACTTCTAAACGATGCATCTCATCGAGTTGCTTGGACCTCTTTGCTTTTAATATTTCAATATAGGCCTCGCGCTCTTTTTCATATTTAGAATAGTTGCCTTTGTATTGCTTAATCTCGCCATTAGCAAGCTCGACAACCTTTGTAACCATGTTGTCCATGAACTCTCTATCATGAGATACAAGCACAATAGTGCCTGGGTAATCATTTAAAAATTGTTCAAGCCATTTAACGCTATCCAAATCAAGATGGTTGGTTGGCTCATCCAAAAGCAAAATTTCTGGACTTTGCACTAACAACTTTGCAAGAGCAATTCTCATTTGTCATCCGCCAGAAAACTCCGAAGTCTTCCGGCGTAAATCGCTCTCTTTAAAACCAAGACCGAACATAACGCTTTGAACTTTTGCTTTAAGAGCGTATCCATTTAGTGATTCAAACTTATCTTGAAGTTTGCCATACAAATCCATGTCGGCAGAGTCTGGATCTTCGGCAATTTGAGCTTCAAGATTCTCAAGCTTCTTTTCAAGTTCTAAAATATCTTTTTGGGCAGAGATTACTTCGTCGAAAATTTCAACATCGTTCATCTCAATTGCTTCTTGAGTTAAATAGCCAACATTAACATCTTTAGCAATTGTCACACTTCCCTTATCGGCTGTCTCTTCGCCAGAAATTATATTTAAAAGCGTGGTCTTACCTGCACCGTTAGCACCAACAAGAGCCATACGGTCTCCTGCTTCTAAAAATAAATTGACATTTGAAAATAAAGTTTTACCAGGGTAAGTTTTTTCAATATTCTCTAATTGTAAGAGCATTTTAGGTATCGGAATTTTCTAGATGAACTTCGTTTTGCTCTTTTTCTTTTTCGAATTCTTCATGAGCTTGTTGAACTTTCTCACGAAGATTTAGCTCGCCTTTTTCGTGATATTCTTCAGCAATTTTACCAACGCCTTCGACAGATTTCTTTGACGAATCCTTAAAAGCTTTAATTTGAGTCATAAGAATTGCACCAATAATAAATGGCATCCAGAAAACAATACCTCTATAAACAAGAGCAGTTGCTGTTGCGGCTGCAGCGTTTTGATCATAAGCAGTGAAGGCAACAACAACCATAGCTTCAACAACGCCAACACCTTGAGGAGTAATCGAAATCATAGCGAAGAGCGTGGCAACAACATAACCACAAATTAATGGCTCGGGCGCAAGGATTTCAAAACCAATTCCGCATAAAGCGAAGCAGCTAAGTTCGCAAACACTTGCAAACAAACTGCATCCATAAGCAGCCAAAACCCATCTCATATTTTGACTTACTAAATGCGAAGCATCCGAAAAATTATCAACAATACGCTCCGCTCAAGGCTTAACAGGTTTTTTTCGAACTTTTAGTGAAAGCTTATTGATTAGCGCTTCTACCTTTCCAAGCATAAAATGCAAAAGTTTAGGATTAATTTTGCCAAGAGCAAGAAGCAAAATCATAACCAAAACCAAAACAACAACAACGCTTCCCATTAAAATTCAAAGCGGATTAAGACCAACCGTGCAAAGAAGCAAAATGAAAGCGCCAATCATAACAGTCGTAAATGCGCCATCTATTGTAATTTGCATAAGCAATGCAGCCGAGGTAGACTTTCCAGGGTCGATGCCTCTTCGTCTTGCATCATCAACAACCAAAGTTGTGCCTGCTAAATTCATCGAAGGGGCAATTGTGTTCATAAAGAAAGTTCCAAAAACAAGCGGAAGCGTTTCTCTTGCTCGCATCTTTTCACCAACAGCTTTAAAGCTAAAAGAATAGGCAAAACTTTGAGCAAAGTACTTCGCCAACTGGGTTAGCACCGCCAAAATAATTGGGATTGGCGTAGCCCCTTGCATTGTGTCAATTAGTTCTTTAAGAGAATCTCCACGAAGAAGAACAACCCCCAAAACAATAATAATAATTACCCCAATAAATATTTTTTGAATATTGTTCTTCAGGAATTTCATAACGAATTTATTCTAGGCCAGGAACTCCATCTACCGTTGATTCGGCAACATAAGCAAAACACATATCTCGATAATTTCTATCTGTGTTATCACATGTTGAAAAAGTAAAAATCTTTGTCATAGCTGCTGGATCTGGTATTTGTCCATCAACATCAACTATGCAACGATTTATTTTATCCGTAATATATTTAACTTTGTTAGCTTCCGTTCCAAAGTTTGTTTGAATAATCTTTTCTTCTGCATTTACATGACAAAGAGAAAAAGACTTCAATCTATAATTTCCTTTAGGAGTTAGAAAATAAATATTTCTGTTTTGGTTGAAAACATTTGAATCTTTCATCTGCCTAAAAACAGCATACATTGAACCGTCGTTCATATTGTGTCCATATGTAACAATGTTTTGATCGCTTAAATCATGCTTGTTGTTGCAATCCATAAATATTGCACCATAAGAAACGTATGATGTATATCCCCTAAAATTAGTGTGCAAATATTTTTCATTGTCTGTCGTGTGGACAACAGGATAATTAACCGGCGTGCCAGGAATGTAGACCCAAGCAACTGTTTCAGGATTAATCTTTAAAAGAGCATCCCAATCAACTTTCATGTCTGCAAGATTCAAATTTCCGTCATCGAAAGCATCATCAGAAATGTCTCTATACATCATGCAGCCCTCAAGGTAACCAAATCCAATGATTCCAAGAGCAATCAGAGCTGCAATCATTACAGTAAGCGAAGCCCAAAACAAAAACCCGCGCTTTTTCTTAACTTTTGCAGTGCTTGCGTGACTAGCTTTTATTTCCTCATTATTAACCATAGCCAGCAATTATAACATACAGAACAACATCAACCGTCCTAATGTTTGTTTAACTTTTATTTAATCTATAAGATTAAAATGCTAAAATGGAAAAAGTTAAAGGAGATGTTATGGAAGAAAATAAATCAGCTTTTGCAGGTGGAACTAAAGTAACTTTTAACACTGGAGGCACTTATAGTAGTGGTCCAAAAAAGAAACCTAATATTGTTGAAAAAGCCACCCAGAAAGTTACAAAAGGAGACCCAAACAAAAAGATGTTTTTGTACGGTTTTTTGGGTGCCCTACTTGCGTGCATAATAGTACTACTTGTTTTTTCATTGGCAAATTGTGGAAAGAAAGTTACATTGGGAGCAACTGATAGCGTAACAATTGAAAATGCAGACGAATCAGAAAACCTTGCCGAAGCAGTTGCCAACAAGTGCTTGCCAAGTGTTGTTGCAATTAATGTTTACACAACAACCCGAGGAACGGAGTCCTTAACTTCGCTGGGTAGCGGTGTAATTTTAAGTGGCGATGGATACGTTATTACAAATCAACACGTAATTGATGGAGCATCAAAAATTAAAGTAACTGCAAATGGTCAAGAATATGAAGGTGATAAAGTCGGCGAAGATTCAAGTTCTGACATCGCTGTAATAAAACTTAAGAACGCAAACGATCTTCAAGCAATTGAACTTGCAGACAGTGACCAAGTTAAAGTTGGTGCATGGGTAATGAGTATTGGAAGCCCGTTTGGTCTTGAGCAATCTGTTGCAACTGGTATTGTTTCAGCAACATCTAGAAGCCAAGTTGTATCATCTCAAACGGACGGTTCAAACAAGGTCTACCCTAACCTCATTCAAACGGATGCTGCAATTAACCCTGGAAACAGCGGTGGTGCATTAGTAGATAAAAATGGAAGGTTATTAGGTATTAATGCTCTTATCGAAAGTGATTCTGGAAACTATTCTGGCGTAGGCTTCGCCATTCCTGTAAATTATGCTGTTGGTTTGGCAAAAGACATCATCGATGGAAAAACTCCATCACATGCTCAGCTTGGAATTTCAATGCAAAATGTTACTGCTTCAAATTCAAAACAATATGGATGGGCAGTTAGCGAAGGTGCTTATGTATCCGGAGTTACAAGCGGTGGCGCTGCTGAAAAAGCAGGAATTAAAGTTGGAGACATCATTACAAAAATTGAAAATGATAAAATTTCAACAACAAGTGATGCCCTTTTAGCTGTTCGCAAACATAATCCAGGAGACACTATTAGCATAACTTTCAATAGAGCAGGAGAAGATATGACTGTTCAAGCAACTCTTGGATCAGACGAAGGACAAACTCAACAAAAACAACAACAGCAACAAAACAACAACCAAAACTACAATGACATGTATGATTTATGGAAATACTTTTTCGGATTTTAATTAGTAAATAATTTAGATTCGGCTATAATACGAGCCTGCGTCTTTACGGCGCAGGCTTTATTTTTGGAGAGATGGCTGAGTGGTCGAAAGCGGCGGTCTCGAAAACCGTTTTGCCGCGCAAGCGGTAACTGGGGTTCGAATCCCCATCTCTCCGCCACACTCCGGGATTTGTTTTTTTATTTTTTCTTAAATAATAACTGCTTGCCTGCCGGGCGGAATATACTTTTTAGCATTTTTTCTACGAAAAAATCTAAAAAATATATTCCTGTCGCGGTCGCCTTAAGTCTTTTAAAAAATAAAAAAACAAATCCCTACGTTTCCCATATTTCTCGCTGTCTTTACCAATACATAATGCTAAAATACTACAAACATTTGGAGAGCTGTCCGAGCTGGCCGAAGGAGCACGATTGGAAATCGTGTATGCCCCAAAAGGGTATCTGGGGTTCGAATCCCCAGCTCTCCGCCAGAAAAAGTAAAACTATGAATATTGATTTAGAAAAAATATTTAATGCGAGGGATCTTGGTGGCATGAAAGGTGCCGATGGAAAGACCATCAAACCAAAGAGATTAATTCGGTCTTCGTGCTTGCATGGAGCTTCAAAAAAAGATGCCAAGATTCTTGTTGATGAATTTAATTTAAAAAACGTAGTCGACTTTAGATATCAAAAAGAACGTGAAGAAAAACCACATCCAAAAAGAGCTTTCAAAAAGGTAAAGTACTATTCCCTTCCATCATTTGAAACAATTGTTAAAGCTTTTACACGTGACGAAGAATCAATGAAACTTTTAAACAACCAAGGCGAATTCACTGAGGAAAGCGCTGTTAAATTTATTGAAACTTTTTATAGGTGGTTGCCAACTGAACAATCTGTTCAAGATGCCTATACCCAATTCCTAAAAATTCTTCTTGACACCAAAGAAGGCTCAACTCTATGGCATTGCAGTCTTGGCAAAGATAGAGCTGGAATGGCTGCAGTTATTGTAGAGAAAATCCTCGGAGTTTCTGCAGAAGACATTTTGGCAGATTACATGGAAACAAATAATCATATGGATCCTACAGTTGACATGAATAAAGCAAATGCTTTCAGGGCATTTTATGGAACTTGTGAGAGCTTTCTTGAAAATTGGTACAAATCGATTGATGAAACTTGAGGTAGTTTTGACAATTATTTAAAAGAAGGCTTGGACTTTAGCGATGAAAATGTTTCTCAAATGAGAGAAATGTATTTAGAGTAACGATTCCATTCAAGAATCAAATTTATCTTTATCACAATCGATTTCAATTTGTTTATAACGTGACTTATGACCTCGTTTAACAGCGACGAAGCTCTTGCCCACTTTTATGCTTTTTGCGATCAGATTGCACACTGCAATATTGGCTTTTCCCCCGTCAGGAGCAGCAGTTACCTTAATCTTTAGAAGAGCATTTCCACTTTGATCAGCTTCGATGCCACATAAAACATCACGCCCACTTTTGGGCGTGACATGAACATTAATTATATTTTTTGAAGGGTTTGACAATTAATCGATTTTGTCATCATCAAAATCTGTATCTCCAAAACCAGAGAAATCTTTTTCAGGTTCTGGATTAACTTGAACAGGTTTTGATTCGCTAGTCTTCGAAGCGCTTGCTTGACTTTTAACTGGAGCATTCTTTGAAGTAGAACCCCCAACAGCCTTTGTAGCATTTGTGGAAGCTGGGGATTTCTTCGCTGATAAGCCTTCCGATTCATCAAGGCGTTTGTCCATCGCAGTAATAATGTCACGAAGCATAACCTGATATTCTTTTCTGCAAGACTGTTGTTCTTTTTCAAGCTTGTCAATTTCTTGCATAACTTTTTTCTTTTGAGCATCAGCATCTTTTTCAATGTAGTCAGCCTTGTCATTAGCATCTTTAATGATTTTCTTTGCCTTGTCATTTGCCTCAGCAACAATTTTTTCAGCTTGACGCTGTGCAACAATTAAGGCTTCCGAAATGGCCTTTCCATCATTAATCTTCTCTGTAACTTCTTTCTTTAACTTTTCAATTTCAGAACTTTGCTTAGCGATTGTAGCATTAAGTTGAACAACTTCTTCGTTGCTTGCTCCTTCTTTTGCAGATTCCGAAGCACTTTTCTCAAGCTCTTCAACCTTATCATTTAAAATACCAACCTCTTTAGAAACAGTCTCTAAAAAGATGTCAACCTCTTCAATGCTGTAACCTTTTCGCTCGACTGAAAAACTTTGATTGTCAATATCACTCGATGTAATAGCCATAATTTGTCCCTTCTATAATTTTTTATGATGTGTTGCCTATTATACATAATTAGGCAATTTATCAACTGTTAATTTTCCACTTTTAAGGCAACGCCTTCCTTTACACACAATAATTTTTCGCGTTGCGAAAGCCCTGGTCCAATTGTAATTACATATGTCTTTTCAGCATCCAGACTTACATGAGCGCCACACATGCTTGCTGCACCAAATGTAAAATCTAAAAGCCTCTTTGATGTGTCTTCGTTTGTGCCTTTAAGGTATAAAACAACCGCACAACCACCTTTTAAGGCAGCACTAATTTCACTTGCGGCAGAATTATAACTTATTGGTTTAATAACTTTAAGTCTACGATTTTGTGCCTGAACAGGTGTTGCTTCCTTTTTCGCGCTTGCTTTTTCAGTCTTAACTTCAGGTTTGGACTTCTTTTCATTATTTTTATCATCCGACGTAGATGAAAACAGCGAATCAAGACCACTTGAGCGAATCTCTTTGTCTTCGTTTTTCTTATCCTGGGCATTAACATTTTTCATATTTACATTTCCGCCACGATTATCTTTTTGTTGTCTGGAAAATATCTTATCTGAATTACGAAGACGTTTTTGCCCAGCAATGATAGCTGACCTTGGCTTTGAACTTCCAACTTCTCTTGATTTTACTTCGAAACGAGAGCCATAAGTATCTCGCGGATCGATTTCAGTCCCGATTCCGTCTGCAGGTAAATTATTATCTTCTTGATAAAAATCCTGCGGCATGGCTCCTCTAAATTATTCGTCGCGTTTTAGAAAATCCGGAATATACTCTTCGTCTTTTACTTTCGATTCTGGTTCTTGAGCATTAAGTGCAGGTGCTTTGTAAGGATCAACTTGCTCATTTCCAGAATTAACAACAGTTTGAGTTCTTCTTGGTGTGCCTGTAAAGCCTGTTGCAATAACAGTAATGCGAACGCTATCATCTAAGTTTTCATCAATAATTTGACCATAGATGATGTTAGCGTTTTCATCAGCACAAGATTCAACTGTCTTAGCTGCTTCGTCAACCTCTGTAAGTGTAAGATCTGGGCCACCGGCAATGGAGAAAAGAACACGTGTAGCACCACTGATTGAGGTTTCCAAAAGGCTTGAATTTGTTGCTTGTTGAGCAGCTTCCATAGCTCTGTTTTCACCCGAAGCAATACCAATACCCATCATTGCAGTACCAGCATCCTTCATAACAGTGCGAATGTCAGCAAAGTCAAGGTTAATAAGACCAGGAATTGTAATAAGGTCAGTAACACCCTGGATACCTTGACGAAGTGTATCATCAGCAATTCTAAATGCATCTACCATGCTTGTCTTTTTCTCGACAATCTCAAGTAATCTATCATTTGGAATTACAATTAATGTATCAACTTTTTGTGCAAGAAGGTCTATGCCCTGTTCAGCTTGGTTTTTACGAAGACGCCCTTCGAAAGCAAATGGCTTTGTAACAATACCAACAGTTAGAGCACCAATTTCTTCACGTGCAATTTCTGCAACAATAGGTGCAGCTCCAGTGCCTGTTCCACCACCTTCGCCAGCTGTAATAAATACCATATCAGCTTCTGCTAACGCATCGCGAATCTCTGCACGGCTCTCTTCCGCAGCTTGACAGCCAATTTCTGGATTAGCACCAGCACCCAAACCGCGAGTTAATTCTTCGCCGATATGAATAACTTTGTCAGCATTTGACATATATAAAGCTTGTCGATCTGTGTTTACAGCGATGAATTCAACACCGCGAACATTGGCCTCTACCATGCGGTTTATTGCATTTGTACCGCCTCCACCAACGCCAACAACTTTGATTACTGCAAGTCTTTCTTGACCTTTTAGATTAGGCATAATATCCTCCATTTTTAAAAAAATAAATGATTCCTACACAGATGCGTATACTACAACATATTAAGTGCGTGTGCAAGAAAAAAATAACTTTTTTTGGATTTTTTTAGCATTAGTGGTAAAATATACGATGCTTTATGCGAGTTGCATTAATTCGTATACGGAGACACGGCGCCAAAAGCGCTAAAAAGAAATTTAAAGGAGGTTGTTATATGAATGAATTCAATAATAGCGTAAAGCAAAACAAAAATGTTGGTTTTGTTGTCGCAGTAGTTTCTATTGTGACTTTATTTTTGTGCTTATCTTTAAGTGTTGCTTTAAGTCCAAAAAAAGCAATAGCAGATCCGGACGATTTGCAAGCTACACTTGATCAAACTTCTAATGCTTATTTTGGAGCATTAGCAGCGCAGGAAGAAGCACAAGCTAAGGTCAACGAAGCTGAAGCGACCATCGCTGAATGCGAAAGGAAAATTCCTATTGTTCAAGGTAAATTATGTACTCGAGCAAAGAGTATGTATATGAACCAAGGCTTTGGAGAGATTCTTGAGCTTTTAACAGGCGCAACTTCAATTGAAGAATTAGTTAACAATTTGCAATACATTAGTATTGTCAATAGCAAAGATGCTGCTTTGGTTCAAAGTAGCAAAGACCTTAAAGCTCAAATTGAAAGCGAAAAAGCTTCACTGGATGCAAATCTTGCTGCAGCTACAGAGCAAGCTAACCTTGCTGAAGCTGCTTACAACACGGCACAAGCTGCTCTTGCCGAATTTAAATCACGACAAGAACAAGGCGGTGGCGGTGGCGGTGGTGGATACACACCTACACAACCAGCAGAATATTTAGGTGATGTTGTTGCTACTGCTCGCGCTTGTCTTGGCTACCCATATGTATGAGCTGCTGCGGGACCTTATGGTTTTGATTGTAGTGGATTAGTAAGTTGGTGCTACGGTGGTGGTGGAAGCCATATGTTTATTACAGATACATTTATGACGGAAAGTTCAGGTTTCCACAGAATTGATGCTTCGCAAGCAGTACCAGGCGATGTTGTTTCCACGTGGTCTCACTGCGGAATCTATATTGGAGGCGGAATGATGATTCATGCACCAACAGAAGGTGACGTAGTTAGGGAAGCTGGCGTTCAAGGCGGAATGGAATATTTCACAAGACGTTAAGCTATTTTAAGATTTTGCAATTAAGAGGTGCTTGAGAATTCGGGCGCCTCTTTTTTTTAATAGGTCATTCCCATAGTTTTGCGAACTTCGTTTAAAGTCTCGTTCGCAATTTCATTAGCGAAGGCATTACCCTCTTCAAGAATTGCTTTCAACTGAGCTTTATCAGCAAGAAACTTTTCGCGCTTTTCACGTATTGGAGCCAAGAAGGAATTTACGGCTTCGGTGGTATAAGCCTTAAGCGCTCCACCGCCACCATCGCCAATTTCAGCAGCAATATCCTGAGGGTCCTTACCACTGCAAAGTCCAGCAGTTGTCAAAAGTGCAGATACGCCCTTGCGCTTCTTCGGATCAAAAGTAATGTTTCTATCACTGTCAGTTTGACTCTTCTTTATAAGCTTGGCAGTTTCATCGGCAGAAAGACGAAGCGAAATCGCATTGTTGTAAGACTTCGACATTTTTCTGCCATCAAGACCTGGGACTTCGATAGCCTTCGAAAGAATTCCAACAGGCTCTTTGAAAACTTTGCCATATCTATTATTAAAGCGACGAGCAATCAAACGCGTTTGCTCGATATGAGGCATTTGATCTTTTCCAACTGGAACAATATCGGCCTTGCAAAACAAGATATCGCAAGCTTGATGAACTGGATATGTCAAAAGAAGACCAGTAAGCTCGTGTCCCGAAGCCTTCATTTCAGTCTTAACAGTCGGGTTACGAAGCAACTCAGCTTCGCTAACGCAACTTAAAAAAGGAAGCATGAGCTGGTTTAGCGCAGGAACAGCACTATGGGCGAAGATCTTCGTCTTTTTAGGATCAATGCCACAGGCCAAATAATCGGCCAGCATATTGTAAACATATTCTTGAATGTTTTCGGTGCTGTCGCGATCCGTAATGACTTGATAATCAGCAATTAAAACAATAGTTTCCACACCCTTGTTTTGAAGCTCAACTCTATTCATAATACTTCCGAAGTAATGGCCGATGTGGAGATAGCCAGTAGGTCGGTCACCTGTAAGCATGCGGAATTTGCCAGGATTTTTATCAATCTCAGCTGCTACTTCGTTGCTCTTTGCTAAATTTGTTTCAAAACTTTTCTCTGACATAATTCAATCCTTTTAAGACAGCGTTGTATCACGCTTCTCATCGCTCATATCTTCCGCTTCAATTTTGCCCATAAGCTCCTCAACTTGAACTTGGGCGTTGTTAAGCTCACCCTTTAAATGCGCAAGAAGCTCAACTCCAAATTTGTATTTTTCGAGGCTTTCTTCAAGCTCAAGCGTATCGCCTTCCAAAAGAGTAACGGTTTTGTTAAGCTCATCCATCGCCTCGCGAAATGTCATATCTTTTATATTTTTAGTTTCATTAGCCATAATTACTCCCACCTATTATATAGAATCTCCATCAAGTTTTTGCGTCCTTTCAACATTTGTGTCTATTACGCCATCGGACACGCGAACGCTCATCTTCGCACCTTCGCTTACCTGAGAAATGTTTTTAACAATTTTGCCCTCCGAAGTCTTGGCCGCAGCATAACCACGAGACAAAATAACCAACGGAGATTTATCTTGAAGTTTAGCCGCAGCAAGCGAAATTTGATTGTCGTATTTTTTTGAAAGTTCACCCAACATTCTTTGCAATTTTTCTTGATTGTAATCAAGAGTTTGAAATTCAGTTTCAAAAAGCTTTGTCCCATCAGCAAAAATAGGACGCGAAGCAATTTGGTTGAGCATCTGCGATGTTGCGTTAACTCTTCCAATAATTGAAGTCTTGGCCTTTTCAATGTGGGCAGCAAAGTTCGCAATCAGTTCTTCGGCGTTTATGCTAACGGCTTCGGCTGCACCTGTTGGAGTGCTCGCGCGAAAGTCGCTAACTAAATCTGCAATCGTCGTGTCTGGCTCGTGTCCAATTCCGGTTACAATTGGCGTTTGAATTTCGGCGATCTTGAGCGCGAGAGCTTCGTCGTTAAAAGGCATCAAGTCTTCGAAGGAGCCTCCGCCTCGGCATAAAATTATTACATCCACTCCTGCCGAAGACACAGCATCCAGCGCTTTTATCATATCTGCCGGAGCATTCGCTCCCTCAACTCCAACGCCAGCAAAAACAACATTTGCAAAAGGCATGCGACGTCTAAGCGTTCGAATTACATCGTGAACAACAGCTCCTCGAGGAGATGTAACCAAACCAATTTTGGCAGGCATGGTTGGAATTGGCAATTTTTTGGAAGGGTCTGTTAAGCCTTCAGCTTCAAGTTTTTTAGCAAGCTTAGCAACTTGCATACGAAGCTCACCTTCGCCAGCCAAATTTATGGAATCAACATCGAAGTTCATGCGACCCTTCGCCGCATACAAACTAAACTTTCCAGACACCTCAACAAGAGAACCAACGGCAAGCTCAATACCGGCACTGTCATACTTATTCTTTCACATTAAACACGGAAGCGCGGACTTCGCATCTTTAATTGTAAAATATACAGCCTTATAACCTCGTTTATCAGAAAGCTCAGAGACTTCGCCAATAATTTTTATGCGAATTGATTCAAGACCAGTCTTGGCAATTAGAAGCGCATCGCTTACTGAATAATGATCGGGTGTTGCAACTTCATCCGCCATTATTTCTTCTCCAGAACAATGTTGCCCTCATCGAGTCTTAAAGAAATTTTTCCGTTTACCAAATCAATAAGTTCATTCCCTATAAAATCTTTGCGCCAACCTGAAAGTGTGGGAATGCCACTTTTAACACCGTATGCAATTTTTGCGAGATCAGAATTTGAGGTAAGAGTTTGCGGAGCAATGTTGTTTTCTTTCGCCCTGTGCCTTACAAGGGCACACATTAAATCAATCTCTGCCTCAACTTCGTTTTTATCAACATCCTCGTTCTTAAAGGAGTATTTGTGCTTTTCTTTAAACGAAGGCAATTCGTCTGGCTTGTAAGCATTTCCCCTCTTTACAGCATCAATAATGCCACGCGCATCTTCGGTGTTTAAGCTCCCCTTTGCACCTCGCATCGCAAAAAGGTCTTCTATTTTTGTTGGTTGCTGTTTGCAAATTTGAACAATTTGCTCATCCGAAATTACCCAACGTCGAGGAATATTTCTTCGTATTGCAGCTTTTTCACGTCACGAAGCCAGCTCTCTTGCGCAAGCAAGTTGCCTGCGAGTCAAAGTTGAAACGCGCTTTAAATGCCAAAATCTATCATCAAGAGAAATCTCATAAGCATCTTTGCCCAGGTATTTAACCTTAATGTCTTCATAAACTCAATCAAGACGTTTTAGTTGGGTGAGTTTTTTTGCCATAACATAATAAAGTTCAAGCAAGTATTTAACATCATCTTTAGCATAACTTAACTGTGACTTCGTAAGAGGTCGAATACTTCAATCAGTATAAGTATCACCCTTTTTAAGTTTGATATTTAAAAGCGCCGAAACCAAATTGCCATAACCAATTTGAGATTGAAGCCCCAAAAAGCCAGCAGCAATTTGTGTGTCAAAAACTGGCTCTGGCATTACTCCAACTTCGTGGAGCAAAATTTCTATATCTTGGCGAGGCGAATGAAACAACTTTACAATTTTTTTATTAGTTAAAAGATTCTTAATTGGTTTAATGTCAACTTCGAAAGGATCAACCAATGAAGTTTTTCCATTTATAGCCATTTGTAGCAAGCACAACTTTGGCCAATATGTATTGTCGCGCAAAAATTCCGTGTCGATAGCAACAACTTCCTGCTTGTTTGCTGTTTTTAGAAATTTCTCGAACTCTTGCTGATCTGTAACATACATAGAAAATTTCGCCTTTCGTCAGTGGGTTATCATATCACAATCTATCATTGTGCGATTGTTATTTTCGGCAAAATAAATATGAGTTGTTGTATTATAGGCGCTATGAAATTGCTCATTATCAACAATCTAAATTCTGGTTATGGCGAAGGATCTGTTTATGATTTTATGCGTGCCTTTGCAAGAGAAAATGACGAACTTGTTGTTCGCAATGTAATTCACACAACGGATATGATTCGTCATCTTCGCGATGCTGATCAATTTGATATGGTTGTGGCTGCTGGCGATGATGACACAATTTCAAAAATCAGTTTCTTTTTGGCTGACACGCAAATTCCAATTTTGCCCTACCCTTCAGGCACTGCAAATTTAATTGCACAAAATTTGTTTTTACCAAACGAACCTCATGCGTTGGCGAAGCTTGCTCGCGAATGCAAAACTCTTGACTTCGATGTTGGGCAACTAACCGTTGATGGTAAAAATTGAGGATTTGGATGCAATGCAGGAGCTGGATACAGTACAAAAATTAGCAAAGAAGCAATGGCAACACGAAAATCTCTTGGGCCTTTTGCTTATATTGGAGCAGCACTTACAAACTTTAAGCCTCAACTTTCACAATTTGAAATTGAACTCAAAGACAAAACAATAAAGACCGAAGGCGTGGGAGTGATGCTTCTAAACTTCGCCAAGATTGGCCTAGACTTATCTGTTGCGCATAATAACAGACCTCGTGATGGTAAATTTGAAGTTGTAATTTTAAAAGGTAAAACTGCTCTTAAATATGTTCCAGCGCTTACAGCTGCTGCTCTTGATAGAGCTATTGAATTTCCTGACCGAAGCGATGCATTAGAAATTCATATTTCAAGCTACGTAAAAGTTACAGCAGATCCTGCAATGGAAATTCAAATAGATGGAAAAGCAATTAGCATAAACACTCCTTTTGAAGCAAAAGTACTAAAGCATGGAGTAAAATACGTTGTTGACGATGAATGCCTAAAAAACTATTCAGAAACGGAATAGGAGCCCTCGATGACTAAAACAAATAAGAGTATTTTTAAAACTCTTGGAAAAATCTTTAAAGTTATTCTTGTAACAGTTGTTGTATTTGTCACAGTCAATATTGTTTATTTAATTTTTGAATATAAACGAATTCCAGACAACCAAGAGCTTGACATTAATCTTGCAAAAGATTTCAATTCTGAAACGTGAGTTGTCGATTCGGCAAAAGAATATAAAGCAATTTCATACAACATTGGTTTTTGCGCATATCTACCAGACTTCACTTTTTTTATGGATGGAGGAAGCCAAAGCTGGGCCAAGTCCGAAGAATCTGTCCGTGAAACAGCAGATAATATAGCAGGACTTTTGAACGAAGAAAATGCAGATTTTGTTTCAATTCAAGAGGCAGACTCAGACTCAACAAGGACTTATCATGTTGACGAAACGAAGTTGCTTCGTCAAAATTTGCCTCAATATTACAATGTAAGTGCATGTTGTTTTGATAGTCCATTTTTGTTTTGGCCAATTTGGCAACCTCATGGAGAATCAACTTCAAACCTAATGACACTTAGCAAATACCTTCCAAAAAACAATGCAATAAGACGTCAGTTCCCGGTTGATAACAGTTTTACAAAAATTTTAGATTATGACAGGTGCTATTCTGTTGTTCGCTATCCTACTTCCAATGGCAAGGAACTTGTTTGATACACAACTCATATGTCAGCTTATTCGCAAGACCCAAGCACTGCTGAAAATCAAATTAAACAAATCACCGAAGACATGCAAAACGAGTTTGCCAAAGGCAACTATTGTATTTGCGGCGCAGACTTCAACAAGCAATTGGTTGACAACCCAGAAAATTATTTCCCTCAAGAAAAAGTTTACGTTATGAAAAACTTCCCTCTGGAATTTTTAGACGGAACAAATATTAAGGTTGTATCGCCTTTTAATCCAGATTACCCTGTTGGAAGCTGTCGTGATGCCGGCAAAGTTTGAAACGAAAAAGATCCTGTTTGCAACATCGATGGATTCTTGGTCTCTTCAAATGTTCAAGTCCTAACAAGCGATGTAATTGATGCAGACTTCCAATATTCAGACCACAACCCAGTTTACATGACCTTTAGATTAATTTAGAGAGTGGTGGGCGATGATGGTCTCGAACCAACGGCCTCTTGCGTGTCGAGCAAGCGCTCTCCCCCTGAGCTAATCGCCCACAAATGCGAGTGCCTATTTTAACACAAACATTTAAAACATAAATATTATTTTAGTGAAAATAATTCTTGCAATTATAAGCAACTTTGGTATCATATGCTCTCACGCGGACGTGGCTCAGTTGGTAGAGCACAACCTTGCCAAGGTTGGGGTCGCGGGTTCGAACCCCGTCGTCCGCTCCATTTTTTTATAGGGCGACATGGCCAAGTGGTAAGGCAGAGGCCTGCAAAGCCTTTATCTCCGGTTCGAATCCGGATGTCGCCTCCATTCTTTACATAGGAGGTTAAAGTGTCAAATTCGCCAAAAACTATTTCACGAAAATTCATCTACTTTTTCGGCGCATTTGGGGGCATTTTATTTGGTTACGATATCGGCGTCATGACGGGCGCACTTCCATTTTTAAAAATTGATTGAGGAATCGAAGACCCGGCACTCATCGGTTGAATTACTTCAATCTTAATGTTGGGAGCAATCTTCGGTGGAATTTTAGCGGGCCACTTTTCTGATAAATATGGACGAAGAAAAGTCATCTTGTTTTCATCATTCGTATTTGCAATAGGAGCTGTAATGGCTGCTTTCTCACCAAATCAAATGGTTGAATGGCTTCTTGCATCAAGGATTTTATTAGGGCTTGGCGTGGGAGCTGCTTCGGCATTGGTGCCTTCGTATATGTCAGAAATGGCGCCGGCAAATAAGCGAGGAATGCTTTCTGGCTTAAATCAATTAATGATTGTTTCAGGAATGCTTCTATCATATATTGTCGATTACGCATTGCAAGGTCTTCCAAATAATATTTCGTGAAGGTTGATGCTTGGACTTGCAGCAGTGCCGGCTATCATATTATTGCTTGGAGTTTTGAGGCTTCCAGAATCGCCAAGATTTTTAGTTAAAAAAGGATTTGAAAAAGAAGCTAAAGAAGTATTAACTTTAATAAGGGAAAAAGACGAAATTGAGCCGGAGCTAAAAGAAATTGTTAAAACTGCAAAAGAAGAAAACGAAGCAAGAGTGAAGATAACTTTTAGATATTTGTTTGCAAAAAGATACAGATACCTTGTAATTGCGGGTGTCAGTGTAGCATTCTTACAACAAATAATGGGCGCCAATGCTATCTTTTATTACATTCCTTTGATTGTGGAAGAAGCAACAGGGGTGGCGGCTTCAAATGCTCTACTCTGGCCAGTAATTCAAGGTGCAATATTAGTTTCTGGCGCTATCTTTTATATGGCTATCGCTGATAAATTTAGAAGGCGTTCAATGATTATTACGGGCGGAATTATAATGGGGCTATCGTTTTTAATGCCTGCAATTCTTGGAACTCTTTTAGGATCTGCCTTCCCTAAAGTAATGATTATTGCATTTTTGTGCATATATGTAGCGTTCTATTCATTTACATGAGCACCTCTTACATGAGTTATTGTTGGCGAAATATTCCCTCTTGGAATTAGAGGAAGAGCTAGCGGTCTTGCTTCGTCAATGAATTGACTTGGATCATTTGCTGTTGGTCTATTTTTCCCAATTATGACAGCAAGCATGAGTCAAGATATAGTATTTGCAATTTTTGGTATAATTTGTTTATTAGCGGTTTTATTTGTAAAATTCAGAGTTCCTGAAACTCAGGGGGAATCTTTGGAACAAATCGAGAAGAAATGGAGTTTTAAGTAAAATGGATAATGAAAAGAATAAAGCCATAATTGAAAATGGCGACGGAATTTTAGGCGTTGAGTTTGGCTCAACAAGAATCAAGGCTGTGCTTATTGATGATGCTGGCGAAGTTCTTGCAACAGGTGGCCACAATTGGGAAAACCACTTCGACAATAATCTTTGAACTTATCCGCTTGACGAAGTTTGATCTGGGCTTGCAAGTTGTTATGAAGACTTGTGCAAAGACGTCAAAGTGAAGTATGCCTCTGAAATTACAAAGCTTAAGGCATTTGGAATTAGCGGAATGATGCATGGTTACCTTCCCTTCGACAAGCAAGGTAATCAACTTGCTGAATTTAGAACTTGAAGAAACAATAACACGGGCAAAGCTGCTGACGAACTTACACAATTATTTAACTACAACATCCCTCAACGTTGAAGCATTGCTCACATATATCAAGCAATTCTAAATGGCGAAGACCATGTTGGTGATATTGACTTTCTAACAACACTTGCAGGATATGTTCATTGGAAATTAACTGGAGAAAAACTTGCAGGCGTTGGCGAAGCTTCGGGAATGTTCCCTATCAATCTTGAGACTCATGATTATGACGAAGAGATGTTAAATAAATTTAGTGATTTGATTAAAGACAAAAATTTTGGTTGGAATTTAAAAGATATTTTGCCAAAAGTTTTAGTTGCTGGCGAAAATGCCGGAGCGCTTACTGACGAAGGCGCAAAACTTCTTGATAAATCAGGAAAACTTCAAGGTGGCGCAATTGCTTGTCCGCCAGAAGGAGACGCAGGAACTGGAATGGTTGCAACTAACAGTCTTGCTAAAAGAACTGGTAACATTTCTGCTGGAACTTCGGCGTTTGCAATGCTTGTTTTAGAGAAAAATCTAAAGGAGCTCCACACAACAATTGATATGGTTACTACCCCAGCTGGAGACCTTGTGGCTATGTCTCATGCAAACAATTGCACTACAGAAATTAACGCTTGGGTATCTTTATTTAAAGAAGTTTTGGAACTTGGTGGTTCGAATATTGACACTAACGAACTCTACACTTTGCTATTTGAAAACTCACTTAAGGGTGACGCAGATTGCGGAGAGCTCTTGCCATATTGTTTTCATTCTGGCGAAGACATTGTTGGACTTGAACAAGGTTGCCCAAGTTTCATTCATCCTACCAAGGCAAATTTCAATCTTGCAAACTTCATCCGAGCACAAATCTATTCCTGCTTTGCTGCAATGAAGATTGGTATGGATATTCTTATTAAAGACGAAGGTGCAAAAATTGACAAGATGGTATGCCATGGCGGAATTTTTAAGACCGAAGGCGTGGCTCAACGTTTCTTGGCAGCTGCACTTAACACAAACATTGAAACTTTCAGTACTGCTTCGGAAGGTGGCGCATGAGGCATCGCACTTCTTGCAGCATTCAGCGCAAAAGATGGCAACGAAAGCTTATCTGACTTTATAAATAAGATTTTTGAATCTTACGGAGTCATTAGTGTTGAAGCAAATGCTGATGAAGTAGCTGGTTACGATAAATTTATTAAAGTCTACAAGAAAGGTCTTCCAGCCGAAAAAGACTTAACTGAGAAGTTCAACTAAATTTATTAGGCTTAAAAGAGTTAACATGGAAAATAAAGCATTTAATATTAAATTCAACAAAAAGGGTAACTTAATTGGACTTTATCAAAATGGCGACAAGTACAATATGAATTGGGTTGTTGACCCAGCCTACCTAAAAAAAGTTGGTTTTAAGGATGACGATAAACTTTTTGGCGAATTTGAAGTTGTTACTTTTGGTGAAAAGCGAAGATCTATTAATGCAAAGCACCGAAAAGTTGTAACCGACGATTATAGGACTTCGGTAATTTATGATGATAGGCGCGTAAAAATGGAAGTTATTTATAACTTACGCGATGCCGAATACGAAGGTCTTGATTTTAAAGTTCAACTTACTAATAAAACCAATGAAAATTTTCAAATTAATGACTTTAGAGTATGGACTCCTTTTGCTCATATAATGTATCGTGATAAAAATGTTTTAAAAAACATTAATGAAAGTTGCACAGTAACGCCTTCTATTTCGAAAGATTTTACTCGTCTTGCAATGGTCCGAAACAACAATAAAGGCCCAAATCTTGGAATGTATCAAACTTGGGGTGAGACAAAATCTGTGGGTACTTATTGCGAATATTCTAATTTATTTTTTGAAAATGTTTCTCCATCGCTTGATGGAATTTTATTTCACCAATTAGTTTTAGCCGGTGGTTATGTTGAAAAGGACGTTCCTCATCACGATTGAATTTATGATCATAGCCCTATCGATCTTCCTGCAAATACAACAAAAGAATGGACTTGAACAATTTGTTCATTCAAAGATAAAAATGATTTTGGAACTCAGGGCAAAAATCTTGGAATGCCATACATAGGTTATAATCCTTATACCCATGCAGGTGGTTATGTTGCACTTGAGGTGCGTTTACCACTTCGTCGCCGAATTACAAACATTTATGTTTGATTTAATAAAAATGGCTATCTTCAAAAGTATGAATTGCCGCATAAGTATTATGAGCCTACTGGAGGTTTTATTTACTTCCAAGTTCATGAACAAGGAGAGCATAAAATTGAAGTAGTAATGGATGACGGCTGTAGTGATTGCGTTGTTCTAAATGTCATGGATAAAATTCCGCAACTTCTTAAAGAACGTTGTGATTATATTTGTGATACTTTGTATCACGGCAAAAATGACAAAGTCCCCTACTGCTTTTACCCTGTTTCAAACCAGGGCGAAAGCATCGGTAAGTTAAACCTTGTCTTAAAGTACAGTATTTTGGCAAATAAATTTAATCCTTCACATATTAAAAAAGTTGAAGAAAGTGCTGTTTATTACATTAAACAAAAGTGATTTGAAAATGGAGACTTTTTAAAGCCTGTAAAACTTTATGGAAGTTTTTATCGTGTTATGGATTTTGAATATATTGCTCACACCTTCTTCTTGCTTTCGCAAATTCCTAACAAATATTTAAAATTGAATAATGCTAAAACTTATATGGATTGAGCGCTACAGGTTTTTGAACTTCGGATTAATCCAGATTTACATAAGCTAAAGCGCGCTAAAGAAGAAACTCAAATGTTAGGTGTTTTCTTTTTATATGCTCCTGAACTTTTAGAAGCGCTAAAGGCAACTGGAGACATAAAGCGTTATAAAAAATATAAAAAGCTTTGGGATAACATTATAAAAAGAGTTGGTGATGGTGCTGATACTTATAAGGGTGCAATTACTGAACATTATTTTGATAATGCAGGATTTGGTCCAAGTGCTGGTGCCTTGGCAATGAATGGTCACTTGAAGGGCGCCCGTAAATATGCCGAACTTCTTGTTGCTAACATTGGTTATTCAAATGATTTTCGTGCTCAAAACCCTCACAGATGGTGAGAGGCGCTTTCTTATATGACGCATTCTTTGTGAGGAGGAATTTCTGCTGCAAGTATGCTTAAGTGTTATGAAGCATTAAATGATTGAAAGATGCTTGATGCCGCATATTATGCAACAGTTGCAATTTTATATTGTTATGATACACATGCAAATGCTTGCAACTTACGTTTAAATAAAGGCGAGGCAGCTTCAACTTATTCTGTTGCGGGACCATTAATTAACTTCCCAAAAATTTCGCGCGACAGGTTTGGACAATCTGTCTTCGCAGAGCTTGGAGGAATATTTAGCAAGCTATTTGCAAATGACGATAGCACCATGGATTGAGACATGGGCGAAGAAATGTGTGCATATTTAGATGGATTTGGAACAAAAACATTTGTTTATGAATTGCAAGGTATTATTTATGTGGTAAATGGAGTTCCCGTTCAAACAAAAGATGGCTACATAATTAAAAGCTATGCGCCATTTCCAAAGGAATTTCATTTCCTAGACAAAGATTGACATTTCGTTTGCAAAAAGAACGAAACAATAAGTCAGGTAAGGCTGACTAAAAATGGATTTAAACGAATAAAGGAGTAAAAATGGCAAAACCAAAAGAAGTCACAAAAGACACAGGAGACGTAAAGTTATCGCTTAAAGAAAAGTGTGGTTATGCTTGCACAGACATGGCAGGCAACTTGCTTTACGTTACAATTTCAACTTACATCATGTATTTCTATACTGATGTATTTGGAATTCCAGCATCAGGAGCACTTGGCGCAAGTATTATTTTGCTTGTTGCTCGTTTTGCAGATGCATTAAGCGCAATTGTGTGAGGTTCGATTATCGATCACACAAAAACTAAATGAGGACAATCTCGTCCGTGGTTCTTATGGTTAACAGGACCTTTTGTTGTTACAGTTTGGTTGGCATTTTTCGCTCCAGATTTACCAGATGGAGCTCCTAAGTTTTGGTACGCAATGATTACCTATATTTTAAGCGCGGGCATTGTTTATACTGGAGTTCAAACTGCAATTACTGCTATTTTGCCAAACCTTACAAGTAATAACAGGGAGCGCATTAATGCTAACACATTCCGTATGGCAGGTGGAAGCTTGGGAAGTTTTATTACCTGTTCACTTTGTATTCCTTTGGTTGGAGCTTTTGGTTATGCCTTAACTGGAGAGAAAAATGACAAAGTTGGGTTCATGGTTACCATTGCCCTATTTGGAATTCTTGCAGCGGCAATGTTAATTTTCGCTTTTACAAGTCTAAGAGAACGCAATTTTCATCCAGAAACTCAAAAACCAATTCCTTTTAAAGATTCACTTCGTGCTTGCAAAGGAAACTGACCTTGAATTATTTTGGTAGTTGCATTTGTAATTTACTGGGTTGCTCAAAGTACACGAAATGGTACATCAACTTATTATGCTAAATATGTTTTGGGCAACGAAAATCTAACCTCGCTAATCAATGGAGTCCAAGTTTTGGGATTAATTGGAACATTTAGCATGCCTTTCTTGGTAAAGCATACAAGCAAAACTGGAACAATGCTTATTGGTCTTGCCGTTGGGGCTGTTGGACAGCTTTGCATACCTCTTGCTGCAAACTTCGCAGGAGTTGATATTCTTGGGATTCCAGGAGATATGGTTGTATTTACAATCTTTTGAACTATTGGAGTTTTAGGAGCATCTGTTGCAGTTGGCATGCCGTTTGCAATGCTTGCCGACACTGTTGATTATGGCGAATGGAAAAATGGAGTACATGCAGCCGGATTTTTAACTGCTGTTGGTTCGGCATTTTGCATTCAGGCGGGCAGTGGCTTCGGCGCTTATGTTCCACTTGAAATTATGAATGCGGCAGGCTATGTTGCTAATCAGGTTCAAACGCCCGAGGCGCTAAACGCAATTAGTTTTTGCTTTATATACCTGCCAGTAATAGTTTATGCAATTGTTGCTGTAATTATGCTTTTCTATATTAAATTCGAAAAGATGGAACCAATGATTAAAAAAGAGCTTGCAAAACGTCACGCTCAGAAGAAATAATAATATCTTAGTAAAGTAAAAGGAGAAATTATGAAAAAGATGAACGATTATAAATTTTGGTTTGTTGTAGGAAGTCAATTTTTATACGGCCCCGAAGTTTTGGAAACCGTTGCTTCGCGCGCCCAAGAAATGGCAGACACGCTAAATAAGTCTGGCAAACTTCCTTGCGAGATTGTTTATAAGGTTACTGCTAAAACTCCGGAGGAGATTACAAATGTTGTTAAGGAAGCAAACTACGATGACAGTTGCGCTGGAATTATTACTTGGATGCACACATTCTCCCCTTCTAAGATGTGGCTTAATGGTCTAAAACTTTTGCAAAAACCATATTGTCATTTAGCAACACAATATAACAAAAGCATTCCTAACAAAGAAATAGATATGGACTTTATGAATCTTAACCAGGCGGCTCATGGAGACCGTGAGCATGGTTTTATTGCAGCAAGGCTTCGAATTCCTCGTAAAATAATTGCTGGTTATTGGAAAGATGCGAAGGTCCAAAAGCGCCTTGGCGACTGAATGCGAGTTTGTGTTGGTGTTGCCTTCTCTAAAGAATTAAAAGTTATGCGCTTTGATGACAACATGAGAAATGTTGCAGTTACCGAAGGTGACAAGGTTGGCGTTCAAGAAGTTTTGGGTTGGCAAGTTAATACATGGCCAGTTGGTCAACTTGTTGAATATATCGAAGATGTTAGCGAAGATGAAGTCGATGAAAAAATTAAAGAATACAAAAAGGCTTACAAATTTAATACGAAAAACATGGATGCAGTTAGATATCAAGCTAAAGAAGAAATTGCTATTAAGCGCATGCTTGACGAAGAAGGCTGCATGGCATTTACAAATACTTTCGAAGACCTCTACGGAATGGAACAGCTTCCTGGCCTTGCATCTCAGCGTTTAATGGAACAAGGTTATGGTTACGGTGGCGAAGGAGACTGGAAAGTTTCTGCCATGACAGCTATCATCAAAGCAATGTCTGAAGGACAAAGCGGCGGTTCTTCGTTTATGGAAGACTACACTTATGAACTTGACGAAAAAGGTCAATTCTCTCTTGGCGCTCATATGCTGGAAGTTTGCCCAAGCATCGCTTCGAAGCAACCTCAAATTGAAGTTCATCCGCTAGGCATTGGTGGCAAGAGTGATCCTGCACGTTTAGTTTTTGAGGGACGCGCAGGCAAGGCTATTGTTGTAACTTTGGTGGGCATGGGTGGCAGACTTCGTATGATTGTTCAAGATATTGAAGCTGTTAAACCAATTTATTCAATGCCAAACCTTCCTGTTGCAAGAGTAATGTGGAAGGCAATGCCTGATCTTGCAACTGGAGTTGAGTGCTGGATAATGGCTGGTGGAGCTCATCATACAACCTTAACCTACGATGTAAGTGCAGAGCAAATGCATGACTTCGCCAGAATTATGGGTATAGAATTTGTACACATTGACAAAGACACTACACCAGAAAAATTAGAAAAAGAATTATTCTGCAACGATTTAGCTTATAAATTAAAAGCTAATTAGAAGCTTCGCGAAGTGCTTCTCAAACTTTTACCATAGCGTAAGTATCGAGCTCGCAATATTTCAAAAGATTATGGCGGGCTCGTTTTTTATCTTCGTCGTTCATGTGTTCGATGGCTGGGAAGATTGCCATGGCTTCGCCGCCGTGATGAACTTGGTCGAGGTTGTGATAATCAAGTTCTGGGTCATCTGGGAACAGCGCCGGCAAAACACTTTTGATTGAAAAAGAGCCGCCCATTTCTTTGTTATACATCCAACCATTGCTAAAAGGCACAAGCAAATCAACAATATTATCGCGAATGTTTAAAAGATGATTGGCCAAATCTGGATAAGCGTCCGCCAACTCCTTAATTCTTCCGCACTCAAAACCCTTGTTATAAGCGGTCGTGCAAACATCCATAGGAATATCAGCAACAAGTTGCTCAGCCAAAGCACGACGCGGATCTGGACCAGACTCCGCTAAGAATTCCTTATGCTTAAGCTCCCCGCCTTCTTCTTCGATATAGTGAAGCGAATATTGGAAAGTTATCTGCTGATAAGGACGCGTCCCCTTAAAACGAGGAATCGCATCTTGCATTGTCTCGAAATCCAAAAAATACAAAGGGTAACTTAAACTATCAAGGAATTCTTTTATCTTTTCGGGTTCAGCGTAAAGGCCAAAGTCATTCAAAAAATAATCAACTTGACGCTGCTGTTTTTCGTTAAGCATGTCGTGGTAATTGTTGAGCTCATCAAAACTTACAATTCCTTGATTATAAAATTTCAACTTTTTATCAAAATTAAGTCTATATAAATCAAACACCGAAGGCGTTGGCAAATCCCGAGAGCAATATTGAAAGAATGAACAATCATAAGGCTTGTGGCAATTACACGAAAGGCCAATTTCAGGCTCATCTTCCATAGCCAATACTTTTTCAGCCTCGGCTAAGTTATCTTCAACTTTTTCATATTCTTCCAAAATTGCATCACTAATATCTGTGATTTTGAAAAACTCGTGGATATCAAGTTCATCTTCTAAAACATATTCGTTGTTGATAACAACCGTATAAGTTTTATTAATTGTTAAACCACAATGCTCCAAAACATATTTTTGATAGGCTAGGTCTGGAAGATAAGCATCCTTCTCGCCATCCGTTGAACTTTTAACTTCATAAATGCTTCAAGCATTGCCTTCTTTTTTCAAAATATCACAAGCACAATAAAGACCTTCAAAACTAAAAGCAGCCTCGCAAATTACTTCGGTGCCTTTGTCAATTTCAGTCTTAGTGTTCTCAAGCATTTGCTTGATGTCTAACTTTTCACCATCGCGAACAGTAACATCAGTATAATCTCCAAAAAGACCTTTTGCGAGTTCCCCAACGGCAGTTCCAACTTCAAAACGCTTTTGCAAATCTTCAGGAACAACCTCAACTTCGGGCTTATACTTTTTTAGCCAAGCCAACTTTGGGCACTGGCAAAAACCACAATATTTTGATTTTGAAAAGTTCATTATTTAGCTCCATGATCGACGGTTTTGTGGACGATGTCACGCATTTGTGGCCAGGTTTCCATGTAGCGTTCCATGTAGAATTTGTATTCTTCGTGAGCTTTCATGTCTGGCTTGTATTCAGTATCTTTGCGAACCATAGCGTCTGCAGCTTCGGCAAAATCTTTATAGATTCCAATGCCTTTTGCAGCGATGATGGCATCCCCTAGGCAACCCGCGCTCTGGCTTTCAACAGTTGTGTACATTGGAATTCCCGTTACATCGCAATGCATTTGCGTCCAAAATGGCGATTGAGCAATTCCACCACAAGCGATAATTTCGTTGATTTCATAGCCGGCATCTTTCATACTAAGAAGGCAATGATTCGCGCCGTAGGCTACCCCTTCGTAGACCGCACGAGCAATATGCGCTGGACTAGTGCCAATTGAAAGGCCCCAAAACATGCCACGAGCTTTAGAATCCGCATAAGGCGCACGGTTGCCCTGGAAATAATCCATCATAACAAGGCCATCGGCGCCAATTGGAATGCTTTCGGCTTGCTTTGTAATGTAGTCATAAATGTTCATATCGTGAGAAACGGCTTCTTCGGTCCAAGAAGCTGGAATCAAGTTATTTCTAAACCAAGTTAGAATTGCCCCCGAAGCGGTCTGCCCGCCTTCGAGCAAACTTGTGCCGTCATACATGCAATTTGGATAGGTGCCATTAACTCCATCAACGTGGAAGTCCTTCTCGGAAAGACCGAGCAAACAAGTGCTGGTGCCACCAATTAAAGTCATGCCATTTGGGCGCACACCCCCGACTCCAAACATACAAGCGTTGCAATCTGCGGTGCCTTCGACTACAACAGTATTTGTGCTAAGGCCAAACATCTCAGCCGCAGCCTCACTTACGTTACCAACAACATCGCCAACACTTAAAACTTCGCTTGGAATTTTGTCAACAACATCGCCGATTCCACAAGCCTCAAAAAGATCCGTTGGAAGTCCGCCATTTTTATCATCGAAGTTCCAGCGAAACGCAGCAACAGACTTACTTAAAGTCTTTTTGCCAGTCAAAACTCAATTGAGCCAATCTTCGAATTCGAACATAGTCTGGGTGCTTGCCCAGTTCTCAGGCTCATATTTTTTTACCCACATATTTTTAGGGATCATAGTATCAGCCCTAAATGCAGGCTTATAAAAGCGAGTGGCTTCGTAGTCTTTGCGAATCGAATCAATGAAGTCGGCCTCTTCGGCAGCACGAACATCCATCCACAAAATTGGAGGACGAACAGATTTATCATCCTTGCCTAAGTAAACTAAAGTGTTGGTCGTGGCATCGCAACAAATTGCGGCGATGTCGTTTTTGTCAACGCCAGCTTTCTTGATGCTCTCAGGAATTGCAGTCTTTAGCGCATTAAGCCATTCAACATCACTTTGCTCAGCCCAACCATTTTTAGGATAAGTTGTGCCGTATTCAGAAATCGCATAAGCAAGATTGTTTCCAGTCTCATCAAAAATTGCAACACGAACACTTCCTGTGCCGCAATCAATTCCCATTAAATGCTTAGCCATAGCTTCCCCCTATTCATTTTCAAAATCAACGATGCGCTGAACCTTCGCAACACTTCGTCCGTTCATATCAAATTCTCCAGCACCCAAAAACTCTTTAATAAGTTGCTTAGCAAGCTCAATTCCAATAACCTGCGAGCCCATTGTTATGATGTTTGCGTTGTTTGATAGCTGTGCGCGTTGTGCCTGGTAGACATCGTGAATATTTGCGGCATAAGCGCCTTTAACCTTGTTTGCGGCAATAGAAACACCAATTCCTGTCCCACAAAGCAAGATACCTTTATCAAAATCTCCAGCAGCGACTGCCTTGGCAACTTTTATTGCAGTGTTAGCATAAATTGGATCGACGTCTCCGAAGTCCTCCACATCATGTCCCAAACTTTTAGTAAACTCAATTAGTTGTTGCTTAAAATCTTCGGCGTTTGGGTCGCAACCAAAAACAATCTTCATCAATTCCTCCTAAAGTTCCAAAATTGACTTAAAACTATCTTTAAGTTGTGGATAGAGCTTGTCAAATTCGGCATAAACCTTGTCATAGAATTTAGCACGCTGCGCGTCCGGCGTGTAAACTTCGTCACGCATCTTAATGATCTTATCGCAAGCCTCCACAACGCTTGGATAAGCACCAGTTCCAACCATAGCCAAAATTGCAACGCCAAGAGCCGCAGCATTTTCAGAATTCATATCTGGAAGCTTGACTGGAATGTTATAAATATCAGCCATAAGTTGACGCCAGAAAGGGCTCTTCGAGCCGCCACCACACATAATAACGTTGTCAGGCTCAATATCAGCATTGCGAATTGCAGTCAAAATATCACGAAGAGCATAAGTTGCGCCCTCCATAACTGCACGAGTCATATCCCCTTTTGTGTGAACCTTCGAAAGACCGACGAAGGAACCTCGACAGTTCAAATTAAAGTGAGGCGATTGCTCACCATTTAAATAAGGAAGATAAATTAGTCTGTTAGCACCAGGCTGCGAAGCTTGAGCCACCTTGTTGATCTCTTCGTATTCAGCATCATTTGGATACATTTCATTGCGCCATCACTTGAGCGAATCTCCACAAGAATTTACGCTTCCCATAAAATGCCACGCACCAGGAACAGGCATACAATAAGTGTAAACTGCTTGACCAGGGTCTGTAACAGGCTTTTCAGTGAAGGCGAATACGGTTCCGCTTGTGCCAATAGTTGTCATTGCGCGGCCAGGAGCAACAATTCCAGTTCCAACACCAGCGGCGGCGTTATCCCCTGCACCTCCAACAACGGCACATTTCGAAGTAATGCCCATTTCGCGTGCAACATCTTCTAATACATATCCTGTAATTTCGGAGGACTCATAAACCTTACCCATCATGTCTTCGGTAAGTCCCATAATTTCCATAATTTCGCCACACCATTTACGTTTTGGAACGTCCAAAATTTGAGTTCCGGATGCATCCGAAACTTCGGTGGCATACTCACCAGTTAAGCGATATCGCAAATAATCCTTTGGAAGCATAATATGTGCAACTTGAGCATAAATATCAGGCTCATTTTCTTGCATTCACTGAATTCGCGAAGCCTGAAGACCAGGACGCGCAGGATTGCAAACATGTTTTAGGAAGGTGTCATTTCCAACTCGGTCGCGAAGATGCTCGCAAGCCTCAGTTGTTCGCGCATCGTTCCATAAAATTGCACGACGCAAAACTTCGCCGTTCTTGTCAGAAAATACAGCACCTGCCATCTGACCCGAAATTCCAAGGCCGAGAACCGAAGCTGGATCAACCTTCGCTTCTTCCATGACTGTGCGAACAGTTTTTACAGCAGCTTGATACCAATCCTCAGGTTCCTGCTCTGACCAGCCATTATTAGGTTGATAAATTGGATATTCAATCGCGTTTTGAGCAATCTCTTTTCCATTGACGTCGAAAAGCACAGTTTTCATGCTTCCCGTTCCTAAATCTAAACCCAAATAATAATTCATAATTACACCTCCAAATTACATTTTCTTTTCAAATTTCTTCCACGGAATATTTACAGTTTTTCCTTCGTTTAGCAATTCATCAACATGCATAAGCAAAGGAAAATCATCCAAGTTAACTTTGCCTCGCTTCGCAAGTGCCTTGACAGCGCGAGCAGTGCGAGTCGCAATTACAACAGCCTCCAAAGTTTGGCCTTCCAACTTCTTAAGCGTTTCCTCAATTGTATAGCCCTGCCCCAACATAAGGCCTACAGTTCTGCTTCGTCCTGCTGCAACAGTTACGTTTAAGTCACCAGCCGCAAACATAATATTTTCATCTTTACCACCAACAAGCCGAAGCAAATCCAACATCTCCTTCACGCTTTGTTGAAAAAGCGCGCTCTCCGAATTGTTGTGGTCGATGCCATCATCGCCAGCCTTTTCGGCCATGCCAATTGCAAGCGCAGTTCCTAAAGCATAACCGTTTTTAAGCGCAACAGCAGCTTCAAGCCCGACAACATCTTGAGTCAAACTAATAATGTAATAGTCAGTTGAAAACATATCGCGAATTTTCTCCAGAATTTCAAAATCAGGTCCACAATATGCGACAAACGAGGGGTCATGGTCAGACAAATCACGAGCAGTACAAGGACCGCCAATCGCATAAAACTTTAGCTTGGAGTCTTTCGGAAGTTTAGATTGCCAATAATTTGGATAAACCTCCATGCTTCCATCTTCGTGATCAAGCATTCCTTTAGTTACAGAAATCAGTGGGACATTTTCATCCAGGATTGGAAGCACTTCGTCAGCAAACCAATCTACTCCGAAGCTCGATACTCCGCAAACAACTAAATCTACACCTTGAAGTGCATCTTTCATGGCATCATTTTTATAGTAATTAATTCCGTCATGTAAAGTTCTGCGAAGGTTAACATGATAATTATCTTCACGAAGGCGGTCAATTACTTCGTCATCTAAAGGGCTGCCAACCAACCTAACCTCATGTCCATTTTCAAACAGCGGAAAAGTTAAGGCAGAAGCCATTTGTCCAGAACCTATTAATGTAACAACACTCATTCGTGCCCCTTTAATTAAATAGCGATTATGAAATTTAGCATTTCAAATTATACTATAAAAATTAAAGTGAAGTAATTGCTGTATACATTTTTTCGACGATAACTTCGGGGCGAAGTCCTCCGCACGCGCCTCCGAAGGCCGGAATTACAATGCTTTGAACATTATTTTCGCAAGCAACTTCCAAAGTTGACTTCGTGCATTCATAGACAACATTTGGATCTTGAATACGCGATGGGTTAATCATCGAAGGCGTGTGAATGAGGTTTATCCCCTCCATACCAGTGTCAATTATAAAACTTGTTCCAACTGGCTGCTGTCCTTCGTAATTTTCAATAATATAAGCTTGAACTCGCTTAGTTAAATCTCATCCAAAGTATTCTGAGAGCGCTCGATCATAGCCACCTGCCATTACACCATGAGAATTGCCAGGTGATACAACACAATCAACATCGTAATTTGCCATAAAACTATCGAAGTCAGCATGAACTACTTCGACACAATCAACTCCTGAAAACTTCTCATTTCAAGCTTTGACAACAGCAGGATTGATATCTAACAAATAAATCTTCACGTATTCATTTTATCATAAGCTTTATTTGATAACACTTAAGCTTCCTAGTGCTATAATAATTTTGCTAATAAATCTCACGAAAGGAATCATAATGAAAATTAAGGGTATTCATAAGCGAATATTGATTTGCGTTGGGGTTGTTGTTATGGCTACAGCATTTATTTTTGGACTCAGCGCTTGCCAACAAAAACAACAAGCACCAGTTAAAACTGCTGTTCCGTTTTCACAGGTTAACGTTGACGATGGATTCATGCGCGATTATATAAAACTTGTAATATGTAATGTTATTCCAACAGCAATTGCCAATGTTGAAAAAGCTGAAGGCGGAATTCCAAACATTAAAAATTGCGCATTGTGACACGAAGGAAAAATTGCCCAACGCCCTGAACACCAAGGTGCTAAATATGTAGATTCTGATGTTCATAAAGTTTTAGAGTCGATGTGTATGGCTCTAGATACCGATGCGCAGGGCGACCAACAAATTCTTGCTGCGCAAGCAAAAATTGCTGCAAAGCTTAATGAATGGATTGAGTATTACACTTGAGCTCCTGAGCAAAGCGGACAGTACGCTGGATACTTTAATTCGTATTATTCCTTAGAGCCAACCTATGAAAAATATAGCAATACCGATAACCATGAACTTTATTGCCAGGGTCATTTTATCGAGGCAGCAGTTGCCCATTACAGATACACAATGCACCTAGGGAAGCCTGACCCAGTACTCTTAAACGTTGCGATAAATTGTGCAAACCACATTTGTGATACTTTTGGACCAGATAAACGTAAACAAATTACAGGACATCAAGAACTTGAGCTTGCACTTCCAAAACTTGCGAAGCTGTGTCAAGAAATTGGCGAGCCATATAATGCAAGATCCAAAGAATACATTGATAAAGCTGCCTTTTTCCTAAGTGTTCGAGGCGATTATGCAAACCGATCAACCGACGATGTTGCCGACATGCGTTCGCATTTCCAGGATCATGCAAAAGTCGAAGACCAGATGGAGCCTGTTGGTCATGCAGTTCGAGCACAATATATGTACACCGGCATGAGCGAATTGGCTGCTCTTGATTCAAGCTATTACCAAAAATATGACAAAGCACTCACTTCCCTTTGAGATTGTTTAACTCATAAAAAACAATATGCTAATGGAGGTCTTGGCGACAGCAGTAATGATAACGAAGGCTTCGCCGATGAGTACTACTTACCAAATTACAGTTCATATTGCGAGACATGTGCAGGTGTTGCAAACATGCTTTGGAATCGCGCCATGAGCACAATTTATGATGGATCCCAATATGCTGACCAAATTGAAACTGATCTTTATAATAATATTTTGGGTTGTGTAAACTTTGATGGTAATGCCTTTTATTACGAAAACCGACTTGCAACTGTTGATGCCTTCCAACGTAAAGAATGGTACGGTACAGCTTGTTGCCCTCCAAATTTTATGCGAACAATTCTCCAAGTTGGAGGATATATTTACAACACAACAAATGACAATGTTTTTATAAATCAATACATTTCTAACACTGCTAATTTTGAATTTGGCGACAACAAACTAAACGTTAATATAAAGAGCAACTTCCCTTATAAGGGCAACGGGACAATAACTTTTGTGCCAGAAAAGGCTGGGAGTTTTGGCCTTGAACTTCGAAAGCCAGCATGATCTGATAATTACACTATAAAGGTAAATGGAGCTGTTGCTAACACGACAGAAAAAGATGGCTACATTGTCATTAATCAGGAATGGCCAGCAAAAGCTTCCACTATCGAATTTGATTTCAACATGCCACTGCAATATGTAACCATGAACGAAAAAGTCACTTTCGATAACGGCTTGATGGCACTTCGTCATGGACCAATTTTGTATTGTGCAGAACAATGTGACAACCCTGGCATTGACTTAACTAAAGCAGTTGTTGAACGAAGCGATAAAGGAAGCTTTGAATATGTTGCAAGCTTGGATGGTAAAGCAAATCCATTTAATGTTCGTTCGGTATATGTTCTAAACCAACCGGGCAAAGTTTCTACTGGAAATGATGCGCAAAGCTTTACTTGAAGGTTAATTCCTTATTACGCTCGTTGCAACCGTACGAATTCTGGCAGTATGTCTGTGTTCTTGCATGACAGCAACGCTCCAATAAAAATAAGTCAAAAAGCAAAAGTTAGTGCCAAATTCACATATAGTGGAGACAATGTAAATGCAATTAACGACGGCATACTTGAGCCTGAAGTTAGATGGACAGACAATGAAGACCCTGCCCTAAACCCATGAGTTCAATATAATTTTGACAAGCCTATTAGCTTTAAAGATTTTAGAATTTATTGGTATGAATATTACAAAGACATAACTATTCCATGGCGCTTAACAATCCATGTTAAAAATAGTCAAACGGGCGAAGAATATTCAAAAGAATTTAAAAACGGAGATTTGCCGATAGTAAATAAAACAAAAGTTGCAGATTATTCTATGGACGAAGTTGTATGCGGCGATGAAATTCGTATTGAAGTACACAACGAACATGGTGAAAAACCAGTCGGCATTGTGGAATGAGAAATCTTCGAAGCAAACTAATCTTAAAAGGAGTACTTATGAAAAAGTTTTTAATAATTTTAAACGCAATAATTCTACCTGTGATTTTGTGTGCATGCGTGTCATGTGCAAACTTTCAATCTAGTGACGAAGGTCATTCGCTTTGGTTTAAGACATCCAATACAAATGTTGTAAAAAATGTTGATAAGAGTGATGCCGATACAGCAAGCTTAAATATTGCAAAAGCAGAACTTAAGCAATATGGTAAAAGCGAAGACGAAGTTGAGCTTTCGCTTCTAAGCACAAAAGACAAAAATATTGGCGATCAAGGCTACACAATAGATGCAAGTGATTCGTCAAAAATTAAGATTTCTGCCAATACACAAATTGGGCTTTTGTATGGAACTTACGCTTATATAAGAAACGACAAAACTGGTCAACTTAAAAATAATGTAGTGACTGAAACTCCTTCATATAATAATCGAATTCTTAATCACTGAGACAACCTGGATGGAACTATCGAGCGAGGCTATGCTGGGTCTTCGATGTGAAAATGAGAAGAGCTTCCAAATAAAACGAGACCAGAATACGAAGAATACGCGCGTGCCAATGCAGCAATAGGAATTAATGGAGCTGTGTTAAACAACGTAAACGCAAAGCCAGAAATTCTCACATCTGAATATCTCGAAAAAGTAAAAACACTAGCTGACATTTTTCGCCCATATGGAATAAAAGTCTACCTTTCAATTAATTTTGCCTCCCCTAAACACCTGGCAAATTTGGACACAGCTGATCCTCTAAACCCACAGGTAATTAAGTTTTGAAACGACAAAGTTGCTGAAATATATAACTACATTCCAGACTTTGGGGGCTTTTTGGTCAAAGCAAATTCCGAAAGCCAGGCTGGCCCTCAGGATTATGGACGAAACCATGCTGATGGTGCAAACATGCTGGCAGATGCCCTGAAGCCATACGGCGGAATTGTAATGTGACGCGCCTTTGTTTATTCGCCTCAATCCGAAGACCGAGCCAAACAAGCTGTTGAAGAATTCCAACCATTGGATGGTCAATTCCGTGACAATGTTAGTATCCAAATTAAAAATGGGCCTGTAGATTTTCAGCCACGTGAACCTTTTAGTCCACTTTTTGGGTGCATGAACAAAACAAATATTATGCCCGAAGTTCAAATTACGCAAGAATATCTTGGTCATTCAATTTATATGGCCTACCTCCATCCAATGTGAAAAGAATGTTTGGACAGCGACACTTATCAATATGGAAGCGGAAGCACAGTTGCTGCAATTACCCAAGGAAAGCTTCGCCAAACCTCAATAAGCGCAATTGCTGGAGTAACAAATATTGGCGATAATGCAAATTGATGCGGTCACGACTTGGCCCAGGCTAATTGATATGCCTACGGACGCATGGCATGAGACACAAATGCGACTTCGCAACAAATTGTAGAAGAATTCCTAAAACTTGCGTTTTCAGATAACGAAGATTTTGTGTCGAAGGTAAGTGGAATGATGCTTGACTCGCGCGAAACCATTGTAAATTATCAAGAACCTTATGGACTTCATCACATCTTCGAAATGAACCATCATTATGGACCAGGACCATGAGATGTTTTGTCGAGACCTGATTGGTGCCCTTCGTATTATCATAAAGCCGCAGCAGATGGCCTGGGATTTAATCGTGCTTCAACAGGCAGTAATGCAGTTTCGCAATATAATGAGCCACTTAAATCGTTGTATTCAAATCCAGAAACCTGCCCAGATGAATTATTACTATGGTTTCATCACCTACCTTGAAATTATAAAATGAAAAATGGCGAAACCCTTTGAAATGCCCTACATCACAAATATCAGGCGGGCATAGACTCAGCCAAATCTTATATCGATACTTGAGATAGCGTCAAACAATATGTTGATAACACGCGTTTTAACAGAGTTCGCGAAAAGCTTGTTCGTCAGGCAAAGGATGCAATATGGTGGCGCGATGCCCAAATGCTATATTTTCAAACATTTTCTAATTTGCCATTCCCAAGCGATGTTTCTCCTACACAAAAAGATTTAGAATGACTTGAAAACTTTAAGCTTGACATAACAAATTACGAAGCTCCTAAAATCGAAGACCTGCCTGACTACAAGCTTGATTAAAAAAGTAACTGCACAATTAGAGTTTTAAGTATTTATAATCCTGCTGTGCTTCGGGAGTTTATTCCTTCGTTGACACCACCAGCAAGAATATAAGGCTTAACATCCATCTCTTGACTATAAGTCATATGGAATGTAAGTTCGCCGCCGTTCATAATATCTTGATAAGTGATACAGTCGGCCGAAACTTCTTCGCCGTTTAAATAGATTTTGTCAACATAGTAATTTTGCTCACTATAGTTTTCAGCCTTTACAGTAAAAGTTTTGCCATTTGGTAGATGAATTGTTACACTTTCAACTTGAGGAGCACCGAAGACGAAGTCCCCACCGCAAGGGTTAACTGGATAAAAACCTAAAACGCTAAAGATATATCAAGCCGACATGGCTCCGCAGTCTTCGTTACCGCAAAGGCCTTCAACACCAGTCTTATATAAGTTTGTACAAATTTCGTTAACCAAAGCTTCAGTTTTATGAGGCTGACCAGCTAACCTATAGAGATAAGCAACATGATAGCAAGGCTCATTTCCGTGTGCATATTCGCCAATTAAGCCAGTTATATCACGAGAATGTTCAAAACCACGTTCTCTAGTTAAGCTTGTTCTAAATAAAATATCTAACTGATTGCAGAATTTTTCTTTACCACCAAACATATCAATTAAACCAGGAATGTCTTGCAAAACATGCCAGGTATAGTGCCATGCATTGCCTTCGGTGTAATCGCTTCCGTCCCCATTTCCATAATGCTCATACCAAAAGCCATCAAATGGATCCCTTCAATTTCCTTGACTGTCCTTTCCTCGCATTAAAAGAGTTTGCTGGTCAAATACATTCTTTCAATAATTTGCACGCTTGCTAAAAAATTCGTAATCGTCCATCTTGCCCAATTCTTTAGCCATAAGAGCAGCACAATAATCATCAAAGGTGCTCTCCAAAGTTATGGATACTGACTCGCTTTTTAGATGGTCGTATGGAATGTAACCATATTTATCATAATCTTCCCAATGAGTTTTATAATGTTCGTTAGTCAAAGAAACCTTAATTGCGTTATACGCTCGCTCAACATCGAAATTTCGAATCCCTTTTAGATATGCATCAACAATAACAGGCACTGCATGGTTTGCAATCATGCACTCGCCTTCCACACCTCAAATACTCCAAACAGGCAAATGACCAATCTGATCAAACTGGTCAAGCATAGAATTTATACAATCGCTTGTCAGCTTGGGATTTAGAATAGTGTAGAGTGGATGAGCGGACCTAAAAGTATCCCAAAGCGAAAGTGTAGAATAATTAATTTTCTCTCCTGCATCTGCAACATTATCTGGATGCAAATACAACCTATACATTGCGCTATAAAACTTTTCCTTTTGCGTGTCTGTGCCTTCGATGTCAATTGCGTTTAGTAGCTTTGCCCATTCGTTTTGAGCGGAGTTCTTAACGTTATCGAAGTTCCAACCAAGCATTTCGCTTTTGATGTTTTTCTTAGCATTATCAACGCTCTCTTTAGAAACAGAAACCTTAACACTTAAACTTTCCCCTTCAGGAATGTCAAAACTTAAGACATGACGATGTGCTTTCTCACGAGGGTCACGAAGATCAAGCTTAACATTATCTGTATAAGGATGGCTAAATTCAATCTCGTAATAAAAATCACGCTCAAGCCAAACCTTTGTTTTAGCATGTCCAGAAATATGAGTGCTATCAACAAAGTTCTGCTCACTTGATATTACTCTCTCTTCAACAACACCTTCCTTGCGTGTAATCCCAGATTGAAAATCGATCATAAGCTTTGCTTCATCACCTTTATCAAAGGTAAACTTTTGAATAGAGGCATGAGGCATGGCAGTTAGCTCTGCCTTTACTTTTGCATCATCCAAATAAACACTATAATAGCCAGGCTCACCATGTTGATTCTCGTTTTTATACAAACTTTTAAATGGCGCATTTTTTTCTTGATAGGTAGCGGCCTTGTTGGCTTCGGCGACCTCTTCCAATTTATTATCACCACAATATGGAAACATTAGCAAGTCACCGAAGTCTGTCCTGCCTGTTCCATTTAGGCGTGTTTGGGTAAAGCCATAAAGCGTATCGTCATTATATTGATAACCTGAACAGTAATATCAAGATTCACTACCACTTTGTGGCCCAACCATAGTCATGCTTAAGGGATAACCGGCACTGGGAGATGTATGTCCAATGTCCGATGCACCTGCAAAAACATCTATGTATTGAAACTTATCCTTTGAAGTATTTTGAAGGCTACATGCACTGCATATTACAACACAAATAGCTACAACAAATATGGAACTTAATACTCCACATTTAATAAATAGATTTTTCATAAATACCCCTTCGTATAGAAATTAAAATAGCACTATTAAGATATTTATATTATAATTGATGAACTAAAAGAATTATCCATATATAAATCAGGAGGAACTCAAATGGCTAAAAAAATCACTATTGGTATGAGGGGCAAAATTGTTCTTGTTTCAGTAATTAGTATTGTTTTGCTTGTAGGTATTACCATACTGTCAAGTTGCAACACTGTTAAGAGAAGTGCACCGGAACAATACCTCAATGACTATGTCAATGTATTTGCGGGCAATGCCACAGTTGGACACACATCCCCCTGTGCAACTACCCCTTTTGGAATGGTTAAGGTAGGCCCTGAAAGTGGATTAACAAGCTGAAAATATTGCGCTGGATATCAGTACACTGACACAGAACTTTATGGTTTTTCTCAAAATAGACTTAACGGTACAGGATGCGCAGACTTAGGTGATTTACACTTATTCCCATTTAGCGGAGACTGAACTAAGGCCGAATATAAAAGCGCTTATAATAAAAATACCGAAAAAGGCGAACCAGGCTACTATACTGTTCGCTTAGAGGATGCCAAAGTAAATGCCGAAATGACATGTACCCCTCACGTATCTATTGAGCGCTTTTCTTTTGATGATCCAACAAGCGCCAATTTATTGATTGATTTTCAAAGCGGAATAATTTGAGATGAAAAAGGGTTCCATAAAAAAATTGTTTCTGCAACTCAAAATTTTGTTGACCCATATCATATTACAGGAAATGCAAACACAGAAGCATGAGCAGAAAGGTGGTATTACTACGACATCGAATTTGATGCACCATACACAATCAAGCAAGAACTTCCGCTTCGTGACGAAAACGAAAAAGCTCCAAGATATATTTTAACGTTTAAGCTAGCTAATAAACAACCTCTAAATGTAAAGATTTCAATTAGTAAGAAAAGCATTGAAAATGCTATAACCAATATTGAAAAAGAAATGCCAAATTGAGATTTTGATCAAGTAAAAGATAAAACTCAAAACAGCTGGAATGAAGTATTAAACCGTATTAATGTTAACGCTGATGATGAGCATAAAATGTTGTTTTATTCTTCTATGTATAGATTATTTGAACAGCCAGAAAACATTTCAGACGTAAATGAAACTCCATTTTATTCAACATTGTCTCTTTGAGATACTTTTAGAGCTGCACACCCACTTTACACAATAACATCGCCTGAAAACGTCAATGATTTTGTAAACTCAATGCTTGACCAATATGATAAACAAGGATATTTACCAATATGACCACTATGGGGCTACGACACAAACACTATGATTGCCAATCATGCGGTTCCAGTAATTGTGGATGCTTATTTAAAAGGATTTAATGGTTTTGATGCAAACCGAGCTTACGAAGCAATTAAAACTACTTTAACTGTTAACCACGTAGATGCAAACTGAGACTTATATAATCAATATGGTTACTGACCCTTGGACAACATTGATCAAAGTGCTTCAAGAACACTTGAATGTTCATATGACGATTATTGCGCAGCATTGATGGCGCAAAAACTTGGGCATAAGGAAGATTACGAATTCTTCTTGAATCGTTCAAATAATTACAAAAATATATGGGACTCAAGTAATATGTTAATGCGTGCAAAAGACAAAAACGGCAAATGGCGTGAGCCTTTCAGTGGATTTGATTATTATGTGCCTAACACCGATAGAGAAAAACGTGATTTTACCGAAGGAAATTCATGACAGTATACATGACATGTAATGCAAGATATCCCAGGACTTATCGAACTATTTGGAGGAAATGATAAGTTCTGCGAAGCGCTGGATAAGTTCTTCACCGTATCACATAACTATGAAAATCCTAAAGATATACCATCTGATGTAACTGGACTAATTGGGCAGTATTGTCAAGGAAACGAGCCAAGTCATCATGTTGCTTATCTTTATACTCTTGCTGGCCAACCTTGAAAAACCCAGCAGTTAATTAATCAAATTTGCAAGACTCGCTACAACAATGGAGTTGATGGTCTTTGTGGAAACGAAGATTGTGGTCAAATGTCAGCATGGTACATTTTTAGTGTTCTTGGTTTTTATCCTGTTAATCCATGCGGCGGTGAATATATTTTAGGAGCTCCTCAAATCGAAGGCGCAAGCATTGATCTTGGCAATGGAAAAACATTCACAATGAAAGCTAACAATTTTGGCGAAAAAAATATTTATGTTGCATCTGTTAGCTTAAATGGCAAAGAAATTACTGACTGAAAAATTATGCACCAAGATATCATGAATGGCGGAGAAATTGTCTTTAACATGACAGACAAAAGACCATAATCGCCTTGATAGTATGTATATATACAAATAAATGGCTAAGATAATTAAAATAAACAATTCAAAAGATAAAAGTAAAGCCCTTGAAATTATAAAGAAAAAAGTCAAGGGCTTAAGCATTCCGAAGCGAAGTCATGCCCACATTCTTACACTTACTGAGGCTTTAATTGATGCTGTAAAAAAACTAAGTAATAATTCAACAATTAAAGTCTCTGTTAGTTCTGGTCTCGGAGAAAAAACTATAAAGCTAAGCACTCCTGTACCTCTTCCAGAAAATTTAGATGCATATTGTGAGAATGAAATTGTTTCTTATTCGACTGATTTTTTGTCTGTAAAAAACAAAGACGGTCAAGGATCGGTTTCGCTTACAGTAAAGGGTTCTGCAAGTTATGCGTTGCTAAAAACTTTCATTACTGTTGGACTTGCAGTTTTATTTGCATACTTGATTACTAATTTTGGAACTGCTGACTTTGCTGCGGTTATTCATACTTATCTAACATATCCAATAGAATTGCTGTTTATAAACGCACTTCAAATGATAGCAATGCCAGTTACCTTCTTTGCCATTGTGTGTTCAACTTCATTTTTCTACTCTAACTTAAAGGACGGAGATCTTGGAAAAAGCCTGCTTTGGCGCTATGTTTTATCGGCAGCTGTTGCCGTAGTTATTGGCGGTCTATTATTTATCTTGATTCAACCATTGTTCCCTATTGGCAGCCTTGCAGAATTTGCAGAAAATAAAAGTACGGCTTCGCAAAGTTTAATAGATTTTATTGCAAACTTGATTCCAGCAAACATAATGGACCCTTTTGTAAAAAGCAACAGCGCGCAATTGTTAGTTTTAGCAATAATAATTGGTGTGGCTGTGGGAGTTCTTCGTCGCAAACAAACATTTATAGGTAAACTTATTGATGCCCTAAATTCCATATTTATCGAGGTCCTAAACATCATTTTTGTGTTTTCGCCATACGCATTATTCTTCGCCGTTTTAGGCATTCTTATTGGCTCCGAAGACTACGAACTGGCTTTGATAGCAATAATGTTTATAGCAATTGTAATTGGACTTGTAATTCTTGTGCTCATTAGGCTTGTTATCCTTGCATTTAACGGAATCAACATTGTCTGATTTGTTAAAAATTACAAACCTTTCTTTGCGCCAGTAATGATTACAGGCTCTACAATAGAATGCATTCCTGAAAATATTAAAAATTGCAAAACAAAATATAAGCTTCCAACTAAATACCTAACGAAGTCCATCCCGTTTTGCGCTCATAACAACATGGATGGTAATTGCTTATTTTTGGGCGTTATGGCTACAGCACTTGCCAACGCATGCAACATTGATGTAAATATGGCATTAATTGGGTTTATTATTATCTTTGCGATTGTACTTTCAGCTGGAGCCCCAAACCAACCTGGCTCAGGTATCATATGTATGGCTGTAATAATCCCTGCTATGGGCGTAAGTCCTGTATTGCTTATCTATGTAGTACTTCTAGATTTGATGTGCGAAACCATCATTGCGTGCACGAACAATTTCTCGGACATGTCTACAATTGTTTGCATGGCCAAACGCGAAAAACTTCTAAAGAAATAATTATTTGCGAATGTAGCGCACGCTTAATACTCAAACAATGGCCGATAGACCAATAAAGAATAACATTGAAATTGCTACGCAAAGAACATAGCTTGGAAGCGGCAATGAGCCAGCAACCATACCTAGTGCACCAAACATAGTAAATATAAAATTAATGAGGGCTGTTGCTGAGCCGGTGTCACCTTCGTGAAGATCAAGTAAAATATTTGTAGCATAAGGTCTAAAAGCACTGTTTGCAATTGCATAAATTACAAACGAAATAAAAAAAGCAACTGGAGACATATGTCCAAATATAAAAACACATACTGTTGAAATAAAGCCCAAAATCATCGTAAAATTTATTGAAGAGCGAAGGCTTAGTTTTCGTCCCATTCAAACACTTATTGTTGGTCCAGCGAGGGACAAAACAGCATTTAAGGCAAAGAAAAGCGAGAATTCAGTTTCGGACAGTCCAAAAAATTCTTCGTAAATAAATGAACCAGAAGCAAGATACGCAAAGAAAGCTGCAAAATAAAATGAGGCTATTACAAGAATCAAACTGAACTTTTTATTCTTCGCAACAACAAAAATTCGGCCGAATGTGGCAAGAACACTTCCCTTGTTTATTTCGTTTTTTGGAATTGATTCTTGGTACATAATTGACATTACAATTTCTAAAAGCGTTATTGCTAAAAGAACAAGAAATACATAACGCCAACTGACCACCATTAACACTGCAGCACCTAAAAGCGGCGCAATAACTGGGCCTATAATGGTAAAACTTTGAAGTACAGCAATTATAGAACCTCGCTGTTTTGAACCATAAGAATCTTTTACAATAGCAAGAGAAAGCGAAATCATTCCTCCGCCTCCGAAGGCCTGAACAACTCTTCCCAAAATAAAAATCCAAATATCAGGAGCAATAAAACAAACAAAATTGCCAACACCATACAGCACTACGCTTCACAGCAAAGGTTTTTTTCGGCCAAACTTATCGCTAATGGGTCCAAAAAGCAAAACTCCAAAAGCCAAAAATACATTAAACACCACAAGGGTCATGCTTACAAGTGACGAAGTCGTGTTTAAATCTTGTGCAATACTAGGAAAAGCCGGGAGATACATATCCGTCGCCAGCGGAGCCGTCATGCTCAGAAGGCTAAGGATAAATATCAAACCCGGCTTATGTAAATACTTTTGTATCAAGTATTTTAAATTAATATTCTATTGTAAAGACATTTTCAACTTCATAGTTTTCTTTAAGGTAGAAAGTTAGTGTTAAGTCTTCGGTGTTTAGAATATCTGTTCAAACAGTTTCCCACTCTCAGTTCTCTGCCTTATTAACATCTTTACCATCTTGCCTTAACTCCCACATAAAATCTCTATCATTCATATGATATTTAGCAGCTTTCATAATGTCTCTAAGCTCGTCTTTTGTTGGAGTTGGATTCTTTGACATTAATTCATCTAATATTTGATATCTCCACTTACCCGCATCATGAGCTGTGTTTTTAAATCCTTCGGTTACATAGAAGTTGGTTGAAAGCAAGTAACCAGTCTCCTGTTTTGGATATTGAATTTGAATGTTGTCTGTTGTTTCATTGTATTTAACCTTTAGAGGATACTTATTGACATTCATCTTTCCATTAACATATTCAATAACAGCCTTGTTGCCACTTTTATCTGTTAGAGCCCAATGAAAATTGAGATCTGCCAACCATGGTTCAACAAAGTAATCATTTCTAAAATCACAATTGCTCAGAAGCTCAATTGCATTATCGACGCTGTTAGCATTATCTAACAAATAACGAACAACCAAAGTTGAGGGCAGCCAATTCTTGCCTGTATCTTGAACGTTTTGGCCTTCGCTAAGAACCATAATTGAGCATGCAAAACCAGTTTCATTAACGCCATCCATCGTAAAATAAGGAGCATACAAGAATAGTTCTTTATTCGTATTGTTGTTTGCCATGTCTGTAAAAGACAATCCACATTGACCAGGGTCAGCAACTCCAACAGATTTATATCCATCTTTAGGGCTTGCATGAATAACGGCGGTCAAGGCGTTTGAATTAACATCCAAATCGTAATTCCTGCCAATTACAGGTTGCCCATCTGCATTTTTGCAAATTACAGAACTACACCCAGGAGTAAAATTTGTGAGCCTATCAAGAGGATAAACCTTGGATTTTGGCGCAATTAAATCCTTCAATTTTGTGCGAATTTCATACGCCGAAGTCATCTTTTCCTTCGTTATCATATCCATAAATTCTGGAACTTTGTAATCTGCTGTGTAATTAATTTCATAAGCCTTGTTGTCTGTGTTTTTAATTGCCCTGGCGCTATTAATTGTGTCGTTTTGATTATCATCTAAATACGGGATGTTTTGCTTAACACAACCCGTAAAAATAAGAACACCTAATAGTAAGACCGGACAAACAAATAAAAGTAACTTTTTCATTAAAACCTCCCCATTGTTTTTTTTATAATTTTAATCTAAAGAGAACACATTTTTGCCTTCAAAATAAGTGTTTAGTATTTTTACATTATGAACTGTGCGAAGTTGCTCACCCTGGTAATTTAAGATATTCTTATCTAATAATAGAAAATCTGCATACTTTCCAACCTTGATAGAACCTCTTTCATTTTCAAGACCAAGTTGTCACGCCCCATTAATAGTCAAAGCCTTCAATGCATCTTTTACAGTTAATAATTCACTGGGAGTAAATGGCTTCGCATTTTCTTCGGGAATAATACCTGTAGTTGCAACCTCAATCACATTCTGAATGTTTCCAGTACAATAAACAGCAGCTGGAGCATCTGTTGAAGAACTAACGACAACACCATTTTCTATTAACGATTTCATAGGATATCCACTGTAATAATTATCTTGCGAAATATGACTTAAAATACTTTGCTTTTGCATTGCTTCGCTAGGGTTTGATTCGTCTAAATCTGAATGCCACACAAGATTTTCTGCAATAGAAATTTTATTTTCTGCTGCCCTTTTTATGTCGTCAGCTTTAATATTGCGAGCATGCCCCAGACTATTCCTGAACTCTCCTGAATTATCTTTATTAGAAGCAATATAAGCATTTAACAAAGCATTACACGCAGCATCTCCGTATGTATGGGTGTGAACCATAATATTTTTGCTGTTAGCATATTTAACAAGCTCATTTAATTCGTCTTGTTGCCATACTATATTTCCATGTTCTTTACCACTTGCAACATTATTGTATGGGTCAAACATCCATCCGGTAGTTGACTCAACAACACCATCTGCAAACAATTTAATAAAGGCTGGATTGGTATGCTTACTTTTGTAATTTTGTGTTAATTTTGCAACCTCATCAACCTTAGATTTATAGTTTTCAGCATCACAACTCTTAATCGTAAAACATTCTGCAACATTCATATTTAAATTACCTTCGTCATCTAACTTTTGCAGATTTACATAAGCCGCCGAAGGATCATATAAATTAGTAAACGCATCTAATATATTTGTATAACCATAACCTAGTAATGTTTTTTGAATGTTTTTATAAGCCTCGAGATATTGCTCGTCAGTTATTAGTTTACCAATCGACTTTTCTACAATGTAGTAAACAGCTTCATCTTTTACTAAACCACTTGGTTTACCATTTAAATCTAAGCAAATTTCACCTCCGCGAAAGTTGGTGTTTTCCAAGAATCCTGCTTTTTGTAAAGCAGTAGTATTACAAACGGCATCATGAGCAGAATTTGACATAAGCACTACCGGTATACCAGGAGCAAGCTTTTCAAGTTCTTCAGCAATATTAACACCTGAAGCTAAAGTGTCATGCAATTCCGAAGGTTTTCATCCAAAAGCAAAAAACTTTTCAGGATTGTTGTTAGCCACCTGTACCTTTAATGCATCTATCATTTCGTTAAAAGAACAATTAGAAACAGGAAGACAAGTTTCTATTGCGCTTTGACCAAAGTAATGGCTATGCCCTTCTGTAGCTCCTGGCATAACCATGCCTTCACCAGTCTTGTCAATTACTTCGGTTTTACCTTCTTTAATGTAATCTTTTACGCCTTCCTTGTCACCGACATAAACATATTTACCATCTTTAACGGCGAAGGCCTCTGCCATGCTGTTGTTTTCATCTTCGGCAGTATAGATATTTCCGTAAACAACTAAATCTGCAGACTTATCAAAAGAACATCCAACTGCGAAAACAGTAAGAAAAAATAGCGCAATAAATAATATGGAAAATACAGCTTTTATTAAAAAATTATCAAACAATCTCAATTTATTCATAACTCCCTCCAAGGTTTCTTATTTTTCTTATTATATAAAAAGATTTTTTAGTGGCAAGTAAAACTTATTTATAAAACTAAAATATGTCTACTCTTTATGTTAATAATAATTTAATCTTCATATAGATAATTTCCCTACGGAAAGGAGAAATTATGAATGTACTAATAATTGAGGATGATGAAAATTTATCAAAAGCACTTGCCTATATATTAGAGGAAAATGATTATAGGGTGGAAGTTGCAAATGATGGAGAAGAAGGGTTTAATCTCGCATCAAGCAAGAATTATGATGTAATTGTTTTGGACAGAATGATGCCAAAAATGGATGGAATAACCGTCTGCGAAAAACTTCGTAAGCAAAACAATAATATCCCAATAATTATGCTGACAGCAAGAGATAGCGTCGAAGACAAAATCAAAGGCCTTGATAGTGGCGCAGACGATTACATGACCAAACCTTTTGCTCCTCAAGAATTACTTGCTCACCTAAATGCCATTACAAGAAGAAAAGGCGGAATAATACAAGCAAGCTGCAAATTTGCAGATTTAGAATTAAATACCGACGAAAAGAATCTTATATGCGGTGACCAATCTATAAGTCTAGACAAGCAAGAGTTTACTCTAATCAAAACTTTAATAGATAATTCAAATCAAGCTATTTCAAAAGATGAGATCGTAAATAAAGTTTGAGGTTCAAACAGCTATGTTGGTAAAAACAACATCGACTCTTATATAACATTTATGCAAAAGAAACTTAAATACCTAAATTCAAAATGCGAGATTGTTCAAAATCACGGCAACTATAAGCTCAGAGAAAAATAAATGCTCAACAAACTTCGTAACAAATTTATTATTATTTTACTTAGCTTCACTTCTATTGTATTAATACTTGGCACTATCGCAATTTGCGCAATATTATACAAAACAGAACTTGACAATGAAGATCTTAGACTTACTCAAATAATTGAAGAGTCAGTTAATAATGTAAATAATATGCCCAACAACGAAGAAGGATACGTACCGCCCGAAATTGGAGGCAGAAGCCCTGAAAAGCCTATGAATAATCCTGTATCTGTTTTTATGCAAAACGAGATTGGCGAAGCAATAATTCCGGTTTCCGCATTTACAACAGCAACAATTTCTCAAAATGTTCTAAGTTCGGTCCAAGATAAAATTATTAATTCTGAAAATGGTATTTATGTCTTAGAAGACTCCGGTCTTGTTATAAAAAAGCTATATCAAAGAGATAAATATTACATTGCAATATCAGACATAGGCAATATTACTTATTGAAAAAATATATTTTGACCTCTTGTTTTCGGCGATATTGCTATTCTTCTAATCTTTTTTGTACTCAGCATATATTTGTCAAAATGATCTCTTAAGCCAGTTAAAGAATCATGAGATAAACAAAAACAATTCATTGCCGATGCAAGCCATGATTTAAAAACTCCACTCGCGGTAATTATGGCAAACAATCAGATTTTAGAAACAAGTAAGGACAAATTAATCAGCGAAGAAATGCAATGAATTGATAGTAATCAATCCGAATCGGAAAAGATGCTTGAGTTAATTAACGCAATGTTAGACCTGGCTAGAATAGAAAACCCAAGCTTAACAAAGCAAGAATTATTAAAACAATTTGAAACTATCAACTTGTCAAATTTAGTAGAACTTTGCTGCCTGCAATTTGATAGTGTAGCATTCGAGCGAAACTTAACTTTTAATGTAAATGTGGAAAAGGAAATATTTATATACGGAATTGAAACGAAAATTGCTAATATGATTGACACAATCATTTCAAACTCATTTAAATATGCTCCTGATAAAGACACGATTACAGTGAACCTTAAAACAAACAATAAATGAGCAATCATTGAAATGTGTAACGAAAAATCTGTAATTAGTAAAGAGGATCTTCCGCATGTTTTTGATAGGTTTTACCGTTCAGACAAATCACGCAAAAGAGCTGATGAGAAACATCAAAGTCATGGTTTGGGCTTAGCAATATCAAAATCTATAGTCGAAATTCATGGCGGAGAAATTTCTGTTAAAAGCTCAGCCCAACAAGGAACAGCATTTACTGTCAAATTACCAATAAAGAAATAATTTATTTATTCAACTTTAATGTATATACTTTATCAGCTGATTTGCTTATATTTTCTGAATGCGAAACAATAATTACACACTTATTTTGCTTATGCGCAAGGTCGCTAAATATCTCCATAATTTCATCTTCAGTTTCGCGATCAAGATTACCTGTCGGCTCATCAGCAACAATCATGTCTGGATCATAAGCTAAACTTCTTGCGATAGCAACGCGCTGCTGTTCCCCACCAGAAAGTTTTAGAACTCTTCGGTCAGCATATTTTTCTTGTAAGCCCACCTTTTTCATAAGTTCAATTGCCTTTGCTCGTTTATCGTCAATTTTTTGACCATTGATATCCATAGATAAAATGATATTTTCGACAGCGCTTAGATGCGGAAGCAAGTTATAACTTTGAAATACAATGCCAATATGAGTATTTCTGTAAGTATCCAAATTAATATCAGAGAGTTCTTCGCCCTTATATTTAATAGATCCACCATAATTAGGCTCAAGTCCACTAATCAACGAAAGTAAAGTTGTCTTTCCGCTACCAGACCTGCCTTTTATCGTATAACTTTTGCCAGGCTCAAAAGTAAAATCTAAATCTTTAAATACATATTCGTCTAGTTCTGTACCTTTATAACGATAAGAAACACCTTTTAATTCTAATATATTTTTACTCATTAGCTTCTCTCCCTTAAAATCTCTAATGGCGAAAACCTGGCAATTGCCACACAAGCCGCCAAACTGCCAATTATTGTTAGTGCTAGACCCAAAGCAAGTAATTGCCCGAGTACCGTAAAATCAACAACAGCATTAATGTCGTCGACTTTATTTATAGATGTTGTTCCACTAAATTTTTCGTTTCCTGGTCCGCCTGGACCATCTTGATTGTCGCCTTGCATACCTGGACCTCCTGGTCTCATATCACCACCAAAATTACTTTCAATATTTTGCATTTGTGTTTGAGTACTTTCGATTTCTGTTTCTAAAAGCTTGTTTGCAACACCAACACTACTTGAAGCACCAATTCCAGCTCCAATCAAAAGTCCAACCAACGCAACAATTAATAGTTCTAAAACAAACTGTCACACAACTTTTATCTTGCTCATACCAATAGTTCTAAGCACACCAATCTCATATTTTCTCTCGCGAATATTAATCATATTAATAACAAAGAGAACTACCCCACCAATAATTAAACTAATAATTAAAAATGTAAAAGCAAATGTTCCAACATTTGTTACGCCTTCAGTTGCGCTTTCAACTTCGTTTAGATTATTTGTTACAGTGTAATAAGGACTTAGGCCTTTGGAACTAACTTCGTTTGCAAAAGCTTCTGCTACATCACTACTTTTTAGTATAAAAGTTGGAGTTATTGTGGGTTTTAAATTCGAATTGCCAGCTGCGATATTTTGAACAACAGTAATATTTGTAATAATACTATTAGCAGACCCAGAATACATTTGAGCCATGTCGTCAGATTCTTCGGTGTTTTCTGTAAAGATACCTGTAACTTCTAACGCATAAGTATGAGTAGTGTCTTTAGGGTCGACCAGTGTAATTGTTGACCCAACTGTCAAGCTATTTAGGTCAGCAAGCTCTTTACTAATAACGCAAGTATTAGCAGTGAAATCCGAATTTACAGACCCACTTGATATTGTATATTGCCCTTCAACAAATTCTGTCATTGAGGCATAAGAATCATAGCCAATTACAGTAAAAGTACCTTCTTGAGCCTTCATATTTTCAATTTTTTCAGTTCTTTTAGTTTCTGTTGTGGTTTCTTCTGTAGAGGTCGTGCCACCTCCACCAGGACCCATTCCTCCGCCTCCACCAGGCTCGGGCATACCACCGCCCCCGCTAGTAGACGTTTTTGTACTAGTAGTAGTTTCAGTTGTTTCTTTTACTAATTGGTCAGCTGCTTCAGAAATTCCATTGGCGTTCATCCCTAAACTGTAGGTATAGTAATAATCCTTTACATAATCACTATCGCCATAATTTTCAATTTCATCAACACTAACTTGCTCAATATCATTAAATTCATTAATTCTATCTTCTTGTGATTTATCACTGGAACGCATTTGTTGCATCAAATAATCACGATTCATACCTATTGTTGCTTTAATTTGATACTTCTCTTCATAAGCCTTAACAATTCTATCTGCAGAATTCATGATTGAAAGTGTAATTGCACAAGCCGAAGCAATTACTACAACAATTATCGCAATTAAAATATTGCGACCCTTGTTCCTCTTTATTGAAGTTCAAGCATTTTTAAAAATATACATACCAGTTCCTTTCTCACATCTAATATTTTATTTTTAGATATTAAATAAGAATTAATACATTTCATTATTCAGCTATTGCGAATGAAGGACAGGGCGCTTCAGGGGTGGTACTGGAAACTATAGAGAATTCTAATCAGTGATTTTATTTTATTTTATTTACGAAAACCCATGTAAATACAGAGAAAATAGGCATGGGGAAGATGGTGAGTGCAGCCAAAATGGCAGGACGACTTTGCATAATTAGTAAATAAAATAAAATCTAATAAAGAGAAGAATTCTCTCCTAGTTTACAGTGCCACCCCCGAAGCGCACTGGCGTCCCTGAGAGGAGTCGAACCTCCGACGCACGGTTTAGGAAACCGACGCTCTATCCACTGAGCTACAGGGACGCATTAAAACTAGAGAATGCCAAAAATCCTGCAGAAAAATGAAATAGCTTGATTAAATACAGGAATGTTTAAATTCAAAACAGTTATTGCTTCATTTGAACCAAGTGTTAACGTTACAGTTGTTCCTTGAGCTACTTTATTTCCTGAAACTGGATTTTGGCTTATGACCTTGTTGCCACCACCAGAAGTAGCTACATTTAAACCAACTGATTGTAGCGTTGATTTAGCTGAATCATAATCCATTCCAACAACATTAGGAACAGTAACTTGTCCTGAGCCTCTGCTGACTGTAATTGTTACAGCAGAACCCTTATCAGCTTTTTGTCCACTACTTGGACTTTGGGCCATAACAAAGCCTTCATCAACACTATCGCTATATTCGCGTTTAATTGAAACTTCAAAGCCTGCAGCTTTAAGTGCAGCAACAGCGTCAGCTTCGGAGTAGTTAACAACATTAGGAACATCGCCTTTTTCGACACCCTTGCTTACAGTAATTTTAACAGTTGAGCCTTTTGGAGCCTGAGTTTTACCTTCAGGATCTTGCTTACAAACTTTACCGGCTTCGATGTCTTTGTCATAGGCATCATCAGTTAATTCTACTTTAAATCCAGCACGCTCAAGAATATCGGTAGCTTCGCTTCTCGTCTTATCTTTAACATCTGGAACTTCAACCATTTCGGCGCCTTTAGATACAACAAGGTTAATTTTATCGTGCTCGAAGGCTCTCCAACCTGGGTTTTGGCTTATAACGTGATCCTTTTCAACTTCAGGATTAAATTCTTCGGTAATGTCTCCAACTTCAAAATTGGCTTCAGTGATTTCAGTTTTGGCATCATCAACATGCTTGCCAACAACGTTTGGAACGCCCTTCATAACAACGAAGACAAATATCGCAGCAGCAGCAAGTATTACAGCAATAATAGCAAAAATAATTAGACGCTTCTTTCTTGCAGCAGCTTTTTGCTCTGGGGTTTTCTCTGGTTTTTTAGGCTTTTTGCCAGTATTGTCAGCACGATAATTTTTCTGTGCGCGCTGCTGAACTTCTTCAGGAGACATAACACCAGTTTTATCAGGAGAGTCTCCATAAGCAGCGCCGGCCATAGCAGCACCGGCAGCAACACCTGCAGCAGCTCCACCTATACCAGCAATTACAGCAGTTTTATCAGCACTTGAGCCGAAGCGAACCGGTCGACCCGCCAAATAATCTTGCAGTGCATTTTGCATATCACGAGCAGTAGCGAAGCGCTTTTGAGGATCCTTGTTCATTGCCATACCAATAATCTTTTCCAAATCTGGATCGATATCTGGCTTAATTGAACGAGGAGCAGCAGGCTTTTCGTTAACCTGTTTCATTGCAACAGCAACGGCATCTTCGCCATCAAAAGGAAGCTTGCCAGTTACAGCCTCATACATTACACAACCAAGAGAATAAATATCGCTTGATTGAGTTATCTCTTTTCCTTGAGCTTGCTCAGGAGAAATATAATGTGCAGTTCCAAGAACAGAAGAAGTGTGTGTCTTTACAGAATTTTTAGCACGAGCGATGCCAAAATCCATGACTTTAGCATTTCCATCAGGCTGAACCATGATATTTTGTGGCTTAATATCACGATGCATGATGTCTTGTGCGTGTGCAGTTGCAAGCGCTTGACAAACCTGGCTTGCAATTTCAGCAACCTTACGTTGACCAATTGCACCCTTAGCCTTAATTCCAGATTTAAGATCAGAGCCGCGAACATATTCCATAACAATGAAATAATCATCGCCGTCTTGGCCCCAATCATAAATGTTAACAATATAAGGATTTTGTAAATTAGCAGCACTTGCTGCCTCTTGACGGAAGCGATCGGTGAATTCTTTGTCCGCCGCATACTGAGGAAGCATAACCTTTACAGCAACAACGCGACCCAAGACGGTGTCTTCGGCACGATAAACCTCAGCCATTCCCCCAGTTCCAATGCGCTCAACGAGCTTGTATCGCCCGCTAAACACTCTTCCTATCATATCTGTAGCCACAATTTTCTCCTTCTCTAGTCCTGCATTATATAATAAATTAACTTAACCGCCCTTGTTTTTTTAGTGCGATTTTCAAAACATTATTAGCTTGCGAAGGCGCGTCAGCGCTGTCTTCAATAACAATGGCAATTACAACGCTGCCTCCCTGTGCATCATTAGCGAAGCCGACAAACCAACTATCATCTCGTCCGCCACCTTTTTCAGCTGTACCAGTTTTACCTGCAATAGTAATGCCAGAAATTGCAGCCGGCGTACCAGTGCCTCGTTTCACAACACCTTCCAAAACAGCTGCAACTCGAGCAGCAACTTCGGGGGTGACAGGCTTTGCAAGTTCAGATGTGTCAGCTGTGTAGGAAACTTCGCCACTTGGATTTTTAATTTGCTTAACCAAATAAGGCTGGTTGATTACTCCATGATTAGCAATTGCGCAACCAACAAGCGCCATTTGAAGGACAGTAGTTTGAGGTCCCGCCGGACTATTATGCTCACCAACAGGCACACCTGCAGCTGCCCATCCAGTTTCTCACATAGTCATTTCATCTGGGTCTGGCATAAGGCCTTCGGAAAGCGGAATGTCAAAATTAATTTTCTTGTTAAACATAAAGTTTTCGGCATTCTTAACAAGTTTATCGGCGGTTAGCTTCTCACCAACTTGAGCATAAACCGTATTCGAAGA
>JAUNQF010000030.1 GCA_030536315.1 Coriobacteriia bacterium
AACCATATCCACATTATCTACCCTTCTTTATTTTGAACGTTTATGACAAATATATAACAGTACACTTAGTCCTAGACAAATAATACCAAAAATAAAATAAACAAATGTTAGTGGTCCAAAGCCAAACATATCTATCGTAATGCCAGAAATATAGGGAACGCTAAGTGTAGCTAAATTTTTACCTATAGTAATAAAGCCGTTAGTAATACCTACCAGTTTAATATCCTTTAGCAAATAAGGTGACAAGCTGGTAAATATCGCAAGAGTAGCAGCATCTATAGCGCCCACAATTACCAAAGAAACTACGGCCATCGCTTCGGTTGTATAAGTTCATACACTAAAAATAGCTGCGAAATTTAAGACACTTATAATAATTCCAGCAATGTAGAGCTTTTTTGAGCTGAATGAAGCTATCACTAAACCTGTAAGTAAGGCCGTGACGATTCCAACGATGGCACGTATGGTTGAAACACTATTAGAAAATATTAAATCAAGTCCAATAGAATAAATATAAGTCATAGTATATGTGGTTTCACCTTTAAAAATAGAAACAAAAAGAAACATGATTATAGCTATTATTCAAAGTGAAGCATATTTATAAAATCCTTTTATTTCTACAGGAGCATCTTTTTTTACAGATTTTGGTTGAACTGGCTTGATGAATAAAAGCCATAATACTATGCAAATTATCAAAAGAATGCTTGTGAACAACCAAAGGTTTTTATAAGAATCTGGCTTTGAAGGGTCAACAATTAAATTTGTAGTAACAAAAACTATTATTTGTCCTACGCCTACATAACAAGAAAAAACACTCATAAAAAATGTTCTAATTTTGCCTTTAGAAACCATAGCAATCATCGACGGAACTAAAGTAAACATTGATCCAACAGCAATCCCTTCAAGTACCCTACTAAAGAAAAGCACTTCGGAAGTATTGGTAAAAAACCCAATGCATGAGCCAATAGCGCATGAAGATAAAGCAATAATTCCTATGAGCTTAAATCCATATTTTGCAATTAACGCACCCACAGGAATAGCAAGAATTAGCCCTGCAATGCTTGTAGCTGATGTCAACAATCCAACTTCAGTATTGCCTATATCAAAACTTTGCATTAAAAGTACAGTGGAAGCTGATACTTTGAACTGGCAAACAGACACACAAAATACGCAAAATAAGGCTATTATTATTTCAAAAATGCTTTTCTTATTGGTCGATTTCATAAAATATATCTATCCAAAAATCTCTTCTATCAAGCTTTCGCGTATCTCATTAACCTTATTAAAATCAACTGCTGGATTATAATATTCTTCCAGCCTATCATGGCCTTTCATAGCTTGTTGTTGGTACTTTATAGCTTGATCTACCATTTGTTTTGCATTGTTCATATTTGAATCTAGTTGACTTTGAGCATTAACTAAAGCCGCCTTGTCTATAAAATCATTGTAATCTAAAAGTTTTTGACTTTTAAAATTCATTTTGTGCCAACTATTAGATGTAACAAATGCCAATGACAGATCAGGAATAATTAGAAAATCAACTTTTTCTTCAGGTAACAACGGACAACCACAACAAAATACATCATAACCAGCATTTAATGCATAATTGCAAATTGTCTCAATAATACCATTACTACAAACTCCATATTCATCTTCTATTGCATAAATAATATTTGCCAACGCTTGTATAGATTCATCATACATTATGATTCCCTTGGGAGTTGCCGCGCTTAAAAACCGAAGGTGCTTAAGCCCCGTTTCAGCATTTGGCTTTTCAGGAATTAATTTTTTGGCCAAATCGTTTCCAAATTTTGAAATTTTATCTTTATCGTAAAACGCACTTGCGCTAAAAAAAGTGTCCTTAAATAAACTAGAAGCATCGGCCAAAGAAGAAGCAGATTGCTTATGAAATCCTTTGTAAGTTTTATTTTGCTCAAGGATATTATCCTTATTTGCACTAGCCTTTCCCCTGTCTATAGTGTGATATAAATTTACAACATCTTGAGCCACACCTGGAGCACTAGGTTCAACCGCATGCGGCGGAGTTGCATCCAAAAGAGCTATCTTTCTATCTCACAAAATTGCCCCATCAAGACTATCAGGATCACTGCTGCAATGAATTAGTTCAACAGACTCACCCTTTTCAATCGCAATTTTCGCAATTTCTTTCATCATCGAAGACTTACCGCAACCTGGACCACTCTTTATAAGATATAGTCACATATCAGGATCTGTCTCTAGCGAATCGAAGTGCCCGAAAAAACCACTCGCCGAAGATACGCCAAGAAAAGAATCAAACTTATTTGTTTTAATTTTCATGATATCCCCTTTCGAAAGATTGTCTTATAATAGCATATGTTTTATTCGCGAATGGATTATAATTAGAGAAGAAAGGTTATCTGATTAGAAATTTAAGGGAACACTTTCATATAATAAATTAGGGAGTCTTTAAATGGTCAGGCTAAAAATTCTACATAGAATATTAAAAAGAACAAGAGCTTATTACATCATTGGGATTTTTGTTTTATTTGTTTTTGCTGTGTCGGGTGTATTTTATGTGGTGGAACCAGACATAACAAACTATGGAGACGCGCTTTGATATTCCTACGTTAACTTATTCACCATTGGTTTTGGAGACATCGTCCCAATTCACCCTATAAGTAGAATTTTGTCTGTTGTTCTAACCATCTACGCTACCATTGTAATTGCTTTAATAACTGGAGTTATCGTTGCTTTTTATCAAGCTGTTTCAAGAAATAATCTTAACAACTCCAAAGAGGTCATAATTGACAAGCTTAGCAATTTAGATAAACTCTCAAAAGAAGAACTTAAAGAAATCTCAGAAAAAGTCAAAGAAATCAATAAGTAATAAAATATATAGTTAATCTAATACTTTAAGCTTTAAGCAGTTTTTTTCTTCTTGCGGCTTTTTACAAAAAATCCACTGATAAAGGCAAAGACTATATACGCTACGCACGCTCAAGGAAAAACATTTCCAATGGTGTCATATATTGTCTGCTTCCCGTCGCAAGGAACATCCATATAAAGAATTCCTTCATGTACGTCCATCGCGTTAGACATATGCATAGGACGTCCATTGCTATCATAAAGTATGATATTTCCGTTTACAGGATTACGAAGAGTTGCAAACCCGCATTCAATCGCCCTGGCCTGGACAGCATAAGATGTAAAATATTGGAATATTTCCCAATCATAGGAAGGATTAAGGAAGATATCTGCCTCCGTACCATTATAAGCTAACTGATTAGAAGTAAAATCCGCACAGATCAAGTAAGTAATCTTTATTCCATCAATTTCTATGACTGGCGTCTTGCCATCGCCTTTCTGAGTTGTTGGTTCTTCGACAACTGGAACAAGATGATTCTTTGTATAGGTATTTAATAACTTTCCTTCCCTATTAATTAAATTTAATGTGTTTATATTTTTACCTTCTTGCTGTATTCTAAGCACAGGCAACAAAATGTTAATGTTGTTTTCTTTTGCAATTTTCGCCGCATCGCTTAAGAATTCATTCGCGTATTCTTCGGTAGTAAAAAATGCATCTTCAGGAAAAACCAAAATTCAAGAACCATTGATTACAGCTTCAGTAGCCCGCTGGGAAATTATTTCCATGCTCTTATCGTAAAACGCATCTAAATTATCCTTGTATTCATTAAAATGAGCTCCCATGTCATCCACCGCGGTGGCCACTCGAACGGTCTTATCCAAGGTAGAAATTTTACCTTTGTTTACATTTGCCATTCCAACTCCAGTAACAACAATAACAAAAACAGAATATATTAAAAGAACGCTCAAGGTGGATTTTTTAAATCCGTTTTCCATTACATAATTAACAACAGAAGCCAGAAGTGTCACAATAAAAGATACTCCAACAACACCTGTTACGCTTGCGACTTGCATCAACCCCAAATTCCAGAATTGCGAAACAGATAAAGATGTAATAATGCCCACAAATGGATTGTCGATAAAAAATTCGCAAATTGCAACAGAAGCTGGAAATGCAAAATAAGAAATAAGCTTATTTGTGTTAGTCTTTCGGCACAAAAAATATACTAAGAACGGAAGCCAAATTCTAATTCCGTTTAGCGTGCAAAACACAAAATTCATTACATTAAAATTATCTTCCACAAGACGGAAAAATGTAATATTTGCAACAACAACCATTCCAAGTAGCATCAAAAATATAGATGACCATTTAGTCCGAATATTGATGTATCGAATTAGCGGAATAGCGAAGATCCACGCACAAATTCCAACATTAAAAGCTCCATAAGAATTCAAAGTAAAAATCAAACCCAAGAGAAGTCATATAAAAGGATGTTCGTCTAAAACTTCCAATACAGGTATGTTTTTTCCTTTAATCTTGTTTTTAACCATTTTTCCCTCCCCTGTCTTATTAACCATTATTTAAAAGTATAAACATTTTTGCCTTCGAAAAATGTATTTAAAATTTTAACATTATGAATTGTACGAAGCTGCTCTCCTTGATAATTCAAGATGTTCT
>JAUNQF010000019.1 GCA_030536315.1 Coriobacteriia bacterium
TTAAGGATTCGCTCAATGACCGCGCAAACACAGGTAATAACACACCTGCTTTTTGCGAGGTGGAAATTGTCGATGAGCCTGGTGTTGCTCGCTTAAACCTTATGATTAAAGGTGGCGGTAGTGATAACGCCAGCCGTGTTCACATGCTTGTTCCGGGCGATGGTCACCAAGGAATTATCGATCATATTGTTGCTTGCGTTAAGGAAAAGGCCGCAAGTGCTTGCCCTCCGCTCACTCTTGGAATTGGTGTTGGAGGCACCTTTGATAAGGTTTCGCAACTTGCTCAACGCGCTTTGTTCCGTCCTGTTGGACAGCATTCACCAAATCCAGATACTGCAAAGTTCGAAGAAGAAATTCTCGAGGCGGTCAATGCAACTGGTGTTGGACCTGGTGGTTTAGGCGGTGTTGCAACTGTTCAACAAGTTAATGTTGAAACTGATGCAAGCCATATTGCAAGTATGCCGCTGGCCATTGACATGGGTTGTTCGGCTATGCGTCGCGTAACTGTTGACATTCCTTGCCGTGAACTTACTGAAGATGGCGGTTGCTCTGGCGAGTTGACTTCTGAAATTATCGAAGACGCTTTGAATAAAGGACTTGCTGCTGAGCCTGGAACGGCTGAGCGTGCTGCGGCTTCGGTAAAAGAAGTTATGGATAAGGCCGCTGCAAAGCGTGAGGCTGATGGTAAGAGCATGAATGCTGGCGAAGGTCAAGACGAAGCAATCAAATTGCAACTTCCACTTTCGCGTGATGATCTTAAAAATTTGAAAGCTGGAGACAAAGTTTTGCTCTCTGGTCCAATTTATACACTTCGTGATGCTGGACACATTCGTTTGCTCGATGAAATGGAAGAAGGAAAACCACTTCCTTACGGGTTAGATGGTCAAACTATTTATTATGCAGGTCCATCTCCGGCTGCGGCGGGACGTCCCTTCGGAGCTATTGGACCAACAACTGCAACTCGCATGGATTTTGCCGCTCCTACATTATATGAAAATGGAATTGTCGCAACAATCGGCAAAGGTCACAGAAGCGAAGCTGTTCACGAGTCTTGCAAAAAGACTGGCAGTGTTTTCTTCTGCACCATTGGTGGTTGCGCGGCTTATCTTGCAAAATGCATCAAGAGTGCTGAACTTATTGCTTATGAAGATTTAGGCACCGAAGCTCTTCGCAAATGCGAAGTTGAGGATTTCCCCGTCTTCGTCGGCATTGATACTGAAGGAAATGATGTATATGACCACGACTAATGGCATATTTATAACTTTGGAAGGCGGCGATGGCGCCGGCAAGACCACGCATCTTATGAAGCTTGCTGATAAACTTCGCGAAATGGGTAAGGAAGTTGTTATTGTTCGTGAGCCTGGCGGTACCAGGATCGGCGAAAAGATTCGCAACATTTTGCTGGATAACGAAAACGACGAAATGACTGCTCGCACCGAACTTTTCTTATACGAAGCTGCGCGTTCGCAAATTGTCGCCGAAGTTATTAAGCCTGCGCTTGACAAAGGCAAGGTTGTTTTGTGCGACCGCTTCTTCGACAGCACTGTTTGTTACCAAGGTTATGGTCGCGGTTTGGATGTTGATGAAATTAAAAAGGCGAATCTTTTTACGACCGATGGTCTCAAGCCAGACCGCACGGTAATCATTTTTACAGATACGGTTGAAAATTCAATTTATCGCGCAACAAAAAATGATGGTGCTGACCGTATCGAAGCCGAAGGCGAGGCATTCCAAAAGAAAGTTTGAAATGGCTTTCTTGAACTGGCCAAACAGGAACCCGGTCGAATTCGCCTCGTTAATTTGCAGCCAACAAAAGATGAAACTTTCAAGCTCGTTTTTGACGCAGTCCAAGATTTATTTTAGTCTGTGAATACAGCGCTAAAAATACATGTGACGGGAATCGTTCAAGGAGTCGGTTTCCGTCCTTTTATTTATAGACTTGCCAAGCGGCATTTAATTTCTGGTTGAGTTTATAATTCCGCGGATGGTGTTCATATTCATGCCGAAGGCGAAGAAAAACTCGTCGATGAATTTTGCCTCGCAATTTCAAACGAAGCCCCGGCTGCTGCTCGTGTTGAAGAAATTGAAATGCGCGAGGTTCCGCTTGAAGGTTTTACTACTTTTGAGATTAAAACTTCGGAAGACAAAAAAACTTCGAAGGCGGGGGCTTCGGCCGGTCAAACTTTGATTTCCCCGGATTTAGCGACCTGTGATGACTGCGTTCGTGAACTTTTTGATCCACAAGACCGCAGGTACAGGTATCCTTTTATAAATTGCACAAATTGTGGACCAAGATTTACAATTATTGGTCAATTACCTTATGATAGATGCTATACTTCAATGTGCACTTTTAAAATGTGTGGGACTTGCGAAAGCGAGTACCTTGATCCAGCTGACCGACGATTTCACGCGCAACCGGATGCGTGTTTTGATTGCGGCCCTGCAGTCAGCTGGATTACGGCCGGTAAACTTAAGCGGTCCAAGTGTACCGATTCCCAGGGGGCGGGGGTCGGTACTCTTGGGCCGCTTTTTATTAGGGAGACTCAAGAAAAATCTGATGAAATATTTTCTAACTGTGTTAAGTTTTTGCGCGATGGAAAAATTGTAGCCATCAAAGGTCTTGGCGGTTTTCATCTTGCATGCGATGCGACTAACAACGAAGCGGTTGCGCGTCTTCGTTCGAAAAAAATGCGAAGCAATAAAGCCTTTGCAATAATGGCACCTGACCTGCAATCTATCAAGAAGATTTGTCGTGTTCATGCTGCCGAAAAAAAGCTTTTGAGCGGATCTGCTCGGCCAATTGTTTTGCTGAAGTCGAAACGCACAAATACTTTAGCGGAAAATGTTTGCATGGACTTGCCGGAGGTTGGAGTGATGCTTCCATATACTCCGGTTCAACATATTTTGATGCATGATTATGCGAACGCCGGAGGAAAATATCTGGTTATGACTTCTGGAAATTTATATGACAATCCAATTGTGACTGACGATACGCAAGCTTACGAAGTTTTGGGCGATGTGGCTGATGCATTCCTCGGAAACAATCGTGAAATTTTGGCGCGCTATGATGACAGTGTAGTGCGAGTCATTGACGCCGCAGGTAGCGATGCTGTTCAGATGATTCGTCGAGCTCGAGGTTATGCGCCTGCTCCTATCAAAATTAAATTGGATAAGCCCACCGAAATTTTCTCAACCGGTCCCGAGCAAAAAAATACTTTTGCATTTTCACGACCAATTCCAGAAATGGAGCCGAGTGCAAAAGTTAATACGGAAGTTTTTGTGTCGCAACACATTGGAGATATTGAAAACGCTGACATTTTTAAAACTTGAGAAGAAACAAAAAACCAATTTGAAAAAATCTTTAAGTTCAAACCAAAAAAAATTGTTTCAGATTTGCATCCTGAATATTTAACTTCAAAATACGCGAAGGAAGCGGATAAAGTGCAACATCATTATGCGCATATTCGCAGCGTAATGTATGAAAATGGAATGACAGGTCCGGTTTTGGGTTTTGCATTTGACGGAACGGGTTATGGTGTTGATAAAAATATTTGAGGCGGCGAAGCTTTGTTGTGCAACACACAAGATTTTGAACGCTTCGCAAATTTCACTTACATTCCAATGCCCGGAGGCGCGGCAGCAATTAAGGACCCGCTTCGTTTGGCTTATGGCGCGCTTTGAACTTTTGATTTGTTGGATCATCCGCAAACAAAAAAAGTTTTTAAGGATTATAAAAAGTCTGATTTAGAAAATTTGAACACGATGATTGAAGATGGCATTAACACACCAATGACTTCATCTGTTGGAAGACTTTTTGATGCGGCTTCGGCGATTTTAGGCATTTGTCCAGCTCCAACTTACGAAGGCGAAGCAGCAATCATGCTTGAAGCAAAACTTTGAGATTGCTTAAGCCAAAATCGACGGGCAAAAAATTCAAAGTTTGACAAACGTTATGAAATTCAAATTACAAAAAATGTTGGAACAGAAAAATCGACGGCTCAAGATACATCCGTTGTTTTATTTGATTGCGCAAACACTTTCAAAGCAATGTTGGATGATTTAAAAGGCGGAATTGAAGTTGGAAAAATTGCGAAGAACTTTCACGATGCTTTTGCAAATGCAATTTTAACTTGTGCTCAATTATCAAAACAAGTTTACGGCATAAATGACCTTGCTTTATCTGGTGGAGTTTTTATGAACAGGTACCTAATTGAAAAAACAATCAAAATGCTTGTTGAACAGGGTTTTTCTGTTGCTCTTAACCGTGAAGTTCCACCCAACGATGGCGGAATTTCTCTCGGTCAAATCTAAACTATACGTGAACCTTGCGGTGTGTCTTCGATGGTGTAGCCCGCTTCGGCTAAAGTGTCGCGAATCTTGTCGGCTAATTCGAAGTTTTTGTTTGCACGAGCCTCAGCGCGAACATCAAGAATAGATTTTTCAGCATCGCCTTTAATTTCGATGCCAAGTTTTTCAGCCAAGGCTTCAAATTCGCCAGAGTCTTTTTCATCGGCGCTGAATTCAATTCCAAAAACTCCCATCAATTCTGTGATTAATGACTTAGCTTTTTCAATAGCTGGAGCAGTATCTTTGTTGATTTCAGACTTGCCAATTTCTGTATTGATAACGCCAACAAGTTCAAAAATTTCAGCGAGCGCTAAACTTGTATTGAAGTCATCATCCATTGCCTCGATGAATTTTTCTTTTGCTTTTGTGCAAGCATCGTCAATTGCTTTTGTACCAATTTCAGATTTATCACTTTGATTTTGAAGCTTTCAATCAATATTTTTAATCGCAGTTTCAATTCGAGTCAAAGCAGATTCGGCTTCGCTAAGTCTCTTCTCGCCAAAAACAAGAGGACTGCGGTAATGAGTTTGCAAAACAAGCATGCGAAGAACGTTAGGTTTTACCTGTTCAAGAGCCTCATATAGCAAAACGAAGTTATTTAAGCTCTTGCTCATCTTTTCATTTTTGCCAGATTCATCATTTGCAACTTGAAGCATTCCGGCATGCATCCAATAATTTGCAAAATCATTTTCGTAACCACACATACTTTGTGCGCGCTCATTTTCATGATGAGGGAAGACCAAATCTGATCCGCCACCATGAATATCAAACGGCAATCCCAAATATTTGTGAGACATTGCTGAGCATTCAATGTGCCAACCCGGACGTCCCGGACCCCACGGACTATCTCACGAAGGCTCGCCAGGCTTGGCCGCCTTTCAAAGTGCGAAGTCAGCTTCGGCGTGTTTGCGTTCTTCTAAACCTTGACCATCCGCTTGAAGTTCGCGGTGACCACTTTCAGCATCTTCAACATCACGCCCGCTCAGAGACCCATATCCCTTAAAACTGCGAACGTCAAAATAGACGTCGCCGTCTTCAACATAAGCGTGACCCTTATCAACCAAACTTTGAACAAGTTCAATCATGGCGTCAATTTCTTCGGTAGCCTTAGGACGAATGTCAGGATCTTTAACACCGGCGGCGTGCATGTCTTCGATGAAAAGGTCAGTGTATTTTTTAGCAATCTCGGCCGCGGTTGTATTTTCTTCGGCGGCACGATTAATAATTTTGTCATCAACATCAGTTACATTTTGAACGAAGGTCACATCATAACCGCTTCATTCAAGATAGCGACGAATAATATCGAAGCTAAGGAAAGTGCGCGCGTTGCCAATGTGAATTCTGTTATAAACCGTCGGCCCGCAAACATACATTCCAATTTTACCCTCGTGAACTGGCTTAAAGTCAACTTTTTTTCTATGCTGTGTGCTATAAATTTTAAGCATTATTCCTCCGAAAGTAGTGCAACTGCCTGTGCCGAAATTCCTTCACCCCGACCTTCGAAGCCAAGGCCTTCGGTTGTTGTAGCTTTTACTCCAACATTTTCAAGTGCAATCCCCAAAACGCTTGCAATGTTTTCGCGCATTTTATCTCGAAGTGGAGCAAGCTTCGGCGCTTGAGCAATAACAACACTATCAACATTTATGACAGTGAAACCTTTTTCATTAACAATTTTTGTAATTTCATTTAAAAGTTTCAACGAATTTGCATCTTTGTATTTTGGTTCTGTGTCTGGGAAGTGCTGACCAATGTCTCCAAGTTTTGCCGCGCCTAATATTGCATCGCCAATTGCATGGCACAAGACATCGGCATCGGAATGTCCATCAAGTCCTTTTTCATAAGCAATTTCAACGCCACCTAATATTAGCTTCCGCCCGGAAACCAATTTATGAACATCATATCCAATTCCAATTTTCATTAAAGATCATACTCCGAACCATGTTCAAGGTTAAGCGCTTGCAAAACACTTGCCAAAATCAAATAATCTTCAGGCACCGTTAGCTTAATGTTGTTGCGCTTACCTTCGACAACTTTCACGTTTCCACCAATTCTCTCAATCAACGAAGCATCATCGCTTCCCACAAATCCATCGGAGAGTGCAGCCCGATGAGCTTCGGTATAGGTTTCGCGCTTAAAAATTTGAGGTGTTTGAGCAAGCCAAAACGCACTTCTATCAGGCGTTCCAACAATTTTTCCATCTTCGACAACTTTTAGTGTGTCAATGCATGGATGCGCACAAACCGCGCCATCGATATCTGGATTGCCCTTAAGCACACTATATATATGCTTGATGACAGTTGGCGGAACAAGCGGACGCGCGCCATCGTGAATCATAACGTAATCAAATTTTTCAGGCACCATATCAAGTCCATGGAAAGCACTTTCTTGACGAGTGTCCCCAGCAGGTGCCATAACAATTGGCGTTTGAAAAGCAAATGGGTCAACAACAGTTTCAATATATTCTTGAAATTGTTCTTCCGGACAAACAACAATAATTGCTCCAATTTCAGGAACAGCATCAAAAGAGTCCATAGATCAGGTTAGAACTGGCTTTCCAGACATCTTTAATAGTTGCTTTGAAATCTTTTTGTGGTTTTTGCTTCCATCGTTAAGTCTTCTTCCAAGACCGCCAGCCAAAATTATTGCAGCGCAATCGGCCTTCGGAGACACTTCGCCAGGAATTTTTTTCATTGAAAAATTTTCAGGTTGACTTAGGCGAATCCTGTCAAACAAATTGACTGGGGAACCATCTTCAAAGTCGTCAATATCCTCAGTGTGTTTTTGTTCGTCAGCCATATTTGCCCCTTAATCTTTTTGAACACCTGTATTACTTAGCCCGAAGTCCTTTAAAATTAGTTCAGTGTCTCGAGCGATTGTATCCTTTTTCTTTGGCTGCGGAATCTTGCCTTTACCAGCGGTGAATGTGAGCTTGTCATCCTTCGCATCAACCTTAATAACAGAACCATCTTTATATTTTCCAGCCAAAATTTCTTCCGAAACTGGGTCTTCGATGAGTCGTTGAATTGCACGACGAAGCGGACGCGCACCATATGTGACATTTGTCCCTTCCTTCGCAATTAGTTTGCAAGCAGCCTTTGTCAAATTGATTGACATATTTTGCGCGATCAAACGCTCGCGAAGATCATCAACCATCAAATCAACAATTTGAATAATTTCTTTTTCGCCAAGACTCTTGAAAACGATGGTTTCATCAACGCGGTTCAAAAATTCAGGGCGGAAAAGTTTTTTCAGCTCCGAAGTTGCAGCACTCTTGATTTCTTCGTCGCTCATGCCTTTGGAATCTCCGCTGTCAAAACCTAAAGTCTTGGTTTGCGAAATTTGGCGAGCCCCAACATTTGAAGTCATAATTATGATTGTATTTCTAAAATCAACATTGTGACCTTGACCATCGGTGAGTCTGCCTTCGTCAAGAATTTGAAGCAAAATGTTGAAGATGTCAGGGTGTGCCTTTTCAATTTCGTCAAAAAGCACAACACTGTAAGGTTTTTTGCGGACAGCTTTGGTTAGCTGGCCTCCTTCGTCATATCCAACATAGCCCGGAGGGCTTCCAACCAACTTCGAAACAGAATGTTGTTCCATGTATTCGCTCATGTCAAATGAGATAAGCGCATCTTCGCTATTAAACAAAAATTCAGCGAGCGCTTTTGAAAGCTCGGTTTTACCAACACCAGAAGGTCCGAGGAAAATAAACGAACCCGAAGGCCTGTTTGGATCTTTAAGCCCGCTTCGAGACCTACGAATCGCCTTTGAAAGTGCAGTTACAGCCTCGTCTTGACCAATAACACGCTTGTGCAAAACATCTTCCATGCGCAATAACTTTTCAGCCTCGGCTTCGGTCAAATTATGAACAGGAACACCAGTCACCATTGAAACAACATTCGCAATGTCTTCAACGCTAACTTCGTGAACCTTAGATTTCGATTTTTCTTCGAGCTTTTTCTCTTCCGCTTCGCGTTGTTTTAGAAGTTCAATTTCTTCCTCGTGCATTTTTCCGGCCTTGTCAAATTCTTGTTTGGCTGTGTAGTTGTCTTTTGTCGCACGAACTTTGCGAATTTTTGCATCCAAATCACGAAGCTCTTGAGGAAGTTGCATATTTCGAATGCGCATGCGAGCCCCGGCTTCGTCGAGCAAATCAATGGCCTTATCAGGTAAAAAGCGGTCTTGTATATATCTTGCTGACAAAGTTACAGAAGCTTTTAGCGCCTCGTCAGAATATTTAACATTGTGGTGACCTTCATATTTATCACGAAGTCCATCCACAATGCGAATTGTTTGCTCTTCGGTTGGCTCTTCGATAGTGACAGTTTGGAACCTGCGCTCCAGCGCCGTGTCTTTCTCCAAGTGTTTTCTATATTCCTCCGAAGTCGTGGCACCAATGACTTGAATCTCTCCTCGAGAAAGTGGAGGCTTTAAGATGCTTGCAGCGTCGATTGAACCTTCGGCTGCACCAGCACCAATAATCGTATGCATTTCGTCGATGAAGAGGATGATGTCTCCAGCTTCGCGGACTTCCTTAATGCATTTTTTAAGGCGCTCTTCGAATTCGCCACGGAACTTCGAACCTGCAACAAGAGCAGAAATATCAAGCATAACAATTCTCATGCCTTGCAAAACATCAGGAACTCGCTTGCTAACGATGAGCTCTGCCAGGCCTTCGACAATTGCAGTTTTACCAACGCCAGGCTCACCAATAAGCAGCGGATTGTTCTTTTGGCGGCGAGTCAAAATTTGCATAACGCGCTCAATTTCTGCAGCTCGGCCAATAACAGGGTCAAGCTTGTTGGCCTTCGCGCGCTTATTGAGGTCAACGCCAAAAGCCTCAAGAATACTGTCAGGATTGTCGCTTCCAATTGGGGCTTTACCAGCATAAACAGTGGCGCCACCAATAACGTCATTTAGAGCCTCGCGGACCTGATCGGTTGTAACATTAAGTTTCTTTAAAACCTTAACGCCATTGCTTTCTTCGTCGCGAACAATTCCCAAAAGCAGGTGTTCAGTTGCAATAAAGCTTTGACCACTTTGCATTGCTTCACGGAATGCATTTTCCATTACCTGCTTCATGCGAGGCGTGAAACTTGCATGTTTGCTAAGGTCAGCGTTAGGATCAATAGGTATAATTTCACGAATTGTTTCCAAAACGTCATCGTGAGTAACATTTAATTTAGCGAGAGTCTTTGCAGCGAAGCCATCGTTTTCGTCAATCAAGCCTAAAAGCACGTGCTCAGTGCCAACATATGCCTGCTTGAGGGCATGTGCTTCGTCGCGCGCCAAAGTTAGCGCTTTCTTCGCCTTATCTGTAAATTTGTCAAAAGATGCCATTTCTCACCTTTCAAAAATTTTGGACCCCATATTATAGTACATTTGCCCATCATTAGATATGTTATAATCTTTCCTGCTAAATTTCAATAGGAGATAGATGACTAAAAAGAGCATAAACATTGTCCCCCATACTCATTGAGATCGCGAATGATATTTTACCGATGCAAAATCTAAGATTTATCTTGTAAATAACATGCAAGAAATCCTTGATATGCTTGAAACGCATAAAGATTATTGCTGTTATGTTTTAGACGGACAAACTGTAGTGCTTGAAGATTATTTGTCTGTTAAGCCTGAAGATGAACCTCGCATTAAAAAATTAGTTCAGGCCGATCGCCTGAAAATCGGTCCGTGGTACACTCAAACTGACGAAATGGTTGTTGCGGGTGAATCGATTGTTCGAAATTTGCTCTACGGCAAGTTGGATTGCGATAAATTTGGCGGTCGAATGATGATTGGCTATTTGCCGGATTCGTTTGGTCAGTCTGCGGCAATGCCTAAAATCTTAAATGGTTTCGGAATTGATAAGTCACTTTTTTGGCGAGGTTATTCAGAGTGCCTTGGTATTAATCAAACCGAATTTTTGTGAGAGGCTGACGATGGCTCGCAAACAACGGTTCAGCTTCTTCCAATAAATTATTCTGTTGGGATTATGATTCCAAAAGACGCCAAAAAAATCCGTGAGCGATTTGATGAAGCGCTTCCACTTTTGGAAAAATATACAACTACAGGTGATTTGCTTGTTCCAAATGGGCATGATCAAATGCCTGTTCAACAAGATATTTTTGAAATTATGGATATTATGCGTAAGGAATATCCGGATTATGACATCAAATTGAGCACATATGAAGACCAATTTAAAAATATCGACAAAAAGTCAATAACGAAGATTACAAGCGAGCTTTTGGATGGAAAATATCAGCGAATTCATCGAAGCATTTATTCGTCGCGTGCGGATTTGAAATCTGCAAACACTCGAATCGAAAATAAAATTGCGAACATTCTTGAACCAATTGCAAGCATTTGTTATTCGCTCGGTTTTGATTATCAAAGCGGAACAATTGAACAAATTTGGCGCGAGATGCTCAAAAATCATGCTCACGACTCAATTTGTTGTTGCAATACTGATAAGGTTAACAAGCAAGTTGAGAATCGCTTCGTTACATCGGAGGACATGGTTGATAATCTAACTGATTTTTATATGCGCAAAATTCTTGAGGCAATTCCGGGCGACGAAGACAAGCTTGTTGTGTTTAACACTTTGCCGCAAGACCGAAAAGAAAGCTTGAAGGTTAATATTTCGACACCTTTTGATGATTTTGATTTGCAAGATGTCGACGGCAACAAAATTGATTACGACATTATTAGTAAGGAATCGAGCGTTGTTCGCGACGAAGCCGAAGATTCGCTTAAAAATTACAGCAAGTACCAAATTTCTATTTGCGATGAAATACCTGCTCTTGGCTATAAAGTTTACAAGATTTTGAAGTCGGACGAAAAGCGCAATTCAATTATTACGTCTCGCGACAAAAGCATTGAAAATAGGTTTTACAAAATTCATATTAACAACAATGGAAGCTTAAATATTGACGACAAAAAAACTGGCAACACCTATCACAACGTTTTGCTTCTCGAAGATTCAGCGGATGGTGGAGACAGTTATGATTATTCGCCAATCGAAGATGACTGAACCATCACTTCGGAAGATGTAAGTGCCGAAGTTCAAACAATGAGCGGTGCAAGTTTCGAAGAGGCAAAAATCAATTATCGTTTTAAGGTTCCAAAAAATTTGGAGTCGAGGCGTTTTAAGCAAGCCGATTCCTATGTTGATGTTGAAATAAGGGTTTTGCTTCCTCTTGCTTCTTCAAATATTGAACTTGAATTTAATGTGGATAACCAGGCAAAAGACCATCGCCTTCGCGTTTTGATTCCGCAAAACACTTCGGCAAAAAATTCGGTTGCGGATATCCAGTTTGGAAAAATCACGCGCGCGGTTTATGACAAGGCAGTTGATGTTTGGCAAGAAGAAAATTGGGATGAGCGCCCGGACACTATCTATCCGTTTTTGAATTATGTTCACACCGATACGCAAGCTGGCTTGGCCGTGCTTTCAAATTCTGTTCGCGAATATCAAATTATCGATGGGCAGGCAGCGTCCGATACAATTGCTATTACATTATTTAGAAGTTACGGCTATCAAGGCCGAAAAGATTTACTCCGAAGACCAGGCCGAGCCTCGGGCACAAACACTCCAACCCCAGATGCTCAACTTGTTGGAAAAAATACTTACAAGCTGGGCTTAACTTCGGAGATTAAAGATGTTGCCGGACTTGCAAATGCTTACACAACTCCATTTGTTTATTATGCTTTTGATCCTGCGGAAGATTTATTGCTCAATAAATCGAATGTCGAAGTTCCTGAAAAATATTCCTTATTTAATTTTGAAATTTCGGGCATTATACTTAGCGCTTTGAAAAAGGCGGAAAGCGGAAAAGGATTAGTTGTCCGAATGTTTAATTCGTCATCTGCTCCGCAAAAACTTAACATAAGCGGAGTGCGAAAGATCACTTCGGAGCTTATGTTAGACGAAACTGAAAAATGCAAAATTAAAGGCGATTCACAAATTGAATTTAAGCCTTTTGAAATAAAGACATTTATGATGAATTAGTTGAAAGGAAAATTATGCTGTCGAAAATTCAAAATTTTGGTTCTGCAATGCTTTTGCCAGTTATGTTTATGTCATTTTCTGGTATTGCAATTGGCTTGTCAGTTTTGTTTACAAGCCCTGCACTTTTTGGAGATTGGGTCGCAGATGAAAACTTGTTCTGGTACCAATTTTGGAACTTAATTAGTGTTGGTGGTTGAACTGTTATCAAGCAAATCCCTCTTGTTTTTGCCGTCGGCTTACCTGTTGGTTTAGCTAAAAAGGCAAATGCTCGTGCATGCATCGAGGTTTTAATCACGTTTATCACTTTCCATTATTTTGTAAACACAATGATTAGCACATGGCCCGAATTTTTCCACAACATTGACATGACAGCAGATGTTGATACTTCAATGCGTCTAACAATGGTTGCTAATATTCCAACACTTAACATGGGTGTTTTTGGTGCGCTCCTAATTTCTGGAATTACAGTTTGGATTCACAACAGATTCTATGATAAGAAGTTGCCTGTTGCATTGTCCGTTTTCAGCGGCTCTGTTTTTGTTTACACTATTGCATTTGTTGTAATGCTTCCAGTTGCTTTCTTAGCATCGTTGATTTGGCCATATATTCAAGATGGCATTTTTGCTATTGGAACATTTGTAAACACTTCTGGACCTTTCGGTATGTGGATTTACATTTTCTTAGAAAAAGGTTTGTTACCATTTGGTATTCACGGAATGCTTTGGATGCCTATGGAATTCGACAATATTGTTATGGATGGCGGAATCGATGCAAATTGGTTTGCTGCACTTCCTGGTCTTGCAACAGATCCTACACCTATTAAGGAAGTTATTCCAGAGACTCGCTTCACAATGACAAATCCATCCCGAATCTTTGGAGCAACCGGTATTTGTGTTGCAATGTATATTTGTGCAAAACCAGAAAACAGAAAGAAAGTTTTGGGTATTTTGATCCCTGCTTGAGTTTCTGCAGTATTCTGCGCAATTTCAGAACCTCTTGAATTTACATTCCTCTTTATTGCGCCAGCTTTGTTCTATGTTCATGCGGCCTTGGCAGCAACAATGTCAACACTTATGTTTGAACTTGGAGCTTGCGGTCAGTTAAGCGGAAGTTTGTTTGTGTTCTTGAGTCAATACGCTCCGCTCTTCGCTTTACATTGGAAAGAAATTTTGATAGTTATTGTTGTTGGTATAGCTTTTGTTTTCATTTACATTTTCGTATTTACAGCATGGATCAAAAAGTTCGATGTTCCAACTCCAGGTCGTCTTGACGAAGCCGAGATGCGCCTTCGCACTAAAGCAGAATACAGAGAACAACAGCACAGTAAGGCAGACGAAAAAGCTGGTAAGAAGAAAAAAGCAAAGGACGATACAACTTTAGTTGCTGCTATCGAAGAAGGTGTTGGCGGACGTGAAAATATTGACTACTTCACAAATTGTGTTTCACGTTTGCGCATTACAGTTAAAGATAAATCGAAGCTTAAAGATGATGCATACTTTAAGAGCATAGGAACTAAGGGTGCAGTGCATGTTGATAAAACTGTACAAATTATCATCGGCACGGATGTACCTCAAGTACGCACCGCCTTCGAAGAATATATCGAATGAGAGTCCTAAAATTTAGGGTTTAACTCTTATTGTTGTGCTATTATATGCACTCGCCCGTTAGGGCATTTGCTGGCTGGTCGGGTAGCTCAGTTGGTAGAGCAGCGGACTGAAAATCCGCGTGCCGAGGGTTCAAGTCCCCCCCCGACCACCATTTAAAAAAATTTGCCGAATGGCAAATTTTTTTATTTTCTCGCTGTGCTTACCGATGCATATTTTTATTTTCTTGCTTTTTAAGACAAAAATTGCTTCTTGTCTGTGTTTTTAACTTATTACGTAAACTATTTTTCGGTTTTTTGACAAAAACCTTATATTGTCTGTGTGTTATTCATGTAATCTGAATAATAGTTGACAAATATTACTATTTGTCTGTGTAAAAAATGTGTTTCTGCTCAGACAAATGTGGAATTTTGTCTTAAAAAAAAGACGAAGCAGAAGCCTCGTCTTTTTGTTTAACTATTTATGTGAGATTTAAGCTTTTGTAACTTTGCCAGCTTTTAAGCAGCTTGTGCAAACATTAGCTTTACGAACTTTACCTTTAGAATCCTTAATGGTAACACGTTGAATATTAGGTGCAAAAGTTCTATTGCTAACACGATGCGAGTGACTAACACTGCGTCCTGCAGCTGGAGCTTTTCCACATATTTCACATACTTTTGACATAATTCTCACCTTCTTTTTCTAAGTGCAAACAGCAACTATAACATAATATCGCTTATTTTACCTTATTTTTTGTTTCTTTGGGGTCGGAGGCAGCGGGGTTTAAGTATTTGTTATTGTGCGTTGATTATAGTTTAAGAATTTTAATTACAATATATTTTAATTTATTTATTTTTATTTGATTTTATTGGTAATTATTATTTTATTCTGATGATTAAGTATCCTTTATAGATTTTTAAGCGAGCCTTCATTTCTGGTTGAACCTTTTTGTGTATATTACGAGCCCCAAGTACTGGGAAGCAAAGTTAGCAAGTTGGGAGAAGGCTATGCAATTATCTAAAAAAAGAAAATCGTTAGTATTATGTATTAGTTGTGGTGTTATTTGCGCTTTATGTGTTCTTATTTATACTCAATCTGTTCGTGCTGAAGCTGAAGACACGAGAAATGCAGCATTGGCTAGATATGGCGGTGAACAAATTGAGGTTTGTGTTGCGAAACGAGATATTGCAGCCGGAGAGAAGATTGATTCAACGTGTTATGAGTTAAAGTTGTGGCTTGCTGATCTTTTGCCAGATGATGCAGTTCGAAATTCAAATGATATTTTAGGTAAGCAATTAACGAGCTCGATTGTTAGTGGCGAAGTAATAACGAGTAAGCGTTTTCAAGATTCGGCTGTATCTTTGGAAGTTCCAGCAGGCCTTTCTGCTGTCAGTGTTCCAGCTAAAGATGTGTCTGCCGTTGGGGGCGCAATTAATGCTGGAATGCACATAGATGTTTATGCTACAGGCAATATCTCTACAAGTTTAATTGCCCAAAATGTATTAGTTTTAGCAACGAGCACAACTTTCACCGAAGGAACTTCGGCTTCGGTGACATGAATAACACTTGCTGTTGAGCCTTCTGAAGTACAAGAACTTGTAGCAGCATCACAAACGACAACTTTATATTTTGTTTTGCCTTCTGAAGAAGCCGAAGAAAGCCAGGGCGATAAAAATAAAGAAGAAAATAAATTTTCGCAAAATTCAAATGCATGAACGGAGGAATAATGAACAAAGAGGTTGTATTAAGCATTGATTCTCAAGTCCGTAAAAATCCCGGATTCTTAAATTTAGATGCAAACATATTTAATTATGACTGACTTAAAGTATTTACAAATGCTCATGAATTTCGGAACTATATTAACTTGTGTAAAAATGCGCTTGAAGTTTGAGTATGCTCAAATGATGATATTGAAGCAATCAATTTGGCTGCTGCAGTTAAAAAGGACAGGCCTGAGTGTGTAGTATGTTTAATAAGTTATGATTTTTCAGGATCGCTTCAAAGTCGAGCGAATGCTGCAGGAATTGATACTATCTTGTCAATAGAATCTCTTTGTGAAAGAATAAGTGCTCGTAAAAAAACTTCGTCAATCAGCAGTGCTGAACAAACTAATGAATTTAAGTTGCGCAATATTCCTAAGACAATCCCTCAAAATAATTTGCGAAGAAAAGCCTTCGTACTTTCAGTTCTTTCTGCTTCGGGGGGATCAGGAAAAAGCAGCGTATCTGTTATGGCATCACTTCTGTGCCAAGCCGCCGGTTTTAAAACATTAATAATTGATGCAGATTTTCAATTTGGTGATGTTGATTCATTATTTGGAATTGATAAACCAATCAGGATTGATGAACTAATTGATAACAGAGGCATTGTTTCAAAATTAAAGTCTGTAAATAACTTGCCGTGTATTATTTCAGCTCCGACTTTACCTGAGATTTCAGAGAAGGTTATCGAGGAATTTCCTGCAATTTTGGAATCACTAAAAGAAATTTTCGATGTAATTGTTATTAACACTGGCAGTTATTGAAATGAACAACAAGCTTTGTTGCTTGAAAGAGACAGTAAGTCAATTTTTCTGATTGACCAAAGACCAACTTCGGTGCAGTCTACAAAGAAGGCCATGGATTTATGTAATAGATGTGGCATTGCAACAGGGTCTGTATTTTTTGCAATAAATAAATGTTCAAAGAGGGCATTGTTTTCTTCGATAGATATTTCATGTGCACTTCAAGGTGCTCCTGTAGCCGAAATTATGGATGGAGGAGTTGAAGTTGATGAGTGTATGTCTTCTGGTATTCCTATGGAGT
>JAUNQF010000020.1:0-5654 GCA_030536315.1 Coriobacteriia bacterium
CGCGTTAAGATAAATGACATATATTTGGATGCGACATCTTTTGGTGGAAAAGAGATTCTAGTTTGCGGTTGAGTTAAGTCAATTCGCGATATGAAGGAATTTGCTTTTGCAACAATCAATGACGGAAGTTGTTTTAAGGATTTGCAAATTGTTTTGAGCAATGCTGATCTTTCAAATTATGATGAGGCAACTCATGCTGGAAATGGTTCAGCAATTTATGCTAAAGGCACATTGAAGTTGACGCCTGATGCTCCGCAGCCATTTGAACTTGCAGCTGATGAGTTTGTAATTGAAGGGCCTTCCGGTGAAGATTATCCGCTTCAAAAAAAGCGCGCGACTCCAGAATTTTTGCGAACCATTCAACATTTGCGTCCGCGTACAAATATGTTCCGTGCAATTTTTAAGGTTCGAAGTGTTGCGGCTTATGCAATTCATCAATTTTTTCAAGATAGAGGTTTTGTTTACATTCATACGCCAATAATCACTGCTTCTGATTGTGAAGGTGCAGGTGAGATGTTTAAAGTTGATGCTCCGGGAAAGAAAAATTTCTTCGGAGCAGATGCCGCGTTGACGGTTTCTGGTCAACTTCAGGCTGAAAATTTTGCAATGGCATTTGGTGATGTTTATACTTTTGGTCCAACATTTCGTGCCGAAGATTCAAACACGCCTCGCCATGCTGCAGAGTTCTGGATGATTGAGCCTGAGATTGCCTTCGCTGATTTAAATGATGATATGCAATTGGCCGAAGATATGCTCAAAAGTGTTATCACTTACGTTATGGATAAATGCCCGGATGAACTTGCCATGCTTGATAAGTTTGTTGAGAAAGGTCTTCTTGATAAATTGAAGAGCGTTGCGAAGGCGAAGTTTGTTCGTTGCTCTTACACAGACGCTGTTGATATTCTCACGAAATCTGGTGAGAAATTTGAATATCCAATAAAGTGGGGCGTTGATTTACAAACTGAACATGAACGTTACTTAACTGAGAAGCATTTTAAGTCTCCTGTTTTTGTTTATGATTATCCAGCTGAAATTAAAGCTTTTTATATGCGCATGAACGATGATGGTAAAACTGTTGCGGCTTGTGATTGCTTGGTCCCACAAATTGGCGAGATCATTGGTGGTTCACAACGTGAAGAGCGTCTTGATGTTTTAGAGAAACGAATTCGCGATCTTGGAATGAATCCGGAAGATTATAAATATTATTTAGATTTGCGTCGTTATGGTTCTTGCAAGCATGCAGGTTTTGGCCTTGGCTTCGAACGTCTTATCATGTATCTAACTGGCGCATCAAACATACGCGACGTGCTTCCACATCCTCGCACTGTCGGTAACGCTCAATTTTAATTTATATAAGAAATGTAGTCTGGGCTGATGTCGGGGTCGCTGCGTTTTTCGCCAACGGGATAGCCAATCGCAAGATTGCCAACACCTTCAAAATCTCCTTCGAGGCCTGCTTTAGCAAGAACTTCTTTGCCTTCTGGCATTTCGAAGAATTCTTTAGCACGATGAATTCAGCATGAGCCCACGCCAAGTTCTTCGGCGGCTAACATCATATTGCCCATAACTAGGCTACCATCATAAACATATGTGTGGACATCTTTATTTGCAACTACACAAATAATTGTTGGCGCACCATAAAATGGATCAACTGCACCGCGCCCAAAAATCTCAGCATTTTTCTTTGAAATTAAATCACGGATTTCTTTATTATTAACAACAATGATTTTTGATGCTTGCTTATTCATTCCGCTTGCAGCTTTTGTTCCGGCTTCGCAAATCTTTTGAATAATGTCTTCTGGAACTGGCTTTTCCTGATCGAAGTTTTTGCAACTTCTTCTGCTATTAATTGCTTCTAATGTATTCATGATAACCCCTTTCTATTAGTATTTTACATCAAGCGGTGCGTGTGCTTTAACATCGCTATCCAAATTTGAAAACTTTTTATTTGCGAATCGCTCATTAGCTACAAGCCCAATCATCGCAGCATTATCTCCGCATGCCGAAAGAGGTGACATTATCATTTCAACATTTTCTTCTTTGCACATTTTTTCATAATCGCTCCGAAGCGAAGGATTGGCTGCAACTCCTCCTCCAAAAAGGAATGACTTTGACTTTGTTTCTTGTAATGCTCTGCGAGCTTTAGAGACCTGAACGTCAATAATAGCTTGTTCAAAACTTGCACATAAGTCGTTTAAGTTGAAATCCTTGTCGGATTTATGTTCATCGACATAATTAATTACTGCAGTTTTTAAACCAGATAAAGAAAAATTATAATTGTCTTCCTTTATCATTGCTCGTGGGAATTTAATTGCATTTGGATCTCCGTCTTTAGCAAGTTTTGATATTACAGGACCGCCTGGGTAGCCAAGGCCCAAATATTTTGCAAGTTTGTCGAAGGCTTCGCCGGCCGCATCGTCGATTGTAGTGCCAAGAGTTTTGTAGTTGCCTCAATCCTTAACATGAACAAGAAGCGTATTGCCTCCTGAAATAATTGAAGCTATAGCAGGAAGTTTAATATTACTTTGCGTTAGTTTATTTGCATAAAGATGTCCCTCTAAATGATTAACAATAATCAAAGGTTTGTCTAATGCAAATGCAAGTCCTTTTACAAATGCCATTCCAACAACCAAAGCACCAACAAGACCCGGGGCATAGGTGACAGCAATTGCGTCTAAATCAGATCAATTGAATTTTGATTTTTCAATGCATTCATCGGCTACGCCACAGATGGCTTCAATGTGTTTTCTGCTTGCAATTTCTGGAACAACACCGCCAAAGCGTTTATGAAAATCAACTTGCGAAGCAACAACATCGCTGACAACTTCACCATCACAAGTAATTGCGCACGCAGTTTCATCGCACGAACTTTCAACTGAAAAAATTATCGGATGTCGAACATCATTTACGGCAGAAGAATTTGAATCTGTTTTTAAATTCATTCCACCAACATCTTTAGTCAATATTGGAAGAGGACCACCGAAGACGAGCGCATCTTCGCCATCGCTATAATATTTTTCACGAGTAGCAATTTGCTTCATTCCAACTTTTTGATAAAACTTTTGCGCAGCAGTATTTTTCTTTCGAACTTCTAAAATTAATTCCTGCGCCCCAAGATCTCTGATATCGTTTGCAACATAAGAAATGATATGTTTTGCAATACCTTGCTTTTGATGTTTATTAGAAACTCCAATTTTAAGAAGTTCCATCTTATTGTCTGCTTGCATAGCGCCTGCATAAGCAATAATATTTTTGTCTTGCTTGCAAACTCATCAAGATCTGTTATTTAGCTTAAGTTCGTCTTCGAATTTCTTATTGTTCCATGCATCAGTTCCCATCAACTGTTTTTCTAATTCCACAATTTGTGGAATATCCTTCGCATCAAGTGGTTCAAAGTTTTTATTGTCGCCTTCCAAGTTTTGAACACCAGTATTTAAATTCTTTTTGGAAATATCTGCGAGCTTTTCGCGCTCACTTTCCTCCGCATCACTCAACCTTGTATACACCGGCAAAATTTCCCCTGCATTCTTTTGATTTTGACCCTTGCATACATGAAGTAAACTTTGCGCCGAAGGAACTCACAATTCTTGATTGCCAATGTTTAAGCCTTCGAATAAGTCAAAATATTTATGTAGAGCATCACCAACAATTGTTAAATTATCAACTTTGGTTGATAGCTCAAATGCTTCGTCAGCACAAGCTTGAGCCTTTAGAACTTTATCAGGAGAGAGACGTTTAACACCTTCTTCGCTTAGCTCACACAAAAGAGGATAGATTTCATGACGCATTGCGTCAGCAACAACGAAGACGTGTCCTCGAATTCCAGATTCTCAAGCGTTTCACGCAACCGCTTCAAGTGTGTTAAAGCCTATTAACGGAATTTGAAGAGCAGTTGCAATTCCTTTAGCAGTTGCCAAAGCAATTCGGACACCAGTGAATGAACCAGGTCCTCTACCAGCTGCGACACATGCAATTTCACCTTTAGAAATTTTGGATTTCTTAAACAGTTTTTCAACTTCAGGCAAAAGCATCGTGTTTGAAGCGCGGTGAGCTTCGCCACAAAAAGATGCGCACAACGAAAAATCATCTAAATTAGCAATTGCAATTGAAATTGATTCATTTGCAGTGTCAAAAGCAAGTATGTATTTATTATCACTCATTGTTTTCTTATTATATAATACGCTTTGCAAGGAGTAATGATGATTTTAGCTGTTGACATTGGAAATACACAAACCTGCGTTGGTGCGTTCGAAAATGATTCGAATGACCTAAAGAGTTTGTGGAGGTTTTCGACGCCCGAAAAAATTACGGTTGACGAAGCAACGTCTGACTTTATGCAAATTATTGAGCAAAGTGAATTTAGCGTTGAAGATGTGAGCGCTGTTTGTATTTCTTGCGTAGTTCCAAGTTTGACAGTTTTCTACACTAAGGCAATTAATGCTTTTATTCAAAAACGAAATTTGGATGTAAAGTTTGTTGTTTGTAATGCTAAAAATTCTGAGAAGCTTAGCAAAAGTTTGTACAATTGTAAATATGCGCATCCGAATGAAGTTGGCGGCGATATTATTGCAACTTGTGTTGCCGCTCGAGTTTTATATGATATGCCTTGCGCGATTATCGATTTTGGAACTGCGACAAATATTAATATTATAAATTCTAAGGGCGAATTTGTTGGTGCCATAATCTCCCCTGGTCTCAAAACTTCTTTGAACGCTTTGGTTGCCGATGCAGGCGCCTTGAGTGATATCGAAATTAAGGTTCCCAGCAAACTTTTGGGAAATTCTACGCCCGAACTAATTCAGAGTGGAAGCATAATTGGCGAAGCCGCGCGCGCCGATGGTTTTATTGACAGAATTGAAGAGGACCTCGGTGAAAAAGTTAATGTAATTTGCACTGGCGGTTGATCGAAGTTGCTTCACAGCGAAATGAAGCATGATGTAATTTGGAATCCGAGTTTGATCTTGCAAGGTTTGAAAATCTTCGTCGAGAACTTCGATGCCTAAAAATTCTGAAAATAAAATTCAGCAAATTAAGAATGAACTTAATCACGTTCCGTCGAAGCCTGGTTGCTATTTGTGAAAAGATAAAGATGGTCAAGTAATTTATGTCGGGAAGGCGAAGAATCTTCGTGCGCGCATGCGACAATATATAAATTTTCATGACGAACGCGATAAAATTCCTTTGCTTGTGGAAGAAATTGATAGTTTTGATTACATTGTTGTTCAAAATGAAAGTGAATCGTTAATTCTTGAGAAGAATTTAATTAATCAATATAAGCCATTTTACAATGCTGACTTTAAGGATGATAAATCTTATCCTTTTATTGCTATTACGGAAGGTGACCTGTTTCCGGCTATAAAATATACTCGTGAAAAACATGTTCCTACCACGCGTTATTTTGGTCCTTATACAGAAAGCAGGGCCGCACGTCAAACGGTTGACATCGTTCGTCGAATCGTTCCAATTTGTATTACTTCTTGTGTTGCATGGAAAAATATTGGGAAGCGAAAAGCTTCTAAACCATGCTTCGATTGTACTGTGGGCTTAGGTCCGGGAGCTTGTTGTGACAAAATCACTCCGGAAGAATATATGGAAAATGTTAGAGCGGTTGAGCGGTTTTTGAATGGAAACCAGAGAGAATTTATAGAAAATTT
>JAUNQF010000020.1:5754-16700 GCA_030536315.1 Coriobacteriia bacterium
TTAGAGCGGTTGAGCGGTTTTTGAATGGAAACCAGAGAGAATTTATAGAAAATTTGGAAAGTGAAATGAAAGATGCCGCAAAAAATTTAGATTTTGAGCGCGCTGACAGAATTAAAAAGCGAATTGAAACTGTCAATCTTTTAACTGAGAAGCAACACATCGTTAGCCAACAAAATTTAAATGCGGATGTGATTGGTTTTTATCGCGAAGAAACAATCGCTGGCGTTCATGTTTTAATTGTTCGTGAAGGACGCATAATTAATAGTAACGAATTTATTTTGAACAGAGGTCTTGATGTTGAAAATGAGGATTTAGTCCACAACTTTTTACTTCGTTATTATGACACCACAACAAGTATTCCTCAAAGAATTATTATGCGTGAAAATCCTGAAGATATAGATGAAATGTCTGAGTGACTTACAGGCAAGCTTGATAGTTCTCACGGCGCGAAGGTAAAGTTTGAAGTTCCAAAAATTGGCGAAAAGATGGACATGCTAAAAATGGCGGAGCTAAATGCGAAGCATTCGCTTATGCGCTACAAAGTTCGAACGGGTTATGATGACAAGCGAATTAATGATGCACTCTTGCAATTGGAAAGCGCTTTGGCCATGGAAAAAAGTCCAATGCGAATTGAATGTTATGATATTTCAACAATTCATGGTTCTTATACGGTCGCGTCGATGGTAACTTTTTCTGGAGGCAAACCAGATAAAAATTCTTACAGACGTTTTAAGATTAAAACTCAACTTCGCGAAGCCAATGATTTTCTTTCAATGCAAGAAGTTCTTCGTCGACGTTTTGATGTGAAGCGTCGTCAAGATAAGCGTTTTGCTCAAAAACCTGATTTAATTTTGTTAGATGGAGGAAAGCCTCAGTTAACCGCAGCGAAAAAAATCTTTGAAGAAATTGGTTTGGACATTAAAAAAGATGGAATTGCTCTTGCTGGATTAGCAAAGTCAGACGAAGAATTAATTGTTCCGTTTGGCAATGAATATGAAACTGTTGTTTTGCCTGACGGTTCGGCTTCGTTGTATTTAGTAAAGCAAGTTCGTGACGAAGCGCATAGGTTTGCAATTACATTTCACAGGCAACTTCGAGCGAAGGGAATGACCGCCTCAATTCTTGACGAAGTTCCTGGCCTTGGGCCCGTTCGCAAGAAAGCACTTTTAAAAGCGTTCGGAAGTTTTAAAAAGCTTCGCGAAGCATCACTTGAAGAAATTAAATCTAAAAAAGTAATTCCAGTAGATATCGCTGATGAATTATTTTTGGTTTTACATTCAAATAAATAGAAGATAGATACTCGCGGGTCCGTGGTATAATGAAGCCATGGATAAAACTAACGCAAAAGAAAATCTTGACGAAGCAATTAAGGAGGCTCCTACAGCAGCTGATGCTGAGAAAAAGGAAGCTGAAATCTCTAAGGCTGTAAATGCTGAAACAATTGCCGAAGAAAACTTGCCAGAGTTGATGATTATTACTGGTATTAGTGGTGCTGGCAGGACTGAAGCCATGCATGTTTTCGAAGATTTAGGTTATTTTTGTATTGACAATTTGCCTGCATTTTTGCTTTCTGAATTGGTTGCGAAGGAGCGCGAAAACAATCCTGAAAAGATGAAGATTGCTGTTGTTTGTGATGCAAGGAACAGACAGTACTTCGTTAGTTTGCTTAAAGAGATCGAAAAAGTTTTGGACATGGGTGTGGATTACAAGATTTTGTTTTTGGAGGCATCGGATGCAAAACTTATTTCTCGTTATAAAAGTTCGAGGCGCCGGCATCCAATGTGTGAGCCTGGCGAGACTATTGTTCAAGGAATTGAGAAGGAGCGCGACCTGCTCTTTGGCTTAAAGGAAATTGCGCAATATGTAATTGATACATCGGACATGTTGCCTCAAGATTTTCGTGCGGAACTTCGCAAAATATTTAATGCTGATGAAAAAATTGAAGGTTTGTCCATCACTGTTTATTCCTTTGGCTTTAAAAATGGATCTCCAGTTGATGCTGATTTAGTAATTGATGTTCGCTTCTTGCCAAACCCATATTGAGATCCTGAAATGCGACCTCTTTCTGGTTTGGATACGCTCGTTCATGATTTTGTTATGGCCCGAAGTGAAACGCAAGACTTTTTGGAAAAGTGGCACGGCCTTTTGGATTCGCTGATTCCTGGTTATGTGAAGGAAGGTAAGCAGCAACTTGCTATTGCAATTGGTTGCACGGGTGGTCAGCACAGAAGTGTTACAATCGCCGAAGCCACTGGCGGTTACCTGAAAAGTCAAGGTTACAGGGTAAGTATTGCACATCGCGATCTTGCTATGGCGGTTGCTCAAGCAGTTAATCCAAGCAACACTGGTTCATGAAGGCCAATAGGCAGATAGAGTTCTCATGTCATTTACTACTGATGTCAAAGACGAATTATCTCGTGTCGAGCCAGAATGCAAAACGTGTTCGAAGGCAATGCTTTCGGCTCTTGTAAAAAGTCATGGAACATTAAACATTTTAGGTAAGGGAAATTTCACCGTCAAATTTGCAACAGACAACGCGTGAATTGCTCGATTCGCTTTGGAAAATTTTAAGGTTTTATATAACTTGGAAACTTCTCTTACTTATAGACGAAGTGTTTTGCACAACACTCGTAATTATTTGATTGAGCTTAACTCTGGACCGAATTTGCAAAAAGCGCTGATTGATATGGGTATTTTACAAGCTCCGAAGAAGGATAAAACCAAGGGTGTTGCTTCGTTTTCTCATGGAGTAAAAAAAGATTTTAAGGACAAAGATTGTTGTGCGGCATCGTATATGCGTGGAGCATTTTTAGGAAGCGGTTACGTTTCTGAGCCTTCGGGGGATTTTCACTTTGAAATTTCAGTGGACAGAAAATCTCAAGCAATCGATATGCAAAAAATTTTGGCGAAGAAGGATATAAAATCCGGTGTGTGTCCGCGTCGAAATTCATTTTTGCTCTATATTAAAAGTGGTCAAGGAATTGCAGATTTTTTGGCTTTCACTGGTGCTCACAAATGTGCGCTTAAACTTGAAAGCACGCGCGTTTCAAAGCAAATTGCAAATCAAATCAACCGACAAACAAATGCTGAAATTGCAAATTCGAAGCGAACGGTCGAAGCGGCTTATAACCAAATTGTAATGATCAAGCGCGTTGCAAAACATTATGGCTTGGAAAACTTGCCGCCTGCGCTTCGGGAGTTTATGGCGCTTCGTGTTAAATATCATGATGTTTCACTTTCCGAACTTGGAACTTTGGCTGATCCGCCAATCTCAAAATCTGCTATCAACGGGCGAGTTCGTCGTCTTGAACACCTCGCTAATACTATTAAATAATGTGCTAAAATAAATTCGCTATAAAATCTAATAAATCAAGGAGGGAAAATGACTGCAAAGTATGATGCTGTTGTTTGTGGTTCGGGAAACAGTGGTTTAACTGCTTCGTTGACATTGGCAGCAGCAGGTAAAAAAGTGCTATTGATTGAACAGCACAATTTGCCAGGGGGCTCTGCTTCGAGTTTTAGGCGTGGTCGCTTCGAACTTGAGCCAAGTTTGCATGAGCTTGGTGAGGTTGGTCCGAAGAACAATCCAGGTGCTGTTCGTAAAATGTTTGATCAGCTTGGCGTAAAAGTTGATTGGATTGAAATTCCAGATTTGTTCCGTGTTGTTTCAACTTGGACAGATGATGGAACTGAGATGGATGTCACAATGCCAACAGGTGTTGAGCCTTTCATCAAAAAGATGGAAGAGTATGTTCCTGGCAGTGAGAAAAGCATGAGGGATTTCTTCGATCTTTGTATTGAAGTAGTGGACGCGAATGAATACATCGAAGAGGCGAACGGCAATCCGGACTCAAATGTTCTTCGCGAAAAGTATCCTAACTATTTAAGGACTGGTGCTTATTCGGTTACAAAAGTTTTCAAAGCTTTGAAGATGCCACAGCGAAGTCAAGACATCCTTGCAACTTATTGGGGATACCTTGGCGTTGATTTGCCGCACCTAAATTTCGTTCATTATGCTGCGATGATTTACACTTATGTAATTTTTGGACCACACATTCCAACGCACACTTCGCACGAAATTTCTTCGGCTTGCATTGCTCGTCTTCGTGAGCTTGGTGGCGATGTTTGGTATAACTGTCGTGCAGAAAAATTCTTGTTCGATGGCGACAAACTTTGTGGCGTTGAAACTTCGCTTGGAACTGTCGAGTGCGATTACGCGCTTCCAAATATTAATCCAAATTTTGTTTATGGAAAGATGATCCCTAAAGAATTAATTCCAGAGCGCGAGAAGAAACTCTCGACTGCTCGTGGAAATAAATTCAGTGGTCGATTCATTGGTGCATATTTCTGCCTCGATAAAACTATTGAAGAGCTGGGAATTAAGGATTACACAATCTTTATGAGCGAGACTTCTGATTCTGAGAAATCTTATAACAATATTTATAATGGCAGCGACATCAGTCAGCATTCGACATTCGTTTGCTATAACGTTGCTAACAAAAATTTCTCTCCGAAGGGAACGACTGTTTGTTCTTTCACAACTTTAGGTAATCCAAAAGTTTGGGAAGGCTTGAGTCAAAAGGAATACTTCAAGAAGAAAGAAGCTTTCGCAAAGCAATGTATTGAATTGCTCAAACGTAAGACTGGAATTGATATTAGCGATTGCATCGAAGAGATGTCAGTTGCAACTCCTTGAACTTTCGCAAGATATATGGGCAACGCCGAAGGTAATGTTTACGGTTATGAAAACCGCGACTGGGATACTTTGGTTGCTCGCATGCAAATGATTGAGACTGATTATCCAATTAAGGGTCTGCGCCCAATTGGTGCTTGTGGGCCTCGTGGTGATGGATACAATTCTGCCTATGTAACAGGTCAAATGATGGCTGGTCTGGCGCTTCGTGATATGGCGCAGTGGGCAGCTCAAGGTTCGAAAGGTGGTGAGTAAAATGGCTTTGAACGTTAAAGTTGGTTTAATTGGTGTTATGGATATGCTCAAATTTAAGAATATGAGCAAGACTCGTGAAGCTGCAATCCAAAAAGCTCCTGCGAACGAAATCCAAACCGAATATGAAATTAATCAAAGTGCGAAGGCCTTGCATCCGGACTTTCTAAATCTTGAAGTTGTAGAAATTGTTGATTATAAAGACGCTGGCGCAAAAAAATATATTTTCAAGGCAGCCGAAGGCAAGCTTCCGAACTTCCGCGCTGGCCAATATTTGTCTTTTAAACTTCATGGCGATGACTTCTTCACAACACGTCCTTATTCAATTTGCTCTACACCAAACGATGCGGTTGATAATGGCAAAGTTGCCGTAACTATCAAGACAAATCCTGGCGGATTCATTGCTGATCTAATTCTTAAGCATATGAAAGTTGGAGACAAGGTTACAACTTCGGCACCTGAAGGTCAGTTTTATTATGAAAGCCTTCGCGATGCTAAAGATGTTATTGCTCTTGCCGGCGGAAGTGGTATCACTCCTTTCTTGAGTATGGCTGGTGCAATTGCTGAAGGAACTGAAGACTTTAACCTAACAATTCTTTTCGGCAGCAGAACTGAAGATGTAATTTTGTTTAAGGATGAACTTGCTGAAATTGAAAAAGCTTCCAATGGAAAGGTTAAGGTTGTTCACATTCTTTCTGATGAAAAGAAAGATGGTTATGAGAACGGCTTTATCAGCGCTGACATTATTAAAAAGTATGCTCCTAAGGGCGATTACAGCATTTATATTTGCGGTCCTGAAGCTATGTATAAATTTGCAGAGAAGGAAGTAGCGAAGCTCAAGCTTCCTCGACGCAGAGTTAGAAATGAGCTTTTGGGTGTTACAAAAGATGTTGCTTCCGACCCTAAATATAAAGGTAAGGCAGACAAAACATTTAATGTAACAGTTAAGCAAGCGGGTCAAGAACCTCGTAAGATTAAAGCTGCAGCAAATGAAACTTTGCTAGTTGCTTTTGAACGCGCTGGAATTAAAGCACCTTCACGCTGTCGAAGTGGTGAGTGTGGCTGGTGCAGATCTCAGTTAGTATCTGGCGATGTATTTGTCCCCGAAGCAACAGACGGACGTCGTTTTTCGGACATTAAATGGAATACTATTCACCCTTGTGCGACTTTCCCATTAAGTGATTGCGAAGTGGAAGTCCCAGGCGAATACTTATAGTTTTGTGATAAAATTGTTTTTGCGTCAATAAGGGCGCAAATTCTGAGAAAAGGAGATTATTATGGCAGCACCAACAGTTAATGCAGATGAATGCACAGCTTGTGGCGCATGCGTAGATGCATGTCCATGCGGTGTTTTGGAAATGGGAGATGTTGCTACTGTAGCAAACCCAGATGAGTGCACAGAATGTGGCACTTGTGTAGATGAGTGCCCAGTAGGCGCAATCACACTTTAAATTAGGAAATGAGGGCTCGAATTTCGGGCCCTTTTCTTTTGTTGCATGCTTTCCATGCTAGGCTTGCAGCAGAATCGAGACAATTAAAAGGAGGAAAAATGGCAAAAAAGTATGATGCAGTTGTTTGCGGTGCCGGTAATAGTGGTATTTCAGCAGCTGTTCAACTTGCTCTTAATGGCAAAAAAGTGCTATTAATTGAGCAACACAACATGCCAGGTGGTTCAGCTTCTAGCTTTCGTCGTGGACGTTTTGAAATTGAACCAAGTTTGCATGAGCTTTGTGACGTTGGTCCAGAAAGCAATCCTGGCGAAGTTCGTAATTTATTTAATACTTACGGGATTAAAGTTGAATGAAACGAAGTTCCTGACTGCTTCCGTGTCATTTCAAAATGAAGTGATGATGGATCCCCTATGGATGTTACCATGCCTCACGGTATTGACAACTTCATTAACGCAATGGAAAAATATGTTCCTGGTTCTACTCCAAAAATGAAGGAACTCTTTGAGCTTTTCGAAGAAGTTTTAGCTGGTATTGGTTACATTTCTTCGGCAAACGGAAATCCTGACAGTAATGTTTTGAAGGAAAAATATCCTAACTTGCTTCGTACAGGTGCTTATCCAACTCAAAAAGTATTTGAGGCCCTGAAGCTTCCAAAGCGATGCCAAGATATCTTGCAAACTTATTGGGGTTATCTTGGAACAGACATGGAGCACCTAAGCTTCATTCACTATGCAGCTATGGTTCATAAATATGTAAGCCGTGGTGCATATATTCCAACTTATACTTCTCACGAAATTTCTGCTGCATTTATCGAGAGATTCCGTGAGTTAGGTGGAGAGGTTTGGTATAACTGTCGTCTTGAGAAAATTTTATTTGACGGCGATAAGGTTTGTGGTGTTGAAACTTCGCTTGGTAAAGTTGAGTGTGAATTCTGCTTACCAAATGTTAATTCAAACATTGTTTATGGAAAAATGGTTCCTAAAGAGCTTGTTCCAGAACGTCAAAAGAAGCTTTCTACTGCACGTAAAGGTGTATTTGGTGGTCGTGTTATGACTGCATATTTCTGTATGGATAAGTCTGCAGAAGAACTGGGCATTAAAGACTATTCAATCTTTTTGGCCGGCGGTTGTGATTCTAAAAAAGAATACGAAGGCATGATGGAAGGTCGCGATAACAATACATTCGCTATTTTCCTATGCTACAACATTGCAAATCCTAAGGCTTCTCCGGAAGGAACATGTATTTGTTCGTTTACATCTTTTGGCACACCAAATGATTGGAATGATCTTCCAATGGAGGAATACTTTGACTTTAAGAATTGGTGGGCTAATAAATGGTTAGATATGCTTAAGAGAGATGCCGACATTGATCTTCGTGGTCATATCGAAGAGATGTCTGTAGCGTCTCCTTGGACTTTTGCTCGTTACCTTGGTAATCCAGAGGGTGCCGTTTATGGTCATGAGACACGTGATGAGGACAGCATGATGGCTCGTTTGCAGTCACTCAAGCAAGATTATCCACTAAAGGGTCTTCGTCCAATTGGTGCTGATGGTCCTCGTGGAGATGGTTATTCTGCTGCTTATATTACTGGTCAGCTTATGGCCAATCTTGCCACTAAAGATATGAAAGAGTGGGAGGAGGCGGCTAAAGCACCAGCTGCAGAAAGTTCGAAAGGTGGTGATGCATAATGGCTTTGAACGTAAAAGTAGGCTTCATTGGACTTTTGGACATGCTTAAATTTAAGAAGATGGGCCAAAACCGTGAAGATTGGGTACAAAAAGCACCTGCAAATGACATTAAAACAACTTTCCCAATCAATGTAAATGCTAAAAAATTGCATCCTGACTATCAAGAACTTGTAGTTGACAAGGTTGTTGATTATGATAAGGCTGGCGCTAAGATGTTTGTCTTTAAACGTCAAGGTGGTGGAAATCCTGCATATTTCCGTGCTGGACAGTACTTATCTTTGAAGTTAGAAATTGATGGTTCGGCGGTTACTCGTCCTTATTCAATTTGTTCAACTCCAAAAGAAGCAATTAATGATGGTAAGGTTGCACTTACTATTAAGACAAATCCAGGCGGATTTGTTGCAGATCATCTTCTTGAGAATTTGAAGAAGGGTGATCGCGTAATCACTTCGGATCCTCAAGGTCAATTCTATTATGAAGACCTTCGTGATGCTAAAAATGTTATTGCGCTTGCTGGTGGTAGTGGTATTACTCCATTTTTGAGCATGGCTGGCGCAATTGTTGAAGGCACCGAAGACTTCAACTTAACAATTCTTTTTGGTAGCCGCACCGAAGAAGTTATTCTGTTCAAGGATGAACTTGAAAAACTTGAACAAGCTTCGAACGGTAAAGTTAAAGTTGTTCACATTCTTTCTGACGAAGAAAAGGATGGTTATGAGCACGGCTTTATTAGTGCTGACATCATTAAGAAATATGCTCCTGCTGATGAGGATTACAGCATCTTTGTTTGTGGTCCAGAGGCTATGTATAAATTTGCGGAAAAAGAAGTTGCGAAGCTCAAGCTTCCAAAGCGTCTTGTTCGCAATGAGCTTTTGGGTGTTACAAAAGATGTAACTAAGGATCCTGATTATAAGGGCAAGGCTGATAAGACTTATACAATTACTGTTAAGCAAGCCGGCCAGAAAGAAGTTCAAATTCCTGCTGCTGCAAATGAGACACTTCTTGTTGCATTTGAGCGTGCTGGAATTAAGGCTCCTTCACGTTGCCGTTCTGGTGAGTGCGGTTGGTGTCGTTCTCAATTAACCGATGGAAAAGTTTTCATTCCGAAAGCTACTGATGGACGTCGCGAATCTGACAAGCGTTGGAATACAATCCATCCTTGTGCAACATTCCCACTTTCAGATTGTACCGTCGAAGTTCCAGGCGAATACTGGAAGTAAGTTTTATCAAAACTTAAAACTAAAGGGCTCCTTCGGGAGCCCTTTTATTTGAGCCGACAACTCAAATGTTCTCCAATACTTTGATATAATAAGCCCACTTAAAAAGGGGAGTATTATGGCTAAAAGATTTATCTCAATTAAAGTTTTAAAAACTTTTTGTTTTATTTCTATCGCTGTTGTCGTTTTTATTGCATGAGCATTTTTACTTTCAGCTTGCAATAATCAAGAACCAGATGATCAGGCGAAGGCGAAGGAGCTTGCTTCGTCTATGACTCTAGAGGAAAAGGTTGGGCAGCTTTTTATTATTCGACCTGAAGCTCTTATCAATAATATCGCAACTGCTGAAATTGAAAATGTTGCAGATGAAGCTGGCATAAAAGAAGCAACACCTGAAATTATTCAAAATATGCAAAAGTACAACTTGGGTGGCTTCGCTATGTTTGCCAAGAATATTAAGACGCCTGAGCAAACAAACAAAATGATTCAAACTTTAAAAGAAAATTCTAAGTTGCCGTTGTTCTTCGGTATTGACGAAGAAGGCGGACGTGTGGCTCGAATTGCAAATAATTCAACATTTGGAGTTAATAATGTTGAAGGTGGAATGAAAGGAATTGGCGCAACTGGCGATCCAAACAATGCATATTACGCAGCGGAATACATCGGTTCTTATCTTGAGAAGTATAATTTCAATTTGGATTTTGCTCCTGTTTGCGATGTTAATACTAACCCTCAAGGCAATTCTTTGAAAGACAGATCTTTTAGTAGCGACCCTCAGCTTGTTGCAAAAATGGCTGGGCAATATATAAACGGCTTGCACCAACATAAGATTTTATCAACAATGAAGCATTTTCCAGGCATTGGAGATGAGACTGGGGATACTCACGAGAAATTCGTTGTTGTTAATAAAACGTGAGAAGAAATGCAAAATTGTGAACTGATTCCTTTTAAGCAAGCTATTGAAGCTGAAAGTGATTTTGCTATGATAGGCCATGTTGAATATCCAAATATTACTGGAAATAATATGCCAGCGTCCTTGAGCAAAGAAATTATTACTGACAAATTAAAAAATGAACTTGGATTTAAAGGCATTGTTATTACTGATGCTCTTGCTATGAAAGCAATCGACGAAATGTTTACATCTGACAAAGCTGCCGTAACTGCACTAAAAGCTGGTGTTGACCTAATCTTAATGCCGAAGGACTTTAAACTTGCTTACAATGGTATTGTCAATGCCGTTAAATCTGGTGAAATTAGCGAAGACGAATTGGACGAACATTTAATTCGTGTTTTAACTATTAAGCAAAAATATTTGTTCTAATGAGTTTTGATCCAGTGAAATATATAAATACTCCTAACTGGCAACAGTCCAGATTAGGTTTGGAGAGAATTCGTAAGTTATTAGAACTTCTTGGGAATCCGCAAAAAAATCTTCGCTTTTTGCATGTAGCGGGGACAAATGGAAAGGGTTCGACCTGTGCCTATCTTTCGCAAATCTTAATTGAATCTGGATATAAGACAGGGCAATTTACCAGTCCTTACATTTATGAATTTTCTGAGCGCATAAGAATCAACAATGAGATGATAAGCGACAAAGACTTAACTGAAATAACGCTTCGTGTAAAGGAAGCTGCGGACAAATTCG
>JAUNQF010000006.1 GCA_030536315.1 Coriobacteriia bacterium
ATGGATGGAGGAGTTGAAGTTGATGAGTGTATGTCTTCTGGTATTCCTATGGAGTTGCTTCAATCTAGAAACTCATTTGCTGTAAGTATTTGAGCAATATTAGAAAGTATTTTCCCTAAGGAACTACTTGAAAATAGACAAGTTGATATTAATAAGAAAAAAGCAACACGGAAATCCGTTAAAGAAAAAAAGAAAGTCAAATCTGGAAAGTTATTAAAGGAGCGAAGAGCGTAAATGTCACTTTACGAACGAGCACAGAAGACATCAAATCCTAATCTTACTAAAGGTCAAATTGCTAGTGGTAATTTTTCTGTAAAGACAAGTCCAAAAAGCAATTTGGCAATTTTACATAAGCAAGTTCAAGAAATTATTTCTCCAGACAAATTGGCTGAATATATGACCAATAATCCTCAAAGAGCAAAATCTGAAATTCGAAATGCTGCAAATCGGTGCTTCATGAGTTCTAAATGAGAGGCATTAAATGATGATGAAAAGAAGGAGCTTGTAAAGAATTTAATAGATTTTATGTTTGGGTTTGGACCTATTGAGGTGCTACTTGACAATCCGAAAATTACTGAAGTAATGGTAAACGGAACGAAGTCAATTTATTATGAACTCGAAGGAAAGCTGCATCGTTGAAAACAACATTTCAATAATGATGAGCAAGTACGTTCTTTAATAGACCGAATTTTAGGTCCGTTAGGACGACGAATTGATGAAGAATCACCTATGGTTAATGCTAGGTTAGGTTCAGGACATAGGGTTCATGCAATAATTTCGCCCTTATCTTTAGATGGAACTATTTTAACTATTAGAAAATTTGCTGAACATGTAATCACTTTAGAAGAGATGACCACAATGAATTCTTTGGACGAAAAGCTTCTTAAATTTTTAACATGGGCAGTGTTAATGAGAAAAAATATTGCTGTTTCTGGCGGAACTGGAAGTGGTAAAACAACTTTATTAAATGCTTTGTCATGTAAAATTTCTCACAGGGAAAGAGTTATTACAATAGAGGACTCAGCAGAACTTCGTTTTTTAGAGCATCCTCATGTAATTAGGTTGGAAGCAAGGCCTCGGAATGCAGAAGGAACTGGCGAAGTTACAATTCGCGATTTAGTTATTAACGCACTTCGAATGCGACCAGATAGAATTGTTGTAGGAGAATGCAGAGGTGCCGAGGCTCTTGATATGCTTCAAGCTATGAATACAGGACATGATGGTTCTCTTACTACACTTCATGCAAATTCACCAAAAGAAACAATTTCAAGATTAACAACAATGGTTCGTTATGCTGCAGAACTTCCAGTTGATGTTATTGAAAATTATATTGCTTCGGCGATTGATTTAGTTGTTCAAACAGCAAGAGGGGTTGACGGTTCAAGATATATTAGTGATGTTGTTGCTTTTAATTTTAATGAGAAAAATAAAAAATGCGAAGTTCAGCAATTATTTTATCGAGGGCCATTTGACAGATCAGGAAAATGATTAAATTTCCCAAATTGGATTGACAATGTTCCGTTATATAAGTTTTCAACAAAGCAGGAGGTAAGTTTATGAAAATCTTGCGCATCTGCTTAATATTATTTGCAATTATTTGTGCTTGTATTTGTGGTTATTTTGTTTTTAATCGCATTATTGAATGATATAAAAAGCGAAGGCTTTCGAACTATGGGATTGATTCTTCGAATGATTACAATAATAATTACTTTGCATGGTTAATGAGAAATGGCGTTTCCTTTTTAAAAAAACCTTCAAATTTTTTATTAAATCATTCTAAGTTTATTAGGACTAATTTCAATAACATCGTTTCTTTATTAAATGAAAAAAATCTTCAATGCGATGAAATCTCTGTTTTATCTTCGAGCATATTATTAAGTTTCATATGCGGTGTTGTTGCTTCGTTATTATTTGCATCGTTTATTGCTGGCATTGCTTTAATTTTATGTATCTTTGTTTTAATTATTACTATAAGCAGATCTTTAATTGATAACCGAATTGCAAACTTGCGTAATTCAATCCCAGATACTTTAAGGTCAATGAGTACTTGTTTTGGTGCTGGTTATACAATTTTTCAAACGTTTTCTCATATTAGTTCTGAAAGTAAGGGACCTGTAAAAAATTTATTTGGGAAGTGTATGCATGTTTTGCAAACTGGAGGATCTATTTCAAGTTCGCTTGATTGTTTAAAAAATGTTAAGGATATCCCCGAGCTTTCATTTTTGGCAGTTGCTCTAGATGTTCAGCATCAAACAGGTGGAAGTATGAAGCCTGTAATTGAGTCGGCTAAAGATATGGTAGAGAACAAACTTGAGCTTATGAGAATGCTTCAAGTCCAAACTGCACAAGCAAAATTATCAGCTCGGATTGTAATGGTTTTACCGTTTGCTTTGATTGTGATATTTTCCATGATAAGTCCAGGTTTTTTGACGCCATTTTTTACGAGTATTTTTGGTTTTATTTTGTTGCTAATTGCTTGTTTGATGCAAACAGCCGGAATTATTTTAGTTAAGAAAATGTTAAATGTTGAAGTTTAAATGAGAATGTATATTTACATAGGAGTTTTAATTCTTGCAATAGCGTTTGCGGTTATTTGCGGTGTATTAATTGGACGATTAATACTAATTAGAAACAAAGAAAATTTATCGAGGAAATTTCGGAGGGAAGCTGCTGGAGTAGAGGATGTAGAGTTTGACAATTCATTTGTTTGTAGTGGATTTGCAAGAAGAATTATGAATTATATATTAAAAGTTTCATATTCTATAAGCCATGTAAATGATCAGTTATGAATAACAAAAAAGTTTATTAAAAGTGATGAATTACCAAAAAAATTAAAAAAACTTAAAAACATGTGTTCTATGCCAAATGTATTTGGAAGATTCGCCCTTAGAGAAGTTCAATTTCGATTTGCTTTTATTGGCTTTTGTTCTGGAGCACTGATTGGGGTTGTTTTTTCGTATATATTAATGGTAATTCTTGGAATTATTGGATTAATCGTAGGTTTATATTTGCCTGTTTGGGCAATGAAACAAGAAAAAATAATTAAAAATAACAATCTTGATAAATGTTTGCCTGAAATGTTGGAGGTTGTTTCGCTTGGTCTTCGAAGTGGATTAACTTTTGACCGGTCATTTAGAATTTATACCTTGCATTTCAATAATGAATTTTCTAAATCTTGTTTGACTGCTCAACGAAAATGAGAAGGTGGAATTTGCACTCGCGAAGAATCGCTTCGAAACCTTGCAAAAAGTTATGACAGCCAATTGCTTTCGAGAATTATTGAAAACATTATTAGATCTTTGCGTTTTGGTTCATCTCTTGTTGAGGGATTGGAAGAAGCTGCACTTGAATCACGAAATTTATATAAAGCAAAGCAGGAAGAAATTGTATCTAAAGCTCCTGTAAAAATGATGATTCCAACAGGGACTTTAATTTTGCCTGCTATGTTGATTTTAGTATTAGGTCCAATTTTATTAGAACTTGGAAGTGGATTTTAAAAGGAGCAAAAATGAAAATTAAACATCGAATCATTAAGAGAGTTTCAAATTTTCAAGTCAAACTTTGAGACGAAAGCGGTCAAGGAACAACTGAATATGCAATTTTAGTTGGTGTTTTAGTTGTGATTGCAATAATTGCGATTGCTGTTTTTAAACCGAAGCTTGAAGAATTGTGAAATTCAATTGCTGAAGGAATTAATAGTTTGTAAGTCATGAAAAAAATTTTTTTAAAAATTAATTCCGATAGTGGTCAAAGTACTGTTGAGTTTGCAATTGTTACTGCTGCAATGCTTGTAGTTGTAATTGTCCTTGGTTTATTTTGAAATCTTGGAGATGATGGAATTTTTGTTGATCATGCACAAAGTTCAGCTTCGCATCATCTTGAAGATGCAGCCGCAGGAATAGTTGGAGATGTTTTTAGTTGTTAAGTATTTGAAAAAATAATAATGGTCAGGCTACCGTCGAAGCGGCAATCATGATTCCGGCAATATTCTTGTTGTTGCTATTGCTTATTCAGCCTGGCATTTATTTATATGATTTATGTGTGATGAACGAAGCTGCTTCGGAGACTTGTAGGGTTTTGACTACTGCCAGTGATAGTGAAAAGTCAAAAATTTGTGAACCTTTTGCACGTCGAAGGCTGTCTGCAATTCCTCAGCAGGATAATTTTCATGTTCATAGTTCAGGTTGTTCGTATGAAATCGAATACGTTGGAAGTCAAGGTGACAATGAAGTTCAAGTTACAATTAAGAATCAATTAAAGCCTCTTCCGCTAATTGGATTTTTAAGCGATATGTTTGGACTATTAAACGAAAATAATTGTTTTGAGGTAAAGGCAGAATCGACACAAGTTTCAAGACCTTCGTGAGTAACTAATAGTCCACAAGGGAAAAATCCTGAAAATTGAGTTGGGGGATGGTTGCCATAAATAATATATTTAAAAACGAGGATGGATTTACAACTTTAAGTGTAGTTGTATCTCTTTTACTTACGCTTTCTTTAATCTTTTCAACTGCACAGGTGTATCGCATTAGCAGTGCTTCGGCAGATATTCAAAACGTATCTGATTCTGCGGTGCAGGCAGCAGAAAATCAAGTAGCAGAATTTATGATTTTGGTTCGCGTATCAGATTCGGTAATATTGTCTTTAAGTTTAGGCGGGATCGTTTGTGCTGCTCTTGGAGTAGTTGCAATGTGTACACCAGTGACAGCTGCTGCTTCGGATGCTCTTTTAGAAGCTTCAACAAAAATGTTTAACGCGCGTGATTCTTTTGCTGATAAAAGCGCAAAGAGTTTAAATCAAATGCAAAAAGCTATTCCGTTTTTAGCGTCAGTTAAAGCTTTTCAGGTATCACAGGCAAATAATGGCGGAACTTTTGATGCTAACTATATTTCTATTGCGATGCTAATGCCTGGTGAAGGAATAACTATTGAGCCTGGAAATATCAATGAGGCAAAAGGAGTTCTTGAAGAAATTAACGCTAATTCTGATGATATAAAAAAGGCAGCGGCGGAAGCAGAAGAGGCTGCAAAAAAAGCTAACGAAGCAAAAGTGCGCGCGTTTATGGCTGATTGCGGAAATAATCCAAATTATTGTATGTATGAAAGAGCAAAGAACAAGGCATATATGACAGGACCCGAAAACCCTTTATATAATAGTCCAGATACCTGAAGCTTTTCGGTACCCTTAAAACGTTGTCAAGCTTATTATCCAAAAAGAATTCAAATCGAGGCACCAGATGGACCTTCGGTTGATGCGAAGGCGAATTCTGCGCTTCGTCGTGTGTTTTATCAATATGCTGTTGAACAATTTTCACATGCTTATGTTATAGATACAGGTGATACCTTCCAAGCAAACTTTCCACATCTTCCTAAAAACACTGATGAAATGAAACAAACATCAATGTACACTAATGTAAGATTTCCGATTTCAGGTGGAAATTGTATGCATGCTTATGCTGATTGTCCGGGTTGTTCTGGGATTAGTGGATATGGCACTCTTGCACAGATGGATGGAATGGGTAGATTTGTCCAATGCCCATATTGTAAGTTTAGTGCATCAAGCTTGGGAAGTGTTGCTGCAGCTTCGACATCAATTAGTAATGGTTATGAATATCACTATAAGATTGTTGAAGAAGCATCCAAAGATTATCAAAAAGCAAAGGAGGAAGCTGAACCTCTAAATAGAAAAGTTAAAAATTTTGCTGATGGAATTTTTGACAAGATTAAAAAACTAATAAGTCAAATTGCGAATAAAAGAATTTATGCAAAGCCTCCGGGATCATATGGTGCAATATGTATGACGGTTAATACAAATTCTGCCCCTGCTTCAAAAGGTTTTGAAAGCAGTTTTGTTTCAAGTGAGACGACTTTAGGTGTCCGTGCGGCAATATCAGCTGCAACAGTAATTGAAGAGGAGTCTGACGAAGGAAAGACAGTTCTGAATTCTATTCTTGATGGTCTAACAGATGAATTGCCTACGATTTCAGGTGCGGTTGGGATTGCTCTTAATTCTTGGTCCAAAATTTTGGAGGTTTATAGTAATGGTCAAGAAGCTTTTATGGATGGATTGGAATCTTCGTTGAATCAATTACCTGTAATTAGTGCAAGTGGTTTGGGGACTTGAGCTTCGAAGCGACTAAGCGAATTTATGCAAGACTTAGGTTTGGAGCCAGCAAATTTAAATGCACTAAAGCCCGTTTTAATAAACTCAACTTATGTTGCTAAAGCTGAAGAAAACGAAGAGCCAGCCTCAACTGTTGGAATAGCAAGCAAGACCTTCGCTTCGAAATTTCTTGTTGTAAAAGATACAGCAATAAGTTTTACACAAGCGAATAATTCTTTACTTTCAGCAGTTTCAAGTGGACCTGAATTAGCTGCTGTTCTTGGACTTCATGATGTCATTTATTCAGGAGGTGTAATAGAATTGGCAACAATTGAGCCTCTTGGAAATTTAGGACCAAGCATTCCAATTACAATCAAACTTCCAGAATTTGCGACAGGCACTATGCAAAATATTGTTAGTTGAATTGCGGGAGCATTACAAAGTATTTTAGGAAATTTGTGAGGTGGAAAGATATGAAGATAATTTCAAGTTTATGAAAAAATAACGAAGGTCAGTCAACCGTTGAGCTTGCCGTAATGTTTCCTGTGATATTAATTATTGCTGTAATTTGTGTTAATGCATTAACTTTTTTTTCTGAATGTTCAAGTTTTGATAGAACGTTTAAACAAATTGTAACAAGTTTAGGACCTAATCCAGGTTATGGAAAAGATATTTCAAATGTTAAATCTATATTAGAAAGTGAATTAAAAAATAGATTTGATGATGATTTCCTTGACTTTGAAGTAAGTGTAGAAAATGTAAGTGGTGGGCTGCAAGAGTTTAGTGGGAATTTAAAAATGTATCCAACTTTATTTGGCATGGGACTTCGAAGTGAAATATTTGGCGTTCCTCTTCCGAGCTTAAATCATCAACAAAAAATGACAATTGAAGTCTATAAACCAGGAGTAATTATTTAGATGCTTTATAAAAGTGAAAAAATTAAATTATTAATCGGTCTTTTGATTGTTGCATCTATATTTGTCTTTATAGGAATTAGCACATATTTTGAAAAAGCCGAAGATTATAATTCGCTTCTTAACTTTGATACGAATTATTCAAGTTATATTCCTGAGAATTATTTAGATGAAGTAATTGATGTTGCCTCTTTGGATGCACATTTAATAATGATTGACAAGAGCGAAAAGGTTGTGGGTTTTTCTATTGATAACGATGCAGTAACTTCGTTTAATAATTTAAAAGATCAATTAATATCACGAGGTTGAAATTATGTTGAAAGCGGGTCCTCGACTTCGTCAAGTTTTTACAAGAATAATGGCAATTATAAATGACTATTTGTTAATTGTGTCAATGTGGGAGGAGAGACAAGTGTCGTCTTGACAGTTGACTAATTATATAATTTGCAATTCGATTATTAAGAGACTTCGTGGGTTGTATTTTCGAAATGAAAAATCGATGTGTTTGATTTATCCATGCAATTGTATACATACTTTTTTCTTTAGAAGGAAAATAGATGTTGCATTTATAGATAAAAACAAATCTGTTGTAAGAGTTGTTGTTGGATTAAAACCATGAAGAGTTTTGATTTGTAAAAATTCATTTTATGTAGCTGAAAAGTTTAGCAGTAATGATTCAAAGTTCTTGTCATTAGGGGATAAGATAATTATATAGGAGGTTATTGATATGAAAGTTTGTCCAACTTGTAAAAGTAGATGTTTTGATGATATGGATACATGTTATGGATGTATGCATCATTTTATTGATTCTGATTATCAAACTAAAAATATAAATAAGGAGGTAACAATGAATGAGAAAATTCCGGAATATTTTGAACTTGATTCTTTTCCGTTTATCGAAGATGAAGATTATTTTAGAACCCGTGGCGCTCATGAAAGAATTAAGAATAATGATGAAAAGATTGTTATAAAACTTGAATTGCCTAAATCTGTTTTAGAAAAATATATTGTATAATAAGCCTTCGCAAGAAGGAGAAATTATGGGTAAGAAAACAGTAATGATTTTGGCAACTGGTGGAACTATTGCTGGATCTGGAAAAGCTGGCAGAGGTGTTGGCTATAAGGTTGCTACTTTAACTGCGGAAAGTTTAATTGAATCTGTTCCTCAAATTCAGGACCTTGCTAATATAAAGGCGGAGCAGTTGTTTAATCTTGGATCTGACAATATTACACAAGATGAATTGTTGCAGCTTGCTAACAGAGTTAATGAGTTGGAAAAAGATGATTCGATAGATGGAATTGTTATAACTCACGGAACCGACACTATGGAGGAAAATTCTTATTTCCTAAATCTTGTTTGCGATGTTAGAAAGCCTGTAGTTTTTACTGGTTCGATGAGGCCTGCAACAGCAATTTCTGCAGATGGTCCACTAAACTTATATCAATCAATTTTAGTTGCAACACATGACGATGCTGTTGATAAACCTGTTATGTGTGTTATGAGTGATACGATATTAGATTCAAGAACGTTTTTTAAAACTTCGACATTTTCAGTTGAGACAATGAAAAGTGCGGGACTTGGTCACCTTGGTATTATTCGCGACCAAGAAGTAATATTTACAAGTAAAGGGGATAAGTCTATACATACATCAAAGAGTGAATTTAGAATTGATGGTGTTAAGAAACTTCCAAAGGTTAGCGTGGTTTATTTTCATATTGATGCTGATGTAAAAAATCTGGAATTTGCTCTTGAGAATTCAGATGGTGTTGTTGTTGCCGGTGCCGGTGAAGGAAGCTTCAGTAGATTTTGACGCGAAGTAATTGATAATACAAAAAAGCCTGTTGTTATTAGTTCAAGAACTGCGTCTGGAACTATTTCTGAGGAATCTCTTCTTTCTAAAAATAGCATTGCTACACAATTTTTAAATCCACAAAAAGCTGCTGTTTTGCTTCGCGTTGCCTTAATTAATAATTTGAAACGAAGCAACGAAGACATCGACCGCATCTTTAGAACTTACTAATAGCATTATTAAATTTTCATCTTTTGTCCTTTGCTGAAATTGGTAGGGTATAATATAGCGGGGCTAGAGTTAAGGATGAGCGAAGGAAATTTATGGATGCATTGTTTGCTGCAGTAATTGAGGTTTGTGCAAAGTTACAAATTATTTCCGATTTCTTATGAGACTTTCCAACCAATTTAGATTGATATGCAAATATTCCCATTTTGGGTAGTTTTAGTATTGCAATGATTGCTCTTTTGGGCACTGCAATATTTTTTACTTTCCGTTTTGGATTTTTGCAATTTCGTTATTTTAAACACGCAATTAAAATTTTGTTCTCGGGCACAAAAAAACGCAAAGGTATTTCTCCCTTAGCTTCGTTTTTGTTGTCTTCTGCAATGCGTGTTGGGCCAGGTAATATCCTTGGTGTTACAGGTGCAATAAGCGTTGGAGGTCCAGGAGCAATTTTGTGAATGTGAGTGTCTGCCCTGTTTTCGATGGCTACTGCTTTTGTTGAAAGCACGCTCGCTCAAATTTTTAAGCAACGCGACGGAGATGAATATATCGGAGGCATGGCCTTCTACGGACAAAAGTTAATCAAGAATGCTGTTGGAGTTGGAGTTGCTCTAAGTATTTTGTATATTGTTTACGCATTTTTGTGCTTGCCGGCTCAAGGCTTTAACACAATTTCTGGATTTTTGGCAATCGCCGAATTGTTCGACCCAAGCGCTTCTTCTCCTGAACAACCAACTTGCTGAGTTATGTTTTTAATCATGCTTATTTTTGTTGGCTTCTTGGCCTTTGGTGGAGTAAAGTTTGTTACGAAGTTTACCGATGTAAGTGTTCCAATCATGGCAGTTGTTTACATCGGAACAGTTTTGACATTGATCGCAATTAATTTTGATAGAATTCCTTGGTTTTTCTATGTTGTGTTCACCGAAGCATTTCAGCCAAACGCAATTTTTGGTGGAGCTTTTGGAGTTGCTCTTCAGCAAGGTATCCGTCGAGGTCTCATGAGTAACGAAGCTGGTCAAGGTACAATAACAATGGCTGCCGCAGCAAGTAATGCTAAGCATCCATGCGAACAAGGCATGGTTCAATCGATGGGAGTTTTCTTCGACACGATTGTTATTTGCACGCCAACTGCCTTCGTTGTAATTATGTCTCAACTTTGGCTTGGTCCAAACGGCGGGGAATGAATGGATCTTGGTAAGCTTGAAAAGTTTACCGCGTCTTGTACATCTTTGTGTGGAGGCGAAGGCTTTCCATCGGAGATTGTATTTATAATAATGTGTGTTTGTTTCAGTCTTTTTGCACTAACTACACTTGTAGGATTTGTGTCGTTCACTGAAATTTGTGCGAAGCGAATTACTCGCGCAAAAGCATGGGTCTTCTTTATTAGAATTATGTGTTTGTTTGTAACTGCGTTTGGTGTAATTGTTAATTTCTCTGGTCTTGATCTAAGCGCACTTTGGAACTTGAGTGATATGGCAAATATCTTGATGGTTTATTGCAACTTGCCACTTCTATATATTGGGCTCAAGCACGTACTTAGAGCTTACAGGCATTATGTTCAAAACTTTAATTTCCACTATTCAATGCTTCAATATGAAACAACTAACAATAAGCTTGCAAGAATGAATGACAAAACCTCAAAGAAGGCTAAGAAAATTTTAGAGAAAAATTCTGTTGCGAAGAAATATTTAACAGAGCATGCAAATGATGATTGATCTTATCATTCGGGAAATGCAAATTTGAATTTGCCAGAATGAGATCAAATTACAAAAGATCACAAAGAGGTTATTAGGAATATTTAACATGAGCGATTCAAAAATCATATGAAAATTGAACGACTTGTGTTCAAGGCTTTCGCAAGATTATAAAATTATTGGAAACGCCGAAGCCGAAGTATGCGGGCTTGAACTTAATAGCAAAGAAGTTAAAGCGGGTTATGCTTTTTTCTGCATTGTTGGGCTTGAAGCTGATGGCCACAAATTCGCTGCTAACGCTATTGAAAATGGTGCATCGTGTTTGTTTGTTGAGCATGAACTTGAAAATGTCGATGTGCCGCAAGTTGTTGTTGAAAACACTCGCGATGTCATGGCTGAAGTTGCGGATATATTTTACGGATGCCCAACTGAAAAATTTAATGTTGTTGGTATAACTGGAACTAATGGAAAAACAACAATTACAAATATTATTTCTCACGTTTTAACAACTTGTAATCGTCATTGTGGTTTGGTTGGAACTAACGGAATTAAGATTGATGGAGTTGAAACTGATAGCGAAGATTTTAAATTTGTTGGTCGAACAACTCCTGAGGCTTTTCAGCTTCAAAAAATTATGTACGAATTTAAGCAACGAGGAATTAACAATATCGTAATGGAAGTTAGCTCGCATGCTATCGAGCAAAACAGAATTAAAGGAATTAGATTCGGCGTAACGGCATTTACAAATCTAACTCAAGATCATCTTGATTATCATAAGACTATGGAAAATTATTTCGAGGCAAAGGCAAAGCTTTTCAGTAAAGAATACCCAGCTAAAAGGGTTATTTGTATTGATGATGAATGGGGCCAAAAACTTTATAAGCAAGCTTATATGAACGGCGAAGACGTAATTTCTGTTGGTTTAAATAAAGATGCATTGTTTAATTTAGATAAAGTTGTTGTTAATTTCCCTCTTATTGGAAGATTTAATCAGCAAAATATGTTGGTTGCTTATGGGATTTGTAGGCAGCTCGGTTTTGATCATGATGAAATTGTTAACGCGCTTGAAACTATGCCAGTTGTTGAAGGAAGAATGCAACTTGTTGAAGTTGGAGAAAAGAAGCCTAAAGTTTTTGTCGATTACTGTCACACTCCTGATGCCTTGCAAAAAGCAATTGAAACTTTGAAAAATGATTGCGACGGAAAAGTTTTTGTAGTTGTTGGTTGTGGAGGAGATAGAGATAAAGACAAGCGTCCAAAAATGGGTAAGATTGCGGTTGAAGCTTCGGACTATGCAATTATTACTAGTGACAACCCGCGCCGTGAAAAACCTGAAGACATTATTGATGATATTGTTGCCGGAATTAAAACTTATAAAAATTACGAAGTCGAGGTTGACAGAGCTTCGGCGATTGAAAAAGCTATTAAAATGGCCGAAGCTCAGGACTTCGTTCTTTTAGCTGGTAAAGGCCATGAAAAATACCAAGAAATTGGTACTAAAAAACATCACTTCGATGATGTTGAAGTTGCGTTAAGTGCGCTAAATAATTAATTCTCAAAAAAGATTTCGTGTCAGAGTAAAAACATGTAGACGATTCAGATTTTTCTTGAGTTGTCAACAATTCCTTTTTTGTGATCTTCTAAAATGTCAAGCAAATAATCTTCGTTGAAAAATTTATTTGAAGTTTTGTTTGTAAAATATTTTTTAACTTGCTTGTAATATTTATCTTCACGAAGTCAATTTGAAAGTGGAACAGGAAAGCCCAACTTTTTCTTTTCGGCTCAATCATTTGGAATTACTTTTTTGGCAGCATCGCGAAGGGCAATCTTGGTTTGAACCGAAGAAATTTTTTCATTGGTTGGAAGTTTTCTTGCAACTTCAAAAACGTGAGTGTCAAGGAAAGGAACTCTACATTCAAGACAATGAGCCATTGCCATTTTATCGCCCTTCATAAAAATGTCGCCGAGAATCCAGAAATTTAGGTCGGTATACTGCATTTTCGCGCAATCATCAAGACCATCCGCATTAGCTTCAGCGTAAGTTTTTGAAGTAATTTCTTGAGGAGTTTTCATATTGTTAGACTTTACTTTTAGCAATTGATATCTCTCAGACACACTAAATGCACTCGCGTAAGCATTTGTGTAATATCAATTTTCAACACCCTTTTCAACTCTGTCTAAATATTTTGCACCACGTACTTTCATTTTTGACATCAAAGTTTTTGAACCCTTAATTACAGACTTTGGGAGTCAATTTAACTTTTTTGAAGAAAGAGACGTTTGATAAATTGTGTAACCTCCGAAGAGTTCGTCTGCTCCTTCGCCAGAAAGTACAGCTTTTACATTTTTGGCAGCAAGTTGATCTACGAAGTAAAGTGCAACTGCACTCGGATCCCCATGAGGTTCGTCCATGTGTCACATAATTTTTGGAAGAGCTTTCCAGTATTCTTCTTCTGAGATTGTTTTGCTGTAGTTTTCAATATTTTTACTATCTGCAAGCTCTTTGGCTCAAGCTATTTCATTGCGTTCGCCCTTTTCTGACCCTGAATTTTTATAAGCCTCAAAACCAACAGTGAATGTTTTAATTTTTGGGTTAATCTCATGCAAAAGGGTGGCGTTATAACTTGAATCAATTCCGCTTGAAAGCAGAGAACCAACTTCGACATCTGCAATGTTGTGATATTTAACAGATTCGTGCATTGCTTCGTCGATTTTATTAACCCATTGCTCATGAGACAAACTTTTATCTTGTTCAAATTTTGGACGCCAATATTGTTTTATTGAAAGTTTTCCATTCTTAACTTTCATGTAATGTCCTTGAGGCAAAACAAAAATATCTTTAAAGAAAGTTTCTTGCAAAGCAGAAAATTGAAAACATAAGTATTGCTCAAGCGCTTCGGTGTTGAGTTCTTTTTGATAATTTGGATGCTCAAGAATTGCTTTAATCTCCGAAGCAAAAATAAACTGACCTTTTTGGTTTGTGTAATAGAAAGGTTTGATACCAAAAAAATCACGAGCGCAAAATAGCTCTTTATTATTTTTATCCCAAATAACAATTGCAAACATTCCACGAAGCTTGTTAAGAATTTTTTCGCCTCATTTAATATAGCCGGTTAGTACAACCTCGGTATCGCTTTGTGTTGTAAATGTATAACCGTCGCTTTCAAGCTCAGATCGAATTTCTTTATAGTTATAGATTTCGCCATTCATAACAATCGCGAAATCTCCAACTTCATCAAAATTTTCTTTCGTTCCGTGTCAGGATTTAGCATTTTTATCAGCGGATTTACGAATTATAGGCTGACCGCCATGGTTTAAATCAACAAGAGAAAGTCTTCGGTGGCCAAATGCAATACTGTCATTAACATAATACCCGAAGCCATCTGGACCTCGATGAATCATAGTATTACACATATTTTCTAGCGTGCTAAAATCGCCATTTTCTGTGTTATTAAATCCGCAAATTCCACACATAAATCCTCCGTTTGCGGATAAAATTATACACGATTCACGTCTAAATTAAAAAAACCTTGCAAAACTCCATAAAAAGTGTATAATTTCGCAGTCCACGTGAAGTTTGTAAGTAGGAGATTTACATGGAGTGGTATTTAATATTATTATTGATTTTGTTATTCTTGTCTGGCACAGGCTTGATTATCTTTATTCTTTTGCATTCTGGCAAAGGTACTGGTGTTTCGGACATGATTGCAAGTTCAGTTTATTCAAGTCAGACAGGAACAAGCATTGTTGAGAAAAATCTTGACAGAATTACTATTGTTCTTGCAGTAATTTTCTTGCTCACCTTAATTGCTTTGATGATCCTATATCCTCAAGGTACTATTGGTGGAGCTTCATCTTAGTTAATTAGTCGGAGTGGCGGAATTGGCAGACGCGCAGGCTTGAGGTGCCTGTGTCCACTTATCGGACGTGTGAGTTCAAATCTCATCTCCGACACCATCTTTTGTGTTAAAATAATTGGGCTATAAATCTTATATATGAAAGGATGATACTAATGGAAATTAAGTATTTAAAATGTGCGAAATGCGGTCAAATTGTATCTGTTATTCAAGATACAGGAGTTCCAATTATTTGTTGCGGTCAACCAATGGAGCCAATTGAGGCTGGTGTTACTGATGGTGCGGTTGAAAAACATGTGCCAGTATATGAAAATAGCGATAATATGCTTCGAGTTAATGTTGGCATTGAAGATCATCCAATGACAGAAGAACATTATATTCAATGGATTGCTTGTCATACAAAATTTGGTTATCAACGCAAGAATTTAAAACCAGGCGATGTTCCTCATGCAGTGTTTTCATTAGTAGACAACGATGAGGTTCTTGCAGTTTATGCATATTGTAATTTGCATGGACTTTGGAAAAAATAAGCTATTAACAAGTTAAAGGAGGAAAAAATGGCTAATAAATATGCAGGTACACAAACAGAAAAGAATTTACAAGAGGCTTTCGCAGGTGAGAGCCAGGCTCGCAACAAATACACTTATTTTGCTGGCGTTGCCAAAAAAGAAGGCTATGAGCAAATTGCTGCGTTGTTTTTAGAGACTGCTGGAAATGAGCAGGTTCATGCAAAGCAATGGTTTAAAGAGCTCGATGGGATTGGCGATACTGTAGCTAATTTAAATGCTGCAGCTGATGGCGAGAACTTCGAATGGACAGATATGTACGAAGGTTTTGCAAAGACTGCCGAAGAGGAGGGCTTTAAAGAACTTGCTTGCAAATTCCGTGCTGTTGCTGAAGTTGAGAAGCGTCATGAAGAACGTTATCGTGCACTTCTAAAGAATGTAGAAGCTCAAGAAGTATTTAAGAAGAGTGAAGTTAAAGTTTGGGAATGTCGCAAGTGTGGTCACATTTGTGTTGGAACCGAAGCTCCACAAATTTGCCCAATTTGTGCTCATCCACAAGCATACTTTCAGATTGAACCAAAGAATTACTAAGAGCTAAATGCCAAATAAGAACTTAAACAAAGCGCCATCGGAAACTACTGTTTTAGTTACTGGTGGCGCTGGCTATATTGGCAGTCACACTTGTGTTGAGCTTTTAAACAAAGGTTATAAAGTTGTGATTGTCGATGATTTGAGTAATTCGAAGAAGGAAGCCGTTCGACGCATTAAAGAAATTACTGGCGTTGATGATTCGCAACTTATTTTTTATGAAAATAACTTGCTCGAAATGGATGTCATCCAAGATATTTTCAAGGAAAATGAGATTGACGCAATTATGCACTTTGCCGGTTATAAAGCTGTTGGTGAAAGCGTTGAAAAACCTCTTGAGTATTATGTAAATAATTTAATGGGATCTTTTGTGCTTTGTGATTGTGCAAGAGATGCCGGCGTGAAAAATTTAATATTTTCATCAAGCGCTACAGTCTATGGCGATCCTGCTGAAATTCCAATTACTGAAAATTGTCCGAAGGGCAATCCTACCAACCCTTATGGTCAAACAAAAAGCATGCAAGAACAGGTCTTTCAAGACATCTATGTTGGCGATAACGAATGGAACATTGTGTTGCTTCGTTACTTCAATCCAATTGGCGCGCATGAGTCTGGAAAAATCGGCGAAGACCCGAAGGGCATTCCGAACAATTTAGTTCCTTATGTTTCGCAAGTTGCTGTTGGCAAGTTGGACAAGATTCGCGTTTGGGGTGATGACTATGATACTCCGGATGGCACTGGTGTTCGCGATTATATTCATGTAGTTGATTTAGCGAAGGGTCATGTTGCCGCGCTTGAATGGATGGCCAAAAAGAACAACGGCGTTGAGGTTTTTAATTTGGGAACCGGAAAAGGCTCAAGTGTTTTAGAAGTTATTAAAGCATTTGAAAAGGCTTGCGGTCATGAACTTGCTTATGAAATTAAAGACCGAAGGCCTGGAGACATTGCAACTTGTTATGCAGATGCAACTAAAGCTAAAAAAGAAATGGGATGAGTTGCTGAATTTGATATTAACAAAATGTGTGAGGATTCTTGGAATTGGCAAAAGAATAATCCAGACGGGTATAGATAGGAGTAGGCATGAAGATAGCAATTGGAACAGATCATGGAGCAATCGATTACAAATCAGAAATGATTAAGCATCTAACCGATAAAGGTTTTGATGTTGATGATTGCGGAACTAATTCAACTGAGAGTTGTGACTATCCTGATTTCGCAAAAATTGTTGCCGAAAAAGTTGCGAGTGGTGACGCCGACTTCGGAATTTTAATGTGTGGAACTGGCATAGGAATGTCTCTTGCTGCAAACAAGGTTAAGGGTATTCGCGCTGCTGTTGTTCCAAATGTTGATTATGCAAAGCTTTCAAAGCAACACAACAACGCTAATATTATTTGTTTGTCAGGTCGCTTTATGAGTCTTGATGATTGCAAAGCTTGTGTTGATGCTTATATGAACGAAGAATTTGCAGGAGACCGACATGAGCGTCGCGTAAATAAAATTATGGAAATTGAAAACGAATACTTTAAGTAGGAGGCTACCGTGGCTGATAGACCAAGTTGAGATGAATATTTTATGACAATTGCACATCAAGTTGCAAGCAGGACAACATGTATTCGAAGAGCTGTTGGCGCGATAGTTGTTAATGACAAGCGAATTTTGGCAACAGGCTATAACGGTGTCCCAAGTGGTTTGAAGCATTGCGAGGAGACTGGATGTCTTCGTGAGCAACAAGGTGTGCCAAGTGGGCAGCGTCATGAAATTTGTCGTGGCCTTCATGCTGAGCAAAATGCCATCATTCAAGCAGCTAAGAGTGGTACAAATTTGGACGGTTCTGTTTTATATTGCACTACTCAGCCATGTGTTGTTTGCGCAAAAATGATTATTAATACAGGAATTAAGGAAGTTGTTTATACGAATCCCTATCCGGACGAACTTGCAATGAGCTTATTAAAAGAAGCTGGAATTAAACTTCGTGTTTTAGAAGATTTTAAGGCTTAATTTTTTCAGGCGCCTGTAGCGTCATCGATCCCATATTTTTCAGGAACGAATTTTGGTTTTTCCTTTGCTTTAACTTCTCTTGTAAAGTCTTTAACAATCGCAACTGCTTTTGGCGACAAGAATAACAAGCAAATAATATTTATTCAACCAAGCATGCCCATGCCGATGTCTGCCGTGTTTCAAATAAACGAAGAATCAACAACCGCGCTTATAACTAATGCCGCTAAGAAAACTAATTTTGTAATGAAAATTGCACCTTTATTTGTTTTACCCATAATGAATCGAAGGTTGTTTTCAATGATATAGTAAAAACCGATAATTGTTCCTACAGCAAATATTGCAATCATAACAGCTAAAACTTGAGGTGCCCATGCTTCTAATATTGGAACAGACTTTAAAGCTGCTTGGACCCATTCGGCGCCAGCTGCTGTTCCTGGAAATGATGGACCACTATAAAGAACATCGCCGTTTGGAGCAACAATTTGTCCCGCACCTGTTTGAATAACCATAAGCGCCGTAGCCGTACATATTAATAATGTTGAAAGCAAAACAGAAAGCGCTTGAAGTATGCCTTGTTTAACAGGATGATCGCATCTTGCTGCAGCCGCGAAGGTTCCGCCAGGGCCGTAAGCAACATCGGTAGAATAAATTCCTCTGCGAACACCCATCGTAATTGCTTGACCAACAATTCCTCCGAATACTGCGTTGATTCCAAAAGCACTTGTTATAATTGCTTCAAAGGTTTCTCCAAGATACTCTCCATAATAGGATATGACGATTGCTGCAAATGCAAGATACGCAACACATTTAATTGGTGTTAAAATTGCTTCAATTTTACCGATGCTCTTGATGCCGCCTCATATGATTAGTGCAATAAAAACTGCTGCAACTACTATTGTTATTGTTTTGTCAGCGCCGAATCCTTGATGGATGCTGTTAACAACAGTGTTGCTTTGAACACCAGGCATTAGAATTCCAAAACTTACTACTGCAATTACGGCAAAAAGAAGACCAATTGCTTTGGAAAGTTTTTTGTTTTTAAAACCACGTCATATATATCAAGCGGCGCCTCCTAAAAATTCGTCACCGTCTTTTAATTTATATGCTTGGCCTAATACGCCTTCCAAAAATGAAATTGCAGAACCAAAAATTCCAAAAACTCAAATTCAAAAAATTGCTCCAGGACCTCCAGTTGCAATCGCCGAAGCTATGCCAGCAACATTTCCAACACCAACACGAGCTCCCAAAGCTGTGATAAAAGCTTGAAATGGCGAGATTCCATCGTCTTTACTTCCAGCATTATCACTAAGTGCTCACTTTAGTTGTTTTGCAAATCTGAATTGTGGAAAAACTAATCTAATTGTAAAGTAAACACCGCTAAGTAAAATTAATCCAATGAAAAAATCATTTGAGATAATATTTTTTATATCTTCTGTAATTAAAACAAAGTCTTGCATAGATCACCTTCACCTATATTTTAGCATTTTCCTTGACATTTGTGCATATATGTATCAAAATACTCACTCACGCGCGCCTTTACCTCAGCTGGATAGAGGGACCGGCTACGAACCGGTACGTCGGGGGTTCGAATCCCTCAAGGCGCGCCACCTAAGTTCTAAACATTTAAAGGGGAAGGAATCATGGGTAAAACTTTCGGAACCAAACATTTTATATTCTTTGCAGTTGCTATGTTAGTTATTGGTACTATTGCCTTTACTTTTGTAGGTTGCAATCAAAACAATGACGATAAGGGTTTTAATACCATTAAAGAAGGAACATTAAAAGTTGGAGTTGAAGTAAACAACTATCCAGTTTCTTATAAAAATACTAATGACAAAATTGTTGGAGTTGAAATCAACTATCTTGAAACATTATGCAAAGAGGCTGGTTTTGAAATTGAATATGTTCCAATGGGCTTTGATCGATTAATTGAAGCTATTAAAAATCATGAAGTTGATATTTCGATGAACCAGATTAGTGTGACTGAAGCTCGTAGACAAATTGTAGATTTTTGCGAACCTTACAGTAAGAATGGAGCTTCGTTATATTTTAGAGAAGATTCTACTTATACTCTAGATTCGCTTCAAGAAAAAGCTGACACTTCTGAAGTTAAACTTGCTACTCAAGATGGCACGTATTTTCCTAATTTTAAATCAAGGTTTAAAGGAAATTTTGTTAACGTGCCCTATACTACTGTTGACGATGCTATTGCAGCTGTGCAAAAAGGTGAAGTAGATTGTTTAATTTATGATTCTAATCCTATTGCACGAACTGATATGACGAAGAATCAACATCTTAAGGAGATTTTTCTAGACATTATGCCTGTTTATAATATTGCTATCGCACTTAATAAAGATTTAAATGGTGTTAAAGATAAACTAAACCCAATTATTAAGACGATGAACAACGATGAATATCTTGAGAGAGTTAAGGAATATTTTTATACGTTAGATAATCCAAGATCTTGAGATGGTACTTTGCCACAAGGTAAATAATTGCATCATAAATATGTCGGGTAGTGGCGCAGTTTGGTAGCGCACACGACTGGGGGTCGTGGGGTCGCTGGTTCAAGTCCAGTCTACCCGACCAGAAAATTATTTCTCGCTGTCTTTACCAATACTTTTGTTTTATGATGTATAATTTAATTGTTAAAGGAGTTGTTATGAAAATTGCACCATCAATAATGTGTTCTGCACCATGAGATGTTAAAACTTATGTAGAAAAATTCGAAGAAACTAAAATCCCACTTATTCATTACGACGTTATGGATGGAAATTACGTTCCTAATATTTCTGTTGGAACTGGTATATATGCTGATATTCATTCGATCACAGATTTACCTCTTGACCTGCATTTAATGGTGCAAAATCCAGATGTTGCTGTTGATTATTTTAAAGTGATGCCAGGAGATTATGTAAGTTTTCATCCTGACACAATCGAAGACCCGGCTTCGTTGTTGAAGAAAATTAAAGACAAGGGAGCGGTTGCTGGTGTTGCAATTAGTCCTAAGATTTCTCTTGATTATGTATCTCAGTTAATTGACAATCTTGACTTTGTTTTGATAATGAGTGTTGAACCTGGCTTTGCCGGTCAGCGTATGCTTCCAGCTTCAGTTGAAAAAGTTGCAGAGCTTGCAAAAATGAGAGCGGATAACAATTGAAACATTGAAATTTTCGTTGATGGAGATTGCGCTCCGAAGAATGCGCGTAAGGTTGTAGATGCTGGAGCAGATGGATGTGTTGTTGGTTCGGCACTGATAAATAAAAATAACAAAGCAGAAGATTTTGCAACAACTCTTGATAAATATCTAGAAGAGTTTAATAACTAGTTTGGAGATATTAATATGTCATCCGCTGATTCTTATATAAATAAACGAGGTAACCGTAAACCTAATATTCGTTCTAAACGAGAATTAATCATTTATGGCATTGTTATGTTCTCTGTTTATTTTATTATCACATTTATTCTTTCAAATATTATGCTTGCTGATGCTGAAGAATCGAGGAAATTACCGGGTAGTATTTTTATGTCATTTATGATAGGTTTTATAGGTGCTACATTGTGTCCTGTTACTTTATGAAGAATGAATTACAACGAAGGAAACGCTTCATTCAAGCGACACGTGATTAATTGAATCCTTGCCGCTTTGCTTTGATCGCCTTTTTTATTTATTGTTTTGCTCCCTTTTAACGATAGAGATTCCTCAAGTATTTGAGCTTTAGTTATTTATGTATTTATTCTTGTTGGCGCTATCATTCTTATTTCAAGGCATCAAAAAAGATCTATAGCAAAAAAAACTAAAAGAAGCGAAGCGCTTGAGAATCTTCCATCTAATATGAAAAAGAGCAAAGTAGTTTATAAATATAAAGAGCTTTTAAATTATATGGACATTCCTAAAAGAGGCGATGAAGAAACATGGGATAATTATACAGAGCAATTAGAAAACCCTGTTGAGATCACTATAAATAAAAAGAATAAGATTTATTACAACTATTGCCATGCACTTTTGTTTTCGGATTCTTATTCTATAAAGATTAAGAAGAAAATAAAGTTTCCACTATTTTTAACTTATACATCATCAGTTATTTACAATGTTGAAGAATTTGTTGAGACAGAAGATATTAAGCTTAATGATAATTTAGATATTTTTTGTGATAATGCTGAAACGGTATTCTATATTTTGACACCTCAGGTAATTGAGGCCATTAATAAGCTGATCGAGCTAACTGGAAAACGAGTAATAATTTTCTTTTTAGATGGTTGGATGCATTTATTTGTTCTTAATTCAAATTTGTTAAACCATTTAACTAAAAGAAATATTCAAAAGAATTATCAAAAAGTTCAAGATATTGCTTTGCGCGTTGCGGAAATTCAGAACTTAATTAATGTATAAAAAAACAGGGCCGAAACCCTGCTTTCTATAATTTATTTTTAAAGAAATTAATCTTCTTCTATTTTGGTAATTGCACCCATTGGGCATTCTTCCATGCAAGATTCACATGCTGTGCATTCGTCTTCGTTGACTACAGAAACAGAAGTGTCTTCAATTTCAAGTACACCATTGGGGCAAACTTCAACGCAAGAACCACAAGCTGTACAATCTTCTGTGTTGATAACAGGTCTTGGCATACCTTCTCCTTTCCTTAAGTACAGGCGACCACATTACCATTTATTTTATTCTTGTCAAGTATAATTTCTAATTAATTTTTTGTGGTAGAATTTATCGCCCGATGGATATTTTAATAACTATATTGTGTTGTTTAATTGTGCTTAGCGTGCTCGTTTTTCTTCACGAAGGCGGGCATTTCGTTACTGCACGTTTGTTTGGAGTTCGTGTTAGTGAGTTTATGTTGGGGCTTCCTGGTCCTCGTTTAAGTTTTAAACACAACGATACGCGTTACGGAGTTACTTGCGTTCCGCTTGGTGGTTATGCAAGAGTTTGTGGTATGGAGCCAGGTAATATGAAGCCATTTTTGGCTGAAACTTTGGAATTTATCCATAAAAGCGGAAAAGCCACAATTACTTCAGTTGCTAATGAATTAAAAATTTCAGAAGATGAAGCAGAAGATGCTTTGGATGAGCTGGTTGATTGAGGTTGTGTTGTTCGTGGAAAATCGAAAGATTATAAAGATAAGCCAATTGAATATTTTGCTGCTGACATAAATGGATATAAATTAGGTGAAAAGCGTGAAGTTAAAGATAAAGATAAGTATTTTAAAGAGGAATATTTTAAGCAGTATCGATCCCTTCCTTTTTGGAAACGAATTATTATTTTGTTGGCAGGCATCTTTGTAAATATTTTATTTGCATTTATAGTGTTTGTTATTTTGTATTCTTTTGTAGGTTTTGACGTCCAACAACAATCTACTGGGGAAATTACACATATAAATATGACACCTATTGAAGCTATTCAATATGGCATGAATTATCTTTGGGCTGTCATTTGTGCGGTTGTTAATTTATTTAACCCAGCGACGATGGCTGAAACCGTTTCGAACTCAACTTCGCTAATTGGCATTGCTGTTATTTCAAAATCTGCTGCCGAAGCAGGCATATGTGCCTTCCTTGAATTCATGGCGATGATTTCTATTTCACTTGGTATTATGAATTTGCTTCCAATACCGCCTCTTGACGGAGGTCGTTTTTTAATTGAAATTTATCAAGTAATAACGAAAAAGAATGTTTCAGTTCGTGCAATTAATATTATTTCTTTTATAGGAATTGCTTTAATTCTGCTTTTGTTTGTTGTTGTTATGAATCAAGATATTCAACGTTTTATTCTTGGAAATTAACAAATAATAAAAGTTTTATATTTGGGCTATTATGTGGTAATATATTCCTCCCATTTTTGCTAAATGAAAGATTGAGGTTATTAAATGAGTAAAAGAAGAACAATGACGCCTAAGCAAAAGCAGGCGAAAATTGAAGCAGCAAAAAAAAGCGAAGAGGCTGCTGCACGTGCTAAAGCAAGGTCCGAGAGAACTAAAAAAATTGTTACAGTTATTGTTTGTGTAATTTTGGTTCTTGGTCTTGGTATTCCTACAGTTTCATTGACTGTTTGTAGTCAAATGAACCAGCAAAGCGCTCAAAATTCTGAAGCAGAAGCAGCATAGATATTAATTAAAGGTAGGCACAGATGTTTGGTATAGGTGGGTTTGAACTATTTATCATAGTCGTGTTTATCTTTGTAATTTTTGGTCCAAAAAAAATGCCAGAAGTTACGAAGTATGCTGGTTTGGCCATTAAAAAATTTCGTAAAGCTAAAGCAGAAATGGATAAGGTTGTTCAAGAAGAAATTGTTGATCCTGTAATGAAGGTTGCAAACGAACCTGATCCTCCGAAGGATAAACCTAAGCCTAAAGAAACTACAAATAATAAAACTGAAAGTAAAGCAACTGCTGAAAAGAAAGGTGATAAATAATGCCTATCGGACCAGCAAGAATGCCATTGATGGATCACCTCGGAGAACTTCGTATGCGAATTGTTCGCATCCTTGTCACTTTGGTTGTCTGCATTTTAGTATTTTATGCAGCTGCACCAACTATTGGTCAATTTTTACTTTTACCAATTAAAGACTTTTTGCCACAAGATGAAAACGGAATGCAACTTTTTGCACTTACTCCATTTGAATCATTTGGAACAAGATTTAAAATTGCGTTTTGATCTTCGGTAGTTGCATCTTCACCGATGATATTATGACAACTGCTTGCATTTTTCTTGCCTGCACTTAAACCAAAAGAGCGAAGATGATTCATTCCAACTTTTATTGCTGCTGTAGTTTTATTTATATTGGGTGTTGTATTTTGTTACGCGGTAATTTTAAAAACAGCAATCCAGTGACTTGTTGAACAATCGCAAGGTCTAGGTGACGTAATTCCGCAAATGTCGGCGTACATAGACATCATTATAAAATTTGAAATTGGATTTGGAATAGCGTTTCAACTTCCTCTTATAGTATTTTATCTTGTAGTATTTGGAATTATTCCTTATAAAAAGCTTCGTGGTTCATGGCGAATTATTTATGTTGTGTTGTTAGTTTTCTCAGCAATTATTACTCCTGATGCTTCGCCTGTAACTATGATTTTATTGTTTATTGCTTTAGTTTTGCTATATGAAATTAGTTTGTTGTTCTCAAGAATTGTTTTAGCAAGAAAGATCAGAAGAGAAAAAGAAGAAGAACGCGAATTAATTGGCGAGGATTAAAGGTTCGACTAATGCATGAACTTGGAATAGCAACCGGTGTTTTAGATTCTGTTGTTAGTGTTGCAAAAGAACAAAATTGTTTGCGCGTGAAACAGATTGATGTTGTTGTTGGAAAAAAAGCTGCAATTATTGATGAGATGTTTGAAGAAGCTTTTAATGCACTTAAAGAATTGGATGATTATAAACTTTGTAAGGATGCAATAATTAAGACTCAACTTGCTGAAGGCCGAGATGTTTATATTGACAAAATAGAAGTTGAACAGGAAGATTAGGGGTGAATTATGCCAAAGATTATTCCATTGCAAGAACAACTTGAAAATTTTGAAACTGAATGTTTTTCTGGTGATGAACCAAATCAAATTTTAAGAATGTATAACGCTTGCGTTGAGCAAACAAAAAAATTTGTAACTGATAGTGGATTCAGTGATGTTGTTATAGGACTTTCTGGCGGAATAGATTCGTCGCTTGTTGCAAAAATTGCTGTTGATGCTTTTGGTCGCGAACATGTTCATGGAATGATTTTGCCGGGCCCGTTCACTTCGCAAGATTCAATCAATGATGCAAATAAGTTAGCCGCAAATTTAGGTATTGATGTCAAAACTGTTTTTATAAATTCGGCATATGAAGCGTTTGTTAATTCTCTAAATTCCGAAGACGAGCAAATCTCGGATTTAACATCGCAAAATATTCAAGCTCGATGCAGAATGATAGTTTTGATGGCTGCTTCAAACGAGAACAATTGGTTGATGCTCAACACCGCTAACAAAAGCGAGGTTTGAACTGGTTATTCGACTCTTTATGGAGATATGGCTGGAGGATTTGCACCAATTGGTGATGTTTATAAATGCGATGTTTATAAAATGTGCATTGCTAAAAATTTGCAATAGCGCAGAATGTATGAAAACAACGAAGATGTAATTCCTCAAAATGTTATTACTCGTGCGCCAAGTGCAGAGCTTACGGATAATCAAACTGACGAAGCCAGCCTCGGCGTTGACTATGCAACGCTTGATGCAATTTTACGTGAACATGTTGACAACAACAAAAATGCTCAAGACATTGTATTTTTAGGCTACAGCGAAGTTGATGTTCAAGCTGTTTTAACAAAAGTAAAACGAAGCGAGTATAAACGTCATTACGAACCACCTTGTGCAAAATTATAATGACGAATTCTTGGCAAAATTTAGTTCCGGATAAATGCGATTGATGTCCACTTGCTTGTGGAGCGAATAGGGCTTCGGGGGAATCTGGACTTTGTGGTGCAAATGATAAGTTATATGTTGCCCGAAGTGCACTTCACTTTTGAGAAGAGCCTCCTATTAGTGGAATTATAGGTGGTCCTAAACGCGATCAAGGTCCTGGTAGCGGAACAATATTTTTTAGCAATTGTAATATGAAATGTGTGTATTGTCAGAATCGTGAGATTTCTGGTGTTGGAAATGTTTGTGGTAGAGAGACAAACATTGATGAGCTTGTAGATATGATGTTGGATCTTCAAAATCAGGGTGCGATGAATATTAATTTAGTTACAGGTACTCATTATAGAAGTCATCTTATTTCTGCGGTTCGTGTTGCGAAGCAAAAAGGTCTTAGTCTTCCAATTGTTTGAAATACTTCTGGCTATGAAACGCTGTCAACTGTCTATGCCTTAAATGACACCGTTGATATTTGATTAACTGATTTTAAATATGCAAGCGATGACTTGGCTTCGGAGCTTTCTTTTAACAAAGTTACTAATTATGTTGAATGTGCGTTGGAAAGTTTGGATGCAATGGCAAGTTTTTGCGAAGAGCCTAAGTTTGATAATTATAAAGAGAATTTACGAATGACTAAAGGTGTAATTGTGCGTCATATGATTTTACCTGGTCAAATACAAAATTCAAAAGACGTTTTAAAAATGCTTTTCGATGAATTTGGTAACACAATTAAATATTCAATTATGAATCAATACACACCTGTACTTGATAAAGAATCTGAAGTTGCTAAAAATCATCCCGAATTATTGCAAACTGTTTCTCAAGAAGATTACGAAGAAGTGTTAAAGTTTGCAGATAATTTAGGAATTGAAGATTATTATTGGCAAAACGGTACAACATGTAGTGAAAGTTTTATTCCGAATTGAGATTTGTAATGTTTAAAGTTATTGCTCCAAAAGATATTAAAGATTGTAAAACAAGTACTTCTGAGGTTTGAAATACTGGCGGGCAAACGGTTCCAGTTATTGAAGGATATATGCCTTACCTTGGATTTAAAACCTATTTTCGTATTGTAGGAAAAGGCAACGAAGCAAAGGCTCCACTTGTAGTTTTACATGGAGGACCTGGTGGAAGCCATAATACGCTTGAAGTTTTAGATGTGCTATCTTTAATAGAAGAGCGCCAAATAATTTTTTATGATCAATTGGGTTGTGGAAAATCTTATGTTGAAGGACACACTGAATTATGAAATATTAAAACTTGGATAGATGAGTTAGAAGCGCTTCGTAATTTTTTGAGACTTGATCAAATTCATTTGCTTGGGCAATCTTTTGGAGGATTTTTAGAACTTGCTTATTGCATTGAGAAAAAATCTCGAGGAGTTTTAAGCATGATCGTCTCTTCTGGTTTGTGTAATCCAAAATTGTGAGCAGAAGAACAACGTAAGTGAATCTCAATGATGGATAAAGATTCGCAAAATGCAATCGCCGAAGCCGAAGCCACACAAAACTTTAATTTAGAATCTTATATTGAAGCTGATAAGAAATTTATGTTGCTTCATTCTTGTGATGATTTTTCTAATGTGGAAGATGCTCCAGAATGTTTTAAGCGAGGCAAAGTAAAAGGGCGAGAGAATGTTTATAAAACGGCCTGAGGTAAGGATGAATATAATCTAGGCGGAACAGTTTCTTGTATTGACTTATCTGATAAGTTGCAAGAAATTGATACAAATGTCTTAATTGTGAACGGTTCTCAAGATTTATGCAGTGAAACAATTGCGAAAGATATGCACAAACGCATTCCAAATTCTAAGTGAGTGATGTTTGATGGAGTTCGTCATCGTTGTTATTATGAAGCTTACGATGAGTATATTCCACTTGTTGATAATTGAATGTCAACTCATGAATAAATTGTGTAAAATAGCAATGCAAATGCCCACAATTATCCTGCGTATAATAAAATAGATTGTGGTAAAATACCGCATTACCGCTGGGCCCATAGCTCAATGGTGGAGCAGAGGACTCATAATCCTTTGGTTGCAGGTTCGAATCCTGCTGGGCCCACCATTTTGGAGAAACTATGAAATTGCTTAAAGACAAAATCAAGAAGTTAGGACAGATCAAAGACGGTGATGTCCTTAAAGTTGATGAATTCTTAAACCATCAAATTGATACCAAACTTGTAGATAAAATGGCTGACGAATTTATCAAACGCTTTAAGGGTATTAAGTTTACGAAAGTTTTAACAATTGAGACATCAGGTATTGCTGTTGCATATCCTGTAGCGCAAAAACTTGGTGTTCCGCTCGTCTTCGCTAAGAAAAGAGACAGTGTAAACATTAATGGCGAGAAATATAGTTCCAAAGTTATTTCTTACACTCATTTTCGAGAATATGATGAAACAGTTTCGAAAAAATTCTTATCAAATAAAGATCATATTTTAATTATTGATGATTTTCTAGCGAAGGGAAGCCCGCTTCGTGGTTTACTTTCAATTTGTATACAAGCTGGTGCAAAAGTTGACGGCATTGGAATTGCAATTGAAAAAGTATATCAAAATGGTGGAAATGAACTTCGTGATGAGGGGTATAGAGTTGAGTCATTAGTTAAAATTTTAGAAATAGACGAAAAAACAAACAAGATTAAGTTTGGTGACTAATGAAAAAACTATTTATTAAGTATCGTAATACGAATCTCATTTTGCGCATTGTTATTGGTTTAATTATTGGATCTATTGTTGGTGTTTTGTGTAATCTTGCTGTTAATCATCAAGGCGGACTCCATGAAAATGAAATTGTAGTTAATTGTCTTGGAGCTCTTGCGGTTACATTTCAAGTTTTTGGTAATTTATTTATTGGTGGGCTTAGAGCTATTGCGCCAATACTTGTTTTCTTTTTAATTACGGCTTCTTTGATGGGCGCAAAAAAGGCTGGCAGCAAGACTGTTCAAAAGACAATGGGTCTTTATGCTCTTGGAACTTTTTCTGCTGCATTTATTGCTGTAGTTATCAATGTGTTTTTCCCAGTAACTTTAGTGCTCCCATCTGATGTTGATATTTCACAATATTCTGCTCCTGAAGGAATGGGAGATATTGTTGTAAATATTTTTACAAGCATTGTTGCAAATCCAATAGATGCGATTGCTAATGCTAATTTTCTTGGCGTAATTTTTTGGTCAATTTTATTTGGAATTATTGCTCGACCAATTTTACCCGAACGCATTAAAGAAGGTTTTAAAAAAATTGCTGAAGTTCTAACCGGAATTGTAAAGATTATTATTGACTTTGCTCCTTTTGGAATTGCAGGTTTGGTCTTCACTGCAATTTTGGATAATGGAATTGGAATCTTTACGGATTACGGTTTGCTTTTGTGTGTTTACTTATCAATTCTTTTGTTTATTGCTTTTGGATTTAATGCTTTAATTGTTGGCTTTGTTATGCGAAGAAATCCATACCCGCTTATTTTTAGAACTATTAAAGATGTTGCTATTACTGCTTTCTTCATGAGGTCTTCAGCTGCAAACATTCCTGTTAATATGAAATTTTGCGATGAGCTTCACTTAGATGAAAAGACATATTCAATAACAATTCCAATTGGCTCTACTATTAATATGGAAGGAGCGTCGATCACAATTATTACTTTGACGCTTGCTTGTTGCCATACTCTTGGAATTAATATGGATTTTGGTACTGCTCTTTTGCTTTCTCTGATTGCTGCAATTAGTGCGGTTGGAACTTCTGGAGTTTCAGGTGGCTCAATTCTTCTTGTTCCGATGGCGTGCTCGTTGTTTGGAATTGGTGGAGACATTGCAGCAGGAGTTGTTGCTGTTGGATTTATTATTGGCGTAATTCAAGACTCTGTTGAGACTGCGTTGAACTCTTCAACAGATGGATTATTTACAGCTGCGGTTCAACTTCGTGAGCAAATTGTTTCAGGCAAGCCTTATCATAAAATTGTCGGCGGCACCCTCGACGACAAGTCTAAAACTAAATAAGACTGTTATATAAATCTATAGTTTTTAGAATTAGACTGTCTTGGCTAAATGTTTGCTTTGTATATTCTGCACAAGTATTTCTATCGAAGGTCTTTTCTCCTGAAAGGACAGCTTTGACTTCGCGTGCAAGTGCGTCGGGGTCTTCGGGATCAATCAAGATTCCTGTTTTATCTGTCAGTATTCCTGCGATTCCTCCATCATTTGTTCCAATAACTGGAGTGCCGCATGCGTTTGCCTCAATTACAACTAATCCGAAAGGTTCATTACGCGAAGGCGCGAGTGATACTTCCGCAACGTTGTAAAGTTTACGAAGCTTTTCGTGAGGTTGATTATGGATGAAGTAAACATTCTTTAAACCAAGCTTTTCGCGAAGGGCAGTCATCTCATCGAAGAGTTGACCATCACCCGCAAGCACGGTTGCGGTGTCTTCGTCTTCGTATTGAGCAGCCGCACGAAGTAAAATATCTATACCTTTAAAGTGTGCGAATTTTCCTGCGAAGCTAACTAGGTGTTTATATTCTTTTTCAATTCCAAATTCTGCTAAGACTTCTGCTCGGTTGTTCTCTTCTGGATAGAACACATGAGAATCATAACCATTAGGCATAGTGATTGCTTTTTCTGCATCATCAGGGAAGTTCTCTCGAACTTCTGCAGCATTTTTATCGCTAATACAAATTATAGAACCTGCAGCGCGTGCAGCTTTATTGCAATATTCATGGAATCTATCAGTTGCGACGAAACCCTGGATGTCTGTTCCGTGGCAAGTTATAACTAATGGGATGTTGAATTCAGCGGCTACCGCCGAGGTCAACCAAATATGTCCGCTATGAATGAGGTCTGGCTGAAACTCTTCGACTTCTTGTGCTATTGCTTTGCGGAATGCGTCGCAATATTGCGCTTCTTGTTCTTTGCTCAGATCACGGAAGTTAAAAACGCTTCGAGGATGAGTAGTCAAACAAGGGAAGTTGAAAGGTAGGACTTCGGCGTCAACATTTGGTTTAGTGCCATCATCTGCTGTAAAGTAGATAGGGTGGCATTTAAATGGATATCCATTATCCTCAAACGGAAGGTTATCTATAAATATAACACAGACTTCGTGTCCTTGGCGCACAAGTGCGCGAGACATATTCTCTACATAAACACCACTTCCAGAGCCTGTTAGTGGCATGAGGTTTATCATCAAAATCTTCATTATTCAACTTCCTTTAGTCTGTTTTCTAAGTCGTCCTTCATATCTTCGAATCCTGGTTTACCAAGAAGAGCAAACATATTTTTCTTGTAGGCTTCAACACCCGGTTGGTCAAAAGGATTAACATCAATCAAATAAGCCGAAACTGCCAAACTCTTCCAGAAGAAGTAAACCATTTCGGCAAAAGTATAGTCGCTAAGTTCATCTAAATTCAAAACGATGTTTGGACATCCGCCATCAACATGAGCAAGCATTGTCCCACGCATCGCTTGTTTGTTTACATCTTGCATTTTCATGCCGCTTGTAAAGTTAAGCCCATCAACATTTTCTGGGTCGTTTGGAATTTCCAATTGAGCTTGAGGCTTATCAACTCAAATAACTGTTTCAAATAAATTGCGAGTACCATCTTGAATGAATTGACCAATGCTGTGAAGGTCAGTTGAAAAGTTTGCAGCAGTTGGGAACAAACCCTTGTGTTCCTTGCCTTCGCTTTCTGCCATAAGTTGTTTAAACCATTCACCGAACATCATCAAAGATGGTTCATAATTAGCCAAAATCTCAATAGCCTTACCATTTTTGTACATCAAATAACGAAGTGCAGCGTATTGCATTACATCATTTGATGCAAAATCATCATTGTCATATTTTTTGGTAGCATCGGCTAAGCCCTTCATAACGTTATCTATATTCATTCCGGCAGCAGCCATAGGCAAAAGTCCTACAGCAGTCAAGCAGCTAAAACGACCACCAGTTGCATTTGGAACAACGAAGCGATCGAAGCCTTCGGCGATTGCCATATCATGCATTGCGCCTTTTTCACCATCGGTTGTGCAATAAATTCTATCTTTGGCTCCATCCTTGCCGTATTTTTCTTCTAGCTTTTCACGGAAAAGTCTAAAAGCAACACCAGGTTCAGTTGTAGTTCCACTTTTGCTAATTACATTTACAGAAAAATCACGATCGCCAATAATGTCGAAGATATTTTGAATGTAAGTGCTTGAAATATTGCTTCCTGCAAAATAAACTTCAACAGCTCCTCGTTTTTTAGCAAGCTGGTTTGCAAATTGACCAAAGCTAAATTCAATACCGGCGCGAGCACCAAGATAACTTCCGCCAATTCCAATGCAAACTAAGACTTCACTTGAATCTTGGATCTTTTTGGCAGCAGTTTTAATTCGAGCGAACTCATCTTTATCATATTCATTTGCTAAATTCAGCCATCCAAGCATCTCGGATCCTTTGCCACTTCTATCCATTAAGGTTTTGTAAGCAGCAAGTGTTTGATCTTTAACAGAGTTAAGCTCGGCTTCGCTGAAACCAGAATTTTTCGTGTTTAGTTTAATCATGTTTTCTCCTTTAACGATGATATTTTAACATTTTGATTATTTAATTTGTAAATAACATATAATAAACAGGTCAAGTTATTCAAAGGAGAAATTATGCGTGCTGCAATTTATGGAGCCGGCAGTTTGGGTACTGTTTTAGGTGCTTATATAACAGAAGCTGGCGGCCATATTGATTTAATTAATCGTAACAAAAAGCATGTTGAAGCACTTCGTAAAAATGGTGCAAAAATTATCGGAACGGTTCAGAAGAACGTCAAGGTAAAAGTTTTATTTCCAGACGAAATGGAAGGCAAATATGACGTTATCTTTTTAATGACAAAGCAACTTTTTAACGAAGAAGTTGTAACCATGCTTAAAAAATTCCTTGCGAAGGATGGAATTATTTGTACTTTGCAAAATGGAATTCCTGAACCTTTAATTGCAAGTATTGTCGGTCACGAACATACTATGGGTTGTACCGTTGAATGGGGCGCTACACTGCTTGAACCTGGTGTTGTTGAGTTGACTTCTGACACAGATTCGCTGTCTTTTCACATGGGCAAGATGGAAGGTGTTAGTGATGAGCAATTCAAAATGGTTAAGGATATTTTAGAATTAATGTGTCCTGTTGAATTCGAGGAGAATTTGATTGGTGCGCGTTGAAGTAAACTTCTAATTAATGCAACATTTAGCGGATTGGGTACAGTTGTTGGCGGTACCTTCGGTTCTATTTCTGAGGGTAAAGCCGCAAAGCCAATTGCAGTAGCAACTATGAAAGAATGTATTGATGTAGGACATGCAGCAGGAGTTACTTTTGCTCCTGTCCAGGGAAAAGATATTACAAAATTGTTTTACTACAAAGGTGGTTTGAAGAAGGCATTCGCAAAATTATTACTTCCAATTGCTATGAAAAAGCACCGTGATATTGTTCCTTCTATGCATCAAGATATTTGTAACGGTAAAAAATGCGAGATTGAAGCAATTAATGGAGTTGTTTGTGAATATGGTAAAAAGTACAAAGTTCCAACTCCTTACAATGACAAAATTGTTGAGATTGTTAAGCAAATTAACGAAGGAAAGCTTGAAGCTCAAATGAGCAACTTAGAACTTTTTGACTAGGTTTTATATGATAGAATAATAGGTTAGCAATTTTATTGATTGCTTGTTTATGTGTGTAGTGGAGGAATAAATGAAACAAAAGATTCAAAGTATGGGTCGAGCCCTGAGCGGAATGGTTATGCCAAATATTGGTGCCTTTATTGCGTGAGGTTTATTGACCGCTATATTTTTATATCCAAATGGATGGTTTCCAAATGAAGCAATTTCTAAAATCCAGCCCTATATTCTTAATTTCTTGCTTCCTATATTAATTGCAGGTCAAGGTGGCAAGATGGTTGGTGGAACCCGAGGTAGGGTTATGGGTTCGATTGCAATTTTGGGTTGCATCGCTGCTGATTATGTTCAATACCAAGCTGCTCTTAATGAAGTTGCGGTTCAAACTGCTATGGTTGAAGCCGGAATGCTTTCCGAAGTGACAGCCACTGCCAGCACAACACCAATGCTTATGGCGGCTATGATAATGGGGCCTTTTGCTGGTTGGATAATAAAAATGTTTGACAAGCTTATGGAAGGACATATGCCAGCTGGCTTTGAAATGTTAATAAACAATTTCAGTGTTGGCATTTTTGGAATGATTTTGGCAATTATTGGTTATTTTGCGATTGGTCCTTTTATGTCATTCATCCTAACAATTCTTGCAGGGGGAGTTGATATATTAGTTAATGCGAAGCTGCTTCCTGCGATTGCTGTTTTCTTAGAACCTGCAAAAGTTTTGTTCCTAAACAACGCAATTAATCATGGAGTCTTTACTCCTTTGGGAGCTCAAGAAGTTCAAGATGCGGGACAAAGTATCATGTATATGTTAGAAACAAATCCAGGTCCTGGCTTAGGTGTTTTGATTGCATATTGAGTATTTAGTCAAGATAAAGCAGCGAAGGATTCTGCACCTGGTGCAATTATCATTCATTTCTTTGGAGGAATCCATGAGATTTATTTTCCATATGTTTTGGCAAATCCGCTTGTAATTATTGGTCCAATTGTTGGTAATTTCTGTGCAATTTTCTGGTTCATGATTATGGGTGCAGGCTTAATTGGCCCAGCAAGTCCTGGATCTATAGTTTCGTTTTTGATAATGAGCCCGAAAGGAGGAATTTGAATTTCTATAGTTGGAGTTGTAATTGCTGCAGGAATTTCGTTTTTGATTTCTTCTCCAATTATCAAAATGTCAAAGGGAAAGAGTTTAGAAGAAGCAACAGCTCAAAAAGATGCGATGAAGGCTGAAAGCAAGGGTGCTGTGGCTTCGTCTGTTAAAAAGAATTCAGGCGATGTTTCAAAAATCATTTTTGCATGTGATGCTGGGATGGGTTCTTCGGCGATGGGTGCTACAAAATTTGCTAAGCGCTTGAAGAATGATCGGCCTGACATTACAGTTAAAAATTCTGCGATTGATAGCATTCCACAAGATGCTGATATTGTTGTTTGTCAAAGTACTTTAGCTGACAGGGCTTCGAAGAAAACGCCTGCTGGTAGCCAATTAGTTCAACTGGAGAACTTCCTTGGTGATCCAGCTCTTGATGATTTGTACAATCAACTAACTTCTGAAAAAACTAAGAAGGAGGTTAAGAAAATGGATAATTCAAAGGAAAAAACTGGAAAGAACACAAGAACAAAATTGTTAAAAGAAGGAATTAAGCTTGGGCAAAAAGCCGAAGGTAAAGATGAGGCTATTCAAGCTTCTGGTGAATTATTAAAAGAGCTTGGATGTGTTGATGATCAATATATTGCTGCAATGCATGATCGTGAAAAAGAAGTTTCAACTTATCTTGGAATGGGTATTGCGATTCCTCATGGAACCAGCGAAGCAAAGAAACACGTTAAGAACAGTGGAATTGTATTTATGCAATATCCAGAAGGTGTTAGTTTTGGCGATGAAAAGGCATATCTAATTTTTGGTATTGCTGGAGTTGGAGATGATCATCTAAATTTGCTTGCAAAAATTTCTGAGCGTCTTGAAGACGAAGAGTTGGTTGAAAAACTCAAAAGCACTAAAGATGTTGATTTTGTTCTTAAGACATTCAATTAATAGTTCGGAGTAATTATGAATATTGAAGAGCGTAAAGTTTTTGATCCTTATATTAGTGTTGAATACAGAAACGTAAAACCTGCAAAGACAAGCAAGAAGGAACATAAGCTTCGTCGAGTTTATAAACGCAACGTTGCACTTTCTATCATTTATACAATTATTACATTTGGTATTTATGGTATTTTTTGGCAGTTTGAAATTGCTAAGGAAAGTAATGCCTTAAGTAAAAATGACGAAGGTTTTTGCCCAGCGCTTGTTGTGTTTTTTACAATTATTACTTGCGGAATTTATGGAGTTTACTGGGGATACAAAGTTGGTAAGAAGCACAATCAATTTTACGAAGCACATGGTGAACAAGACAAAGATTACAACGTAATATATTTATTACTTCTTCTATTTAATTATTTGTTGCCTATACTTAGTTTAATTTGCTATGCAATTATGCAAGCTAAGATTAATACAATGCTCCGTATTGAAGAGGGGCAAAACCCTCAAGGTATATATGTTCGTGATAGTAGCATTTTTAATAGACCTTTATGAAGCACACTTATTTTGCTTTTAATTTGTCAAACTATTCCTGATTATTTTATTTCCTTTTTTGAGCAGATGTTTATTGGTGCCCCAGGCAACCCTGCTACTCCTTTTGTTGGGGATTTGATGCAAGGTGCAATTCAAAATTCTGTAGATCAAATTGTTTATGCTGACAGCGCCTTTATGCTTGCACATAGCACATTAAGCATTTTATTAATTATTTTTGTTTTGTGGTGATTTAAACTTAGGTTTAAACATTCAAATTACGAGGGCGTATTGATTTTAAGAAATTTTGGACGCGCTTGCTTATTTATGTTGCCCGGTCTTTTATTTATAGGAATTAATGCTTTTGGTTTAAATTTTGATAACTTTAAGATTGGTATTGTTTTACTTGGTTTTGTTCCTGGATTTGTTGAGGAAATTACCTTTAGGGGTATGATAATTCCAAACTTTATGAGAATTTATAATAGGTCTAAAGGAATTTGGTTGTCTTTATTTGTTTCAGCTGGAATCTTTGGCCTAATTCATCTTGCGAATATTTTTGCTGGAGCAGATTTTGGAACAACTTGATTCCAGGTTTTCTATGCTTTTGCAATGGGGATTTTATTTGCAGGTGTATTTATTAGAACCGGTAATATTTGACCTTTGATTATTTGTCATGGTACTGTTGACGCTTTGGCAATGATGGCTGACGAAGCCCTGCAGCAAGGTGCAGTTCAAACTCAAGCATTTGTATTTGATCTTTCTATTGCTCCACTTTTGGTTGTTTCTATATTCTTCATCATTTATGGAATTTTTATTTGTCGTCCTTCTAAACATGAAGAAATTTGTGAGTTGTGAAGCGAGAAATGAGGCGACGCTATATGCTAGCAGTCCAGTTTGGTGCTGGAAATATAGGCCGAGGTTTTGTTGGTGCTTTGCTTCGTCAATCTAATTACGACGTAATTTTTGCTGATGTAGTTGATGATATTGTTGATGCAATAAATAATCAGAAGCAATTTACTGTTCACATTACCGATGTTAAATCCGAAGATATTTTTATTGATAACGTTAGCGCTATTGATTCAAAAAAAGATATTTCGAATGTTTTAAAAGATGCAGATTTAATTACCACAGCAGTTGGAGTAAATATTTTGCCGAAGATTGCTCCTGCAATTGCAAAGGGTATTTCTGCCAAACATCTTGATGAAATTGAAAAACCCCTAAACATAATTGCTTGCGAAAATGCCGTTCTTGCAACTGATAAATTAAAGAATGCAGTTTACGATTTGCTAAGTGACGATGATAAAAAGTTTGCAGACAAACATGTTGGTTTTGCAAATTGTTCTGTTGATAGAATTGTTCCTCCAGTTTGTGATGCGCAAGGATTGAATGTTTGTGTTGAGCGTTATTATGAGTGAAATGTTTGTAAGCATGAACTTGTTGGCGATGTTGATATCGAAGGCGTGAACTTCGTTGATAATTTAGAAGCTTACGTTGAGAGGAAATTGTTTACGCTAAATACTGGTCATGCAATTTGTGCCTACCTTGGATTTATTAATGACAAAGCCACTATTGAAGAGTCAATCAACGATGAAAATATTTATAAAATTGTTAAGTCTGCAATGATTGAAAGTGGTTCTGGTCTTTGCAAGAAGCATGGTTTTGATGAAGATGCACACAAAGAATATATTGATAAGATCATTAAGCGTTTTAAAAATCCTCATTTAAAGGATTATGTTACACGTGTGGGTCGTGAGCCTCTTCGTAAGCTTTCGATTGAAGATAGATTGGTAAAGCCAATGCTTACGGCTTATGAATTTGAATTGCCGGTTGATAATTTATTGGTTGGTATTGCGGCTGCGCTTCATTTTAATAATCCTGAAGATGCTGAAAGTGTTTTGATGCAAGAAAAAATTGCGAAGTATGGTCTTCGTGATGCAGTTGCCGATTTTACATCAATTGCTGATAAAGAATTGTTAGATAGAATTGAAGAAAATTACTATAAGTTAATCGAAAATAATGGCTAAGAACATTTGCATAAAGGGTGCTCGGGAGCACAATTTAAAGGATGTTAATATTGACATCCCTCGCGATAAGTTTGTAGTTATTACAGGACTATCTGGTAGTGGAAAAAGTAGTCTTGCTTTTGACACGATGTATGCTGAAGGTCAGCGCCGCTATGTTGAGAGCCTTTCGAGTTATGCTCGTATGTTTTTGGGACAGATGAGTAAACCTGATTTGGATAGTATTGATGGTTTGAGTCCGGCTGTTTCGATTGATCAAAAAACAACAAGTAAGAATCCGCGTTCGACAGTTGGAACAACTACAGAAATTTATGATTATTTACGTTTGTTGTTCGCGCGCGTTGGTATTCCTCATTGTCCGGAATGCGGGCGTGTGATTGAGGCTCAAACTACTGATCAAGTTACCGATGAAATATTAAAACTTGGTAATGGCGATGACAATAATCCAACTCGAGCGATTATTTTGTCTCCTGTTGTGGCAGGCAAAAAAGGCGAATACACAAATTTCTTTGCTGATTTATTAAAGCAAGGTTTTAGCCGCGTTCGTATAGATGGTGAAATTAAAAAACTTGACGGAAAACCAATTCGTTTAAATAAACAAGTTAAACATTTTATTGATGTTGTAATTGACAGGGTTCAATTAAAGAGTGACGCAACAAGCCGAATTGCTGATGCCGTTGAACTTGCTACCAAACTTTCCGAAGGGCGAGTTCTTGTTCAAGTTTTAGATGAAAAGGATTCGCAAGTTAAGGCTTCAAAAGTTTCAAGTGGTGCAAAGGGTGGAATTGCCGAAGGCGAGCACATCTTTAGTTTGGCTCTTGCATGTCCTGAACATGGTCACAGTATGGATGAGCTAAAGCCTCGTGATTTTTCATTTAACGCACCATATGGTTCGTGTCCAGATTGTTTGGGTATTGGATACAAAGATGAAGTTGATCCAAGTTTAATTGTTCCGGATAAATCTCTTTCAATTGCCGAAGGTGCGATGGCTCCCTTCGTAAGTGGAAATTATTATCCGCAAGTTTTGGCTGCTGTTTGTAAACATGTTGGCGTCAGTGTTGATACACCTTGGCAAGATTTACCGAAGCGTGCTAAAGATGCTTTGATGTATGGACTTGGTGATGAAGAACTTCGTGTTGATTATGTGACGGTGGACGGTAGGCACACCCATTGATATATTGATTGAGAAGGTGCGAGCGGTGCAATTAAGTATCGTCTTAAAAAAGCAAAAAGTGATAGGCAGCGTGAAAAGTTTGAGAAGTACTTCGCAACTCGCAAGTGTGAAACTTGTAAGGGTCAACGCTTAAAGCCTGAAATTTTGGCTGTGACAGTTGGTGGAAAATCAATTCATGACGTTACAACGCTAAGTGCTGCAGAGTGTTACAAATTCTTTGAACATATTAATGATTATCAAAAATTTAGTGATGCTCAACATCAAATTGCCGATCCAATTATTAAAGAGATTAAAGCTCGTTTGAAATTTTTAGTTGATGTTGGTTTGGATTATTTAACTTTGGAGCGTGCTACCGCAACTTTGTCTGGTGGCGAGGCTCAGCGCATCCGACTTGCAACTCAAATTGGTGCTGGACTTGTTGGCGTGCTTTATATTTTGGATGAGCCAAGCATCGGACTTCACCAGCGAGACAATGCTCGTTTAATTGCAACCTTGGAACATCTTCGTGATTTGGGTAACACAGTTGTTGTTGTTGAGCATGACGAAGAAACAATTCGCAGTGCTGATTATGTTGTAGATATGGGTCCACTTGCAGGTGAACATGGTGGCTATGTTGTGGCTGCAGGAACACCTAAAAAGATTGAACAAGTTAAGAAATCTATAACTGGTCAATATTTAAGTGGTGCAAAAAAGATTGAGACTCCGAAGGAACGTCGTTCAAAAAATAATGGGAAGCTTGTTTTGACAGGTGCAAAACAACATAATTTGCAAAATGTAAAACTGGAAGTTCCTCTTTCAACTTTTACAGTTGTTACTGGTGTTTCAGGTTCTGGAAAAAGTTCTTTAATTGCAGATACTTTAGCTCCAGCTCTTTCAAATATGTTAAACAGATCTCACAGAAGTACCGGTGAATATAAAAAGATAAGTGGTCTTGAATATTTAGATAAGGTTATTACTATTGATCAAAGTCCAATTGGAAGAACTCCGCGAAGCAACGCCGCAACTTACATTGGTCTTTGAGACGACATTCGCGCATTATACGCAAGCACCCCGGATTCAAAGATTCGAGGCTATTCTCAAGGACGTTTTTCATTCAATGTTCCTGGAGGCAGATGTGAAGCATGTCGAGGCGAAGGTCAAATTAAAATTGAGATGCACTTCTTGCCAGACATCTATGTTCCTTGCGAAGAATGTCATGGCACACGTTATAACAGAGAAACTTTGCTTGTGAAATATCGAGGCAAAAATATATCGGACATTTTAAATATGACTGTTGATGAAGCTTTGAAGTTCTTTGAAAATATTCCAAACATTAAGCGAAAGCTTCAAACACTTTATGATGTTGGTCTTGGTTATATTCATTTAGGGCAGCCTGCAACAACATTGTCTGGTGGCGAAGCTCAGCGCGTCAAACTTGCAAGTGAACTTCAAAGAGTTCAAACGGGTAAGACATTTTATATTTTGGATGAGCCAACAACGGGTCTTCACTTCGAAGATGTTCGTCAGCTTCTTAATGTATTAAACAGACTTGTTGATAGTGGAAATACAGTTTTAGTTATCGAACATAACTTAGATGTTATAAAATGTGCAGACCACATTGTTGACTTAGGTCCAGAAGGTGGAGATGGTGGTGGAAAAATTATAGCTACAGGTACACCTGAAGAGGTTGCAAAGATCAAAGGTTCTTATACAGGAGAATTTTTAAAGAGGATTTTATAATGGGTGAGAATGTTGATGTAAAAAAACAAGGGCATCGTGAACGAATTGGTTTGGTCGTATTCGTTTTAGCGATTCTTGGAATTTTTGCTGCTGTTTTTGGATACATCACAGCCAGTCATTCGCTTGATTTAGCTGCTTCGGGAATTGATGAAAACGTTGGACAGTTGGATGGATATTTAACAATAATTTTTGAAGGAGATAATACTCCGCGTGTTGAAAAGACAAGTACAACTGAGAAAATTTTGAAGCAAGCAACTGAATTTTTTATTGGTGAAGATAGTAAAACAACAACTAATGAACCACAGAGCGATAAAGATATTCAAACTGAAAAGGCAACAACTGAAAATGTTCGTGATTTTTATAAGGGAAAAGATTCAACGGTTTGTAAAATTAAATGTAGCGATTATTCTGCCTATACATCCGGTGAAGTTTTCGAACGCGGCTATTGAAAAATTGGTGTCCTAAGCGTTACTCCCGAAATTTTAAGTGCTCAAACTGTTAGTACAATTCCAACTCAAGCCTTTAAAGCAATTCAAGAGCGCATTTATAAACTTCGTTACGAAGATGAGGTCGACCTTGTTGTAGTGTTGTCGCCAGATCAAAAGATTACAAAATATATTGACAAAGTCGATTGCGTTATTTGTAAAGCTGTTTCTGATGATATTTCAGATGAAGGGAAAACTGTAGATAATATTTTTGTAATGAGAGTTCCAAATGTTGGAATTATTGGAACAGTTTTATCGTCTCCCGCAAAAATGCTTCAAGGACACGTTTATTCTAAAGTTGAAATTAAAAAAGACGAAGAAGAAAGTCACCCATAATATATTAATTGTTGTAAATTAAGATTGCGATTTGCCAAGATTCTTTTTCATTCAGTCCTTTTTTTGTTTCTTTGCTTTCAATTTAAGTTTTCTACCTTCGATTACTACAAAGCAAATTGTTAGTAGACTTGAGAAAAAGTCAGCTGCTGGTGGGCATAAGATTACTGCAATAAGCCCGTCTTGAATTACACCCAAAGATAGAAGTAATTCTGGAATAATCAAATACATCGGAATTAAAAAGATAACTTGTCTGGTTAGTTCAAGAATTGCAGATTTAATTGGCTGTCCGCTACTTTGAAAATATGTGCCTCCAACCGCATGAAAACCTACTAATGGGAAAAATGTGATATATACCATTAATGTTGTAGCGGAAAATTCTTCGAGGTCACCAGCAATACCAAACAACTGAACAATTTGATGAGGAAACAAATAACATACAACTAAGAAGAATGTTCCAATAGCAACTCCTGTTGTAACTGATAAACGAAGCGCGCGAATAACTCTTGTTCAATTTTCTGCGCCATAGTTATATCCAATGATTGGTTGAGCACCCATGGCTACACCAATAAGTGGCATGAAAGCAAATGTTGCAACTTTTTGAGATACGCCAATACTTGCAAGTGCACCCTGAGCTCCAAGGATTGATTGTGCTCCGTAATATCCAACAACTCAGTTAAACACAATACAAATTATTGTTGATGCTAAGTTCATTGCAAATGAAGCCAAACCCATAAGAAGGATTCTGCCCATTAATTTTGCATCTGGAACTAAACCAGTAATTTTTAATTTAAAGGCTGATTTTTTAGAGAATACAAAATAACAAAATACTAAAATTGCTCCGGCTCCTTGGCCAAGGATTGTTGCCAAACCACTTCCGCCAACACCCATATTTAACTCAAGAACAAATAATCAATTAAGAATAATACAAACAATAACACTGACAACATTTGTTAAAAGTGCAATTTTTGGCGCTCCGGCAGTTCTAATAAAGTTGTTCATACCCATTCCAACGGCAAGAAGGAAAAAGCCGTAACATTGAATTTGAACAAAAATTTTAGTTCCTTCTCATAATTCTTCTCTTGTACCAATTATTAATAAGATGAAATCAATTCCAAAATATCCTATTAAAGCAATAATTCCGGAAAATATTATTAGTAAGATAAATGAATTGCCGAGGCACTGTTCAACACGCTTGTGATCGCCTTCGCCAAGAAGAATTGCAGCAAGCGCATTACCACCTTGTCCCGGAAGCATCGTAAAGCCTATTAATAAAAGCATTATTGGAAGCGCAAGAGTAGTTACCGCAACGCCAGAGCCATCAGGAAATGCTTGACCTAAAAATGCAGTATCAATTAAATTATAAAACGAAGTAAGAACCATTCCTGCAATAGCAGGGACCGAGAACTCAACCAGAAGCTTACCGATCTTCGCAGTTCCTAATTTGTTGTTCTTTGAATTTTTTTGTTGTTTCTTATCCATTATCCTACAATCAAAGTAACTATCATACCTATAACAACACTAATAACAAAAATAGCTATAGTGATAATAATATTTTGTTTCATCGGCCTATTGTTTCTAAACAAAACAATTAAGGCAACACCAGTTGCATCAAGCAATCCAGCAAGAAGAGCTCCAATCCCTAGAACTCCTTCTACATATAATTGAGCAATTACAACACTTGAAGCACAATTTGGAATAAGTCCTATTATCGATGTTCCAATAACGCTCATATATTTATTTTCGTCAATTAAACCTGCTAAAGTATCATATCCACCAATAAGAACTATTATGAGATTAAGAAGCAAAGTAATTATGAATATAAAAATTGTAACTTGAAATGTGTGTATTATGGCAGGGCGCAAAACTTTGCTCTTTGATTTTCCATCATGATGATTGCAACTGCATCTATCACGTTCACAAAGTTCATGAATCTCGTATCTTTCTTTATGCTCTTTCTTATCAAGTTTGAAAATTTTAATGAATCCGTCTATTGCAAATCCAACAATTACACCGATAGCAAACTTGACTCCAACAATTCCAAATAGTGTTTCTAATGGCATTCCGCCAGCAATGAATATTGGAATCATTTCATCTGATGTTGAAAGGTAAACTGCAAACAATGTTCCAATTGTAATAACTTTTCCAGAAAAGAACGTCGAAGCCGCCGAAGACCATCCACATTGTGGAAGTGCGCCAAGGGCCGAACCAATGATTGGTCCAAGCGGTCCTGCTTTTTCAAATTTTGCTAAAGCTTTAGAGCTCATTCTGTTTTCCATAAATTCAAGGATTAAATAAGTAATAAACAAAAATGGAATTACTTCTAATGTATCTATGAGAGCATCACCAATAAATTCTCGTCCGACCTCTAAAATGTTACTTAAAAAAGAAAAATCGCTTCCCACAGCATATCCTTTCTTATATTTTGCAAGCGCATTATAACATAATTGCTCACAGTTCATCTTTTTTGGTATAATTTAGTTGGGCTAAGGCGGCAACACGCCTTGAACCTGGTCAGGCCAGAGATGGAGCAGCCATAAGGGGCCTCTGATGAGCGTTTTAGCCCATTTTTTTTGCTCAACTGAGGTATAAATGGAAGTAATAAGCAATATTTTTAATTTTTTTGTAACCCTTTTAAAAGATCCACGAAGTGTAATTTTGGGTTGAATTGCAGTTTTAGGTCCTGTTGGAGTTTTTACTCCCTTATTTTTGGTTGTATTCATTGAAACTGGAATTGTCTTCTTTCCATTTTTGCCAGGAGATTCATTAATTTTTGCCGCTGGTGTGTTTTCTGCCGAAGGAGGCGTGCCAGATGGCGGTCAAAATTTAAACATTTGAATGACGCTATTTGTTTTTTATGCTGCTGCAATTTTGGGTAATACATCGAACTATTGAATTGCAAGATTTTTCGGTGAACGCATCATTAAATCTGGAAAAGTTAAGGGTATGACAAAAGAACGCATGGACAAATTAAATAGTTTTTTTGATCGTTATGGCGGACTGACTGTTGTTATCACACGATTTATGCCATTTTTCAGGACTTTTGCACCATTTGCTTGTGGTCTGGGTAGAATGAAATTCGGCGTTTTCACAATTTGAAACACAATCGGTGGAGTTGCATGAGTAACTACATTTGCATTAATTGGTTATTTCTTTGGAAATGTTCCGTTTGTTCAAGAACATTTTAGTGTAATTGTTATTGGAATAGTGTTAGTATCAGTTATGCCGGCCGTGATTGGCGTTATTAAAGCATTCATCGATTCGCGAAAGAAGAAAAAATAATGGCAGAAGCACTTTATAGTAAATATCGTCCGAAGAAATTTGAAGATGTTGTTGGTCAAAAACACATTTTGCAAACTCTAAAGAATGCTATTACTGCGAATAAAATTTCACATGCATATATGTTTTGTGGCCCACGAGGCACTGGAAAAACCACTATGGCACGTTTGCTCGCAAAGGCTTGCATGTGTAAAAACGCTGGTGGGAAAAGTCCTTCGGCAGACTTTTGTGGTAAGTGTGAGGATTGTACTGAAATCGCTAACGGAATTCATCCAGATGTTTACGAGCTTGATGCTGCAAGTAGAACTGGTGTTGAAAATGTCCGTGAAGAAATTATTAGTCGTGTTGGTTTTGCAGCAACTCGCGGTGAAAAGAAAATTTATATAATCGACGAAGTTCACATGCTCTCGACTGCGGCGTTTAACGCTTTGTTGAAAACTTTGGAAGAACCGCCAGAGCATGTAATCTTTATTTTGTGCACAACTGATCCTCAAAAAGTTCCTGAAACAATTTTGTCTAGGTGCCAGCGTTTTGACTTCGCAGTGATTTCAGCAACAGATATTTTTGAGCGCTTGAAATATGTTTGTGACCAAGAACAGGTAACGGCTGAGGATGATGCGCTTCGTCAAATTGCTCAAAATGCTGGTGGAGCAATGCGTAATGCTCTTACAAGTTTAGAGCAAGCAATAGCTTTTACAAATGGCAATATTACAATTGCAAATATTAAAGATAATTATGCTAGCGATGCTGATGCTGACTTTGATACTTTGATTGAGGCAATTGGTATGAGAAATTTGCCTGGAATTTTTGAATGGTGTGAAAATGAAGCAAAGAATGGTGCTGATTTTTCAAAAATCTGTTATTCACTTACTGAAATTATTAGAAATATGTATGTTAAATGTGCAGGTGGTAATCTAAATGCTGAACTGCCTGATTATATTGATGCGCATTTAGGTTTGTTTAGTACTGATAGGCTTCACAGAATCATGCTTGTTTTAAGTGAACTTTTAGGTGAGCTGAAGACAAGCACTAATGTGCGCCTTTCTTTTGAAGTTGCTATGGCTAAAATTTCAAATCCAAAAAGTGATTTGAGTTTGGAGGCTTTGGCTGAACGAATTTCGAATTTGGAAATTGCTAAACCAGTTGAAGTCAGCGAAGCTCCAGCAGCTCCAGCTCATGCAATAGAAGAAGAGGCCGAAGAACCTCAGCAGGAAATTATCCAGGAAGAAGTTGCTGAGATTGTGGAGAGAGAAATTCCTAAAAAGGTAGTTAATGTTGTTGAAGATAAGAAACCTGAACCTGAGCCTGAACCAGAAATAAAAATGCCAGAGCGTCCAGCAGCGGTTGACTTTTCTTCGGCGCGTGAAGATTTGAAACAAGAAGCTAATGTTGTAAGTCCAGCGGATGCTGAAAGCAAAAATTTGCAAAGCAACACAGAGCTTCAAAAACTTTGGCATGCTGCATTTGCAAATATCAGAAGAAAATACCCAGCTTTTGGAGCTACACTTCTTACAGCGAACCCAAGTTATAATGATATTAGCAATCAATTTATTTTGACTTTTCCAAAAAATGCAAGCTTTAGTGTGGGAGTTTTGAAAAAACCTGACAGTATGGAAAAGATTGAAGTTGAAATCAAAGCTGTTATGGGCGAGGATGTTGGTTTTAACATCGAGATTGACGAAAATAGCAACGAGGTTTTTGAGCCTTCGTTTGAAAATAATTTTAGAGGCAAAAAACAAGATGCTGATGAAGATGTTTTTCCTGAAGAAGAAACGCATAGTTATGTAGAAGATACAAGTGCAACTACTTCGAATGATTCAATTACTGATATCTTAAATAATTATGGTGCTTACAATATAACTGAGGAATAGGAGAGCCTTATGGATATGAAAAAAATGATGAAACAAGCGCAAATGATGCAGAAAAATTTAAATGCTGTTCAGCAAGAACTTGCATTGATGGATCACACTGCTGAGGCTGGCGGCGGAATGGTTAGCGCAACTGTTAATGGAAATATGGAATTGACTGCTCTTGAGATTAAGAAGGAAGCGGTTGATCCTGAAGATGTTGAAATGCTTCAAGACCTTGTTGTTGCTGCAGTCAACGAAGCGCTTCGCGGAATGCATGCAATCAGCGAAGAGAAAATGTCAGCCGTTACTGGCGGAATGAATATTCCAGGACTTTAATGTCTAAAGATGATACACATACTATAGAAAAGTTGTTGGCTGAACTTGAGCGTATGCCTGGTGTTGGCCCCAAGTCGGCACAGCGCATCGCTTATTGAATTTTAAATACAGACGAAGAAACTGCTCACAATCTAGCGAACACAATCAGCGAAGTTAAGGACAGGGTTCATTTTTGTAAAACTTGTTTTAATTATTCAACTGGTGATGAATGTGAAATTTGTGCGGATGCTTCGCGAGATCATTCACAAATTTGTGTTGTTTGTGAGCCTCGAAATATTCCGCCAATTGAGCGAAGCCTCGCATTTAAGGGTGTCTACCACGTGCTTGGTGGCGAGATTTCGCCTATTGATGGAATTGGTCCAGAAGATTTAAACATCCAACCGTTGATAAATAGGCTTTCAAATTCTGAAGTCTCCGAAGTTATCATCGCAACAAATCCAAATATCGAAGGTGAGACAACCGCGTCTTACTTAGCAAGACAACTTAAACCCTTAGGTGTTAAACTTACACGTCCGGCGAGTGGAATTCCAGTAGGTGGAGACCTTGAATTTGCTGACGAAGTAACACTAGGCCGCGCCTTCGAAGACCGCCGAGAGCTTTAATCTCTAAATAGAATACTATCTGATTTAAAATATGTTGTATAATACCTGGTTTGGAGATAAATTAAAGGAAGGAATAGTTGTGTTTAAGATAGTAGAAAAAGAATCGCTAAATCCCGTTGTTGAGAGGATCACTATCGAGGCTCCTTACGTTGCTGCGAAGTGTGAGCCTGGACAGTTTGTTATCTTGCGCGTGGATGAAGACGGTGAAAGAATCCCTCTAACAGTTTCTGATTGGGACAGAGAAAAAGGTTATGTTAGTGTTTGCTTTCAACCAGTTGGAGCAACAACCGAGGCTCTAAATCACAAGAAAAAGGGCGAGTGCATTGCTGATTTTGTTGGACCTCTTGGAAAAGAAACTGAAACAGACAATTTGAAAAAAGTTTGTGTAATTGGTGGAGGTGTTGGTTCTGCTATTGCCCTTCCAATTTGTAAAAAACTTCATGCAAAGGGAGTTGACGTAACTGCAATTGTTGGTTTTAGAAGTAAAGACATTGTATTTTACGAAGATGAATTTGAAGCCAACTCTAAAGAATTGATTAGAACTTCCGATGATGGTACATGGGGCGAAAAAGGTGTTGTAACTGCTCCTTTAGAGCGTATGTTAGAAGCTGGCGAGAAGTTCGACCAAGTTATTGCAATTGGTCCGTTAATCATGATGAAGTTTGTTTGCTTAACTACTAAGAAATATGATCAGCCAACCGTTGTTAGCATGAATCCAATTATGATTGATGGTACTGGGATGTGTGGTTGCTGTCGTTTGACTGTTGGTGGCGAAACCAAATTTGCATGCGTTGATGGCCCGGACTTCGATGGTCATTTAATTGACTTTGACGAAGTTATGGCCCGTGCTACAACATACGGTGAATGAGAAAAGAAACGTCACGAAGAGACGTGCAACTTATATAAGAAGGAGGCATAAAATGGCTTATAACAAAAGTTTAGAAAAAAATCCGATGCCTTCTCAAGAGGCTGACGTTCGTAATAAAAACTTCAACGAGGTTGCTCTTGGATATACCGAAGAGGTTGCTTTGGACGAAGCTGACCGCTGCCTTGGTTGCAAGAAGCCAACTTGTGTTGAAGGATGTCCTGTAAACATCAATATTCCTGAATTTATTTCTCACATTAAAGAGAAAGATTACGAAGGAGCTTATCAAGAAATTTCTAAGGATAGTTCTTTGCCTGCTGTTTGTGGTCGTGTTTGTCCACAGGAAACTCAATGTGAGCAACTTTGTGTTCGTGGCAAGAAGGGCGATCCTGTAGGAATTGGAAGACTTGAGCGCTTCGTTGCTGATTGGCATAATGAAAATGTCAGTGAGAAGCCTGCTAAACCAAAAACTAATGGCAAGAAAGTTGCAATTATTGGTTCTGGTCCTGCTGGTCTTACTTGTGCTGGTGATCTTGCTCGTAAAGGTTACGAAGTAACGGTCTTCGAAGCTTTGCATTTAGCCGGCGGTGTTTTGGTTTATGGTATTCCGGAATTTCGTCTTCCAAAAGCTATTGTTCAAAAAGAAATAGACACCTTAAAAGATTTAGGTGTTAAAGTTGAGACCGATGTTGTTGTTGGTCGCACGATAACAATTGATGAACTTATGAAAGAAAAAGGTTTTAGCGCTATATTTATTGGAAGTGGCGCTGGTCTTCCAAAGTTCATGAGAATTCCTGGAGAAAACTTCAAGGGTGTTTATTCTGCAAATGAATTTTTGACACGTATCAATTTGATGAAAGCATACAAGGATGATTCTTCTACACCAATTATGCATCCAAAGCGTGTTGCTGTTGTTGGTGGTGGAAATGTTGCTATGGATGCGGCTCGTTGTTCTAAGCGTTTAGGTGCTGACGTTACAATTGTTTACCGTCGTACCGATGCTGAATTGCCTGCTCGTCGTGAGGAAATTGAACATGCAAAAGAAGAAGGCATTGACTTCCATATGTTAACAAGCCCAATTGAAATTAAGGGTGATGATAACTTTATGGTCAATAGTATTGTTTGTCAAAAGATGGAACTTGGTGAGCCAGATGATTCTGGTCGTCGCCGTCCTGTTCCAATTGAAGGCAAGACAGAAACTTTAGATGTTGATTGCGTAATTATGGCTTTGGGTACAAATCCAAATCCATTAATTAAAGACACAACAGATGGTTTAGATGTTCAAAAATGAGGCGGAATTATTGTTGCGGAAGAAACTGGAGCAACTTCGCGCGAGGGTGTTTATGCTGGAGGAGATGCTGTAACTGGTGCTGCAACTGTAATTTTGGCTATGGGAGCTGGAAAGACAGCCGCACAGGCAATTGACGAATACTTAAAATAAATGAAGACTAAATTAGCAGTTTTTGACTTTGATGGCACTTTGATTCCGGATCAATCCGGGCAACAGTTGTCATTGGATTTAGTTCATAACAAACATTTAAGTAAGTGGACGGCTACGAAGCTTATTTTGTGAGGCATTCGTTATAAAGCTCATCTTCCGTATAAAGAAAAAACTGCCAGAGAATTAATCTTTAAAGCATTTGAAAATGAAAACGCTGAAGAAGTCGATAAGTTCATTGATAAATTTTATGAGGAAAATTTAGAAGAGACCGTTCGTGAACCATTGCTTCGTATTGCTGAAGAACTTCGTCAAGATGGAATGGAATTAGTAATTCTATCTGGGGCTTTTACTTCGACTTTAGGAAGTTTTGCCAAGCGTCATGATTTTATGCATATTGTTGGAACTGAAATGGAAGTTGATAGCCAAGGCAATTACACTGGAAAAGTTGATGGCGAATGTGTTGCTGGCGAAGAAAAAATTAAAAGGTTGTATAATTATGCCGATGAGCATTTTGGTAAGAACAACTGAGAAATTGAATATGCTCTTGCTGATCATTATACCGATAGAGATTTATTAGATTTAGCAAATAAAGTTTATGCTGTTGATCCAGATGCAACTTTGAGACGATATGCAAAAAAGAATGGTTGAGAAATTATTGAATTTGAAAAGCCTAAGGAGAAATAATGGCTGATTTTAAATACAAAAGAGTTGTTTTAAAACTTTCTGGCGAAGCACTTGCAGGAAAAAATGGCGAGAGCTTCGATATTGCTCTTATGGATGAAATTTCAAATGAAATTAGCAAACTTATATCTGGCGGAGTTGAAGTTGCTGTTGTTATTGGTGGCGGAAATATTATTCGCGGAGCAAGTCAAGAATGGATGAATCGTGAAAATGCCGACTATATGGGCATGACAGCGACAGTTATAAATTCGATGGCGCTTGCAGAAGTACTTCGTAAGAATAATTTAAAAGCGAAAGTTTTTTCTGCAATTCCAATGGAGCTTGTTTGCGAAACTTATAATCCATCAGTTGCTGATGAATATTTAAAGCGTGGCGAAGTTGTAATTTTAGGTGGCGGAACAGGTAAACCTTATGTAACGACTGACACTACTTCAACTCTTCGTGCTAAAGAACTTAATTGTGAGTGTGTTTTAAAGGCAACAAAAGTTGATGGCGTTTACGATGATGATCCAGTTAAAAATCCTGACGCTAAACGATTTGACAAAATTTCTTTTGACGATTGCTTGAATCGTGGTCTTAAAGTTATGGATGAAAAAGCGTTTAAGATGGCTAAGGACGAAAACATTCATATAATTGTTTTTAACATGTTTGAGAAAGATAATATTGTAAAAGTGTTGCAAGGCGAAGACGTAGGAACGGTAGTTTCGTAATGTTAGACATTTTTGATTTTGAAAGTAGAAGAATTAGTAAGAACGCAGAAGAGCGTAATCCTTACACAGATGAATTTTACGAGAGCCTTCTTGCGGATTTGAAAGAGCGCGTTGATGAAGATCGCTACACACATACTCTTGGCGTAATAGAAATGGCAGATATTTTATGTGATGTTTATGGTATCGATAAAAAGAAAGCTCGTCTTGCGGCTGCAATTCATGATTGAGATAAATGCTATAACGACGAAGAAATGCGTAAGCGAATTTTTGCGGTTGGTGCAAATTCTTATGCGACAGAAGAAATTATAGATAAAATGCCGAAGGTTATGCATGGTGCAACTGCCGCATTTGCTCTTGGTATTGAATATCCTAATATTCCATCCGATGTTTTGCGCGCTGTTATTAATCACACAACAGCAAATGTTCGTATGTCAAGATTGGATATGGTTATCTACATTGCAGATGCTCTTGATCCAAGTAGAGATTACCCAGAATATGATGAATTGGTTGACCTTATTGGCAAGATTTGTCTTGAAGATTTGTTTTGCCGTGTCTTCGCTGAGTCTACTATTGCAGTTATAAAGAAGGGTAAACCGCTTCATCCAAAAACTGTTGAAGTTTGAAATGCGAATTTAGAAATGTACAATGCAAGACATGCTAACGATTAGGCATGGAAAAGATTGTTATTGAAAATATACAAATTTCATTTACAAGAAAAAAAATTCGAAATATCAACCTCCGCATTATAGAGCCAAATGGCGAAGTAAAGGTTTCTGCACCTTATTCAATTAGTATGCGAAGAGTTGAAAAGTTTATTCGTGAGAGAAAAGATTGAATTTTGGCTTCGCAACAAAAAGTTATTGAGAGATCAAAGAATAAAAGTAAATTTCAAACACAATTATTTGATTCATGCACTAACGAAAAAGAAATTAAAGAAAAGAAAAAATGATTTGAGCAAGAATTATTGCAACAAGCTCAACCTTATTTTAATAAATGAGAAAACTTAACAGGCTTAGTTCCAGAAAAGATTGTTGTTCGATGGCCTAAAACTTTATGAGGAAGTTGCGATAAGCAAAAAAAGAAGATTATGCTTAATGGGCAACTTGTTGCCATGGATAAAAAATATTTAGATTATGTTGTTTTGCATGAATTAACTCATTTAAAATATTCTAATCATGGAGATGGGTTTAAAAATTTTATGACACAATATATGCCCAATTGGAAAGATGTGAGGCGAGAGTTAAATGGATAATGACTTAAGTGGATTCTCGCGAAATTATATAAACTACCTGCGAATAGAGCAAGGTGTTTCTAATAATACAATTGATGCATATTCGCGAGATCTTGCACATTTTGAAAAGTTTTTAAAATCCTGCAATCCGCCAAAAATGATTAATACTGCAAAGCGCGAAGATATTGTCAACTATGAAAAAGAACTCAATCCTTATATGAAGGCTTCAAGCATTAAGAGAAAAGTTTCTGCAATTAAGGGTATGTATAAATTCTTAATGCGAGAAGGTGATGTTAAAAATAATCCTGCGGCAAGTATTCCATTGCCAAAACCGGAGCAAAAGCTTCCTGATGTATTGAGTATAGATAAAATTTGTAAGTTGCTTGATTTGATGCCGGATTCAACTTCGGCGGCGCTTCGTAATAAAGCCATTATGGAAGTTTTGTATGGCTGCGGATTGCGTGTAAGCGAGCTTTGTGGTTTGAACTTGCAAGATTGTGCAATTAGCGATGGCTTTTTAATGGTTCACGGTAAAGGCGGAAAGGATAGAATTTCGCCAATATCAGGAACTGCTGCACAGGTTTTGTTAGATTATATTGAAAATGCTCGGCCGGAATTTGACAGAAGGGCGAAGCAAAGTTCTTCGGCTGTATTTTTGAATGCTCATGGCGGTAGGCTTTCGCGACAAAGTGTCCATTCAATAGTTAAAGAAAGTGGAGAAGCCATTCATGTTAAAAATTTGCACCCGCATACGCTTCGTCATTCATATGCAACTCATATGTTGGAGGGCGGTGCGGATCTTCGTGTAATTCAAGATATTTTGGGTCATTCAGATATATCCACTACGCAAATTTATACGCATGTTTCTAATTCACATATCAAGGAAGAATATTTGGCGGCCCATCCGCGTGCTAAATAGATTCTAAAACTTTTCCAGCAAGCATAAGACCAGCTATAGGTGGCAAATACGAAGTTGAACCAAGTTCACCATTTTGAGATTTAATAGCTGGTTCAGTTGAGTACAACACTTCTAATTTTTCAATTTCGTTTTCTTTAGCAAGTTTTCTCACATTCTTACACAAAGGGCACACGCTTGTTTTATAAATATCATCAAAACGAAGCAAAGTTGCGTCCTTTCGCATTGCTGTTCCCATGCAAGAAATTAGTCGGACAGAATTTTCTTGTGCGAACTTTGCAATTTCAATTTTGGCGGGAACATCGTCAATTGCGTCAACAATATAATCTACAGATTTTATTTGGCTAAGATTTGTAGAGTTAATTTTTTCAGAAATCGCAATAATTTTTAACGCAGAATTTACTTCACGTAAATAATTTTGGGCAGCATCTGTTTTCAATTCGCCGATTGTGCTTTCAGTTGCAAAAAGTTGTCTATTAATATTTGAAGCCTCAATTTTATCGAAGTCAATAATTGTTAAAGTTCCAACGCCACTTCTTGCTAATGCCGAAGCGCAAAACGATCCAACACCGCCAAGCCCAATTACAGCAATATGAGAATTTTTGAATTTTTTTAATTGTTTTTCACTATATATAGCTTCTAAGCGAGAATATTTTTCGTCATTACTGCTCAATTAATCCAAGTCAACATGATATGGCGAATTAAATGAATAGGCCTTTGGTAATGAAGCACCTTTTTCAAGCAAAAGTTCACGAGCTAGATATCCATAATCAGTAACAAAACCATCGCATTCCATTGCTAAAGCTTTTTCCATATCTTCAACTGTGTTAATTGTCCATGGAACAACTCGCATTCCTCAATCATGTGCTTGTATAATTTGTGTTGTTGTTATTTCATCGAGTTGTGGAGAGATGATATCGCAGCCTAGAGCAAATGCTATATCAACAGCATTAAGTTCAAAATCGTGAATGTTATATCCAGAAAGTCATGGAGAAGGATCTTGTTTTTCAAGTCAGAGATTACCAACACCCAGTTCAGGTCCCCCAACTTCTTCCCATAAAGCAGCAGTTAAAATATTTGGATTGAATTCATCAACAATAGGAAATACGGACCAATCAAATGATTGAATAATAATTCGATTTTCCATGTTGTATTTCTTTACAAGATTAAGAATATTATTAACAAATACGTTCTTATCAACATTGTTTTGATAAAGAGCGCCTAAAGCAGGATCAGGATACAATTCAGTTTCAAGGTTTAACATAATTTCTTTGTTTCCAGAATCTTGAATAAGCTTGAATAACTCTTCTAATGTTGGAATTTTTGCATCAACTTCGTATTGTGTTTTGCCAAATTCTTTAAAATATTCAGTACCTTTTTTAATATGCCCAACATTGTACTGTTCAACTTCTGAGTAATTCATAGTACGAATATCTTCGTTACCTGTAACGTAATTGCCTTTTTTGTCCATAGTGATGTCCGGATTTAGAAGTGGGCTATGGCTTGTTACAACAACGCCATCTTTAGTCATTTGTAGTTGTGTTTCGATTGTGGTTGCACCTTGTTCAATTGCATATGTAAAAGCATATAGTGTATTTTCTGGCATTGCAGCACGGCCACCTCGCTCAAATTGAAGATCAAAATATTTTTCGTAAGTTGGGGTTGTTGTTGTGCATGAAGTAATAGGAATAATAATCAATACAGCAGTAACAATTGCAATTAGCGAACTTATTGTAATCTTACCTACTTTTGACATAATTTCTCCTTTTATATAAATCATTTTTTGGTATTTATACCATAATATATTGTTAATTTCAATTAAAGTGGTTAGTATCAGGATTATTTTCCTTTTGGAAGTCCAATTTTGCATCCTGAAAATCCATATCAAGCTATAAACAAAAATCCTGGAACAGCAATTAAAAATGGAATGTTAATTCCTGCGATATCAGAAATTGCGCTCATTCCTAAAGGTAATAATGCTGCGCCTACAATTGCCATTACTAAAGCTGAAGAAACAGTCTTAACGTCCGGTCCTTGGAGGCCAGTAATTGTTAGTGAGAAGATGGTAGGATACCCTATTGATATAAATAAATAAGCAGCCATAAGAGCAAAAACTGAAATTTGTCCAAGACCTAAAAATGCTACAAAGAATAATAATGCTGATAACGTCATATATATAGCAAGAATTTTTCCTGGATTAAATTTTGCCATAAGTGGAGTTGTTGCAAATCTGCCAATTGTAAAAAGAAGAGATAGGATAGATAAATACATAGCAGCATCTCCTGCACTCAATCCGGCCCATTCTTTTTGAGCAAATCCTGAAAATAGTGACATACCAGTAACTTGCAAACCTATAAAAATAAAAATTGCAATAACGCCTAATGCAACATAGGGTTTTGTAAATACTTTTACACCACTGGATTTATTTGATGATTTCTTTTCTGCAATTTCATCTCCAGGAGGGCTAGGTAATTTGAATAGAATAAAAACAACTAATATAACGGCTACTGCTATTGCAATTACAATATACATTCCTTGCATACTTCCTAAAAAGTTTTGTTTAGCTATTGCAAAATCAGGTTCACCTGCCGAAACTGTCTGCCCTAAAAATTGAGCAAGAATTAAAGGACCTACAACATTTCCTAATCCATTAAAAGACTGAGCTAAGTTGAGCCTCATAGATTCGTGTTTTTCATCACCTAACTTTGTAATATAAGGATTGCAATTTGTTTCTAATGTTGCAGCACCCGCAGCAACAACAAATAATGCGCCTAAGAAAATTCCATATGAGGCAAGATTCGTCGCAGGAACAATAATTAGCGATCCTATTACAAAAAGTATTAAGCCAGTAATTACACCACCTTTATAACCAAACTTTTTAGAAATTAACGAAGCAGGGATTGCCATTACAAAATAAGCACCATAGTATGAAACTTGCATAAACGAAGCTTCTGTTCCGCTAAGTTCAAGATAGTTGCCCATTGGATTGTTAAGCGCGTTAACCAAATTCATGGTCAAGCCTCAAGCAAAGAACAATAGAGTTACAAGAGCAATTGCAATTATTTCTCTCTTTTTTGTTTTATTGTTTTTACTCATTTTATTCCTTTGTTTATTATTAGATCTTCAGATATAAGTGGAGCCAGCGAAGGGAATCGAACCCCCAACCCACTGATTACAAATCAGTTGCTCTACCATTGAGCCACGCTGGCATCCGTTCGTGGTATTTTACAGGAA
>JAUNQF010000007.1 GCA_030536315.1 Coriobacteriia bacterium
ATGAAGCCCTCTAAGAAATAGATAGGTGATGTGTTATGGAGAATAAAATTATAAAAACTATTCCTGAAGCGATTAAGGCCAGCGGTCTTAAGAGCGGAATGACAATTTCGTTTCATCACCATCTTCGTAATGGTGACTATTTGCTAAACATGGTTTTGGATGCATGCGCAAAAATGAAGATTAAAAATCTGACGGTTTGCGCATCTTCTATATTTGATTGCCATGAACCTTTGATTGGACACATAAAGAAAGGTGTTGTAACCGGGCTTGAGTGTTCATATATGTCCAAGGTTGTTGGTCAAGAAATTGCACGAGGCATTCTTAAGAAGCCCGTAATTTTTAGAACTCATGGCAGCCGTCCGGGGGACATCGCTCGAGGCAAGATGAAGATCGACGTTGCTTTTATTGGTGCTCCTACTGCTGATACAATGGGTAATTGCACTGGCAAGCACGGCAAGAGCCGTTTTGGATCTATTGGTTATGCTTATGCTGATGCCGAATATGCTAAGAAATCAATTGTTGTAACTGACAACTTGGTTGAGTATCCACTTTCGGATGCTTCAATCACCGAAGACAAGATCGACTTCGTCGTGCCAGTTAAGGCTATTGGCGATCCAGAAAAAATTGTTTCTGGAACTACAGCAATCACTCGTGATCCTGTTCGTCTTCGTATGGCTCAAATGGCTGTTAAGTGCATTGAAGCTGCAGGTCTTATGAAAGATGGCTTAAGTTTTCAAACTGGCGCTGGCGGCGCAACATTGGCAGTTGCCGTTTATTTGAAAGAGAAGATGCTTAAAGAAGGCATCGTTGGATCTTACATTCTTGGCGGTATCACTTCGTATTCTCTTGATCTTCAACGTGAAGGTTGCTTTAAGAGTTTGATTGATGTTCAAAGCTTCGACACAGCTTCGGCAGCTGACATTGCGACCAACCCTAACCACATTGAGGTTTCTGGTTTGCAATATGGTTCTGCTGTTGCGAAGTCTTCGTGCATGGCTACCCTTGACACTGCCATGCTTGGAGCTACCGAAGTTGACGTAAACTTTAATGTTAACGTTCATACAGATAGTAATGGAAATATCATGGGCGGAAGCGGTGGCCACACTGACATCGCAGAGCAATGCAAGATGGATATTATCATCACACCGTTGTTTAGAAATCGCCTTCCAATGATTAAAGATCGCGTTACTACAATTTCGACAAAGGGTAAATACATTGACGTAATTATTACCGAGCGTGGCGTTGCAGTTAATGAAAACGTTGCGAAACCAAACGCGATTAAGAACTTGAAACAGAAGTTTATCCGCGCAGGAATTCCTGTTGTTGATATTAGAGATTTGAAGAAGATGGCCGAAGACATTTGCGGCAAACCAAAGCCAGCTCCAAGAGGTAAGAAAATTGTTGCAAACGTACTGGGTCACAGCGGGGAACACGTAGATTATATCTACAACATCCCAAAATAGTTAGTAAGGTCTCGCGCGCCCAGCGAGATATTTTCGAAATTTTTCGAAGAAAAATTCGTCGAAAGTATCGAGCGGAAGGCAGCGAGACTGGAAATAGTAAAACGAGATAAAAAGGAGATGAGAATGAGTAAAAAAATTGTTATTGGTGTTATTGGTGCAGATGTTCATGCTGTTGGCAACAAGATTATGGACCGCGCACTAAGCGATGCTGGTTACGAAGTTATTAACTTGGGTGTAACAGTTTCGCAAGAAGAATTCATCAACGCTGCTATCGAGTCAGACGCTGATGCAATTTTGGTTTCTTCGCTTTATGGCCAAGGCGAACTTGACTGCCGTGGCATGCGTCAAAAATGCGAAGAGGCTGGCATTGCTAAGATTCTTCTTTATGTTGGCGGTAACGTTGTTATCGGCAAGCAGAAGTTTGACGATGTCGAAAAGCGCTTTAAGGAGATGGGCTTTGACAGGGTTTTCCCTCCAGGAACTGATCCTGACGAAGACATTAAGTGTCTTAAGGAAGACTTAAAATAAAGGATTTTTGTGAAGCCTGTATTGCTCATAGATTTTGGTAGTACTTACACAAAGGTAACAGCCGTTGATGTTGACGGCGAAAAACTTTTGGGTACAGGTCAATCATGAACCACAATCGAGACAGATATTAACGAAGGTCTTGAGAAGGCTGTTGCCAACATGGAAAAAGAGACGGGCAAGCTTGATTTTGAAGAGCGTTATGCCTGTTCTTCGGCAGCTGGAGGCCTAAAGATTGTATCTGTTGGCTTGGTTCCAGAGCTCACTGCTGAAGCCGCGAAGATGGCATCTTTGGGTGCTGGCGGTAAAGTTTTGGGTTCATTTGCCTTTGAGCTTACAGATTCCGACGCCAAACAAATTGCTGAACTTAAGCCTGAAATTATTTTGCTTGTTGGCGGAACTGATGGTGGCAATAGTGAATGTATCTTGCATAATTCTAAGGTTATTGCAGATATCGAAGGGGACTTCGCTGTTATTATTGCCGGCAACAGAAACACTACTGATGAATGTGTTAAAAATATTTCTGGCAAACACAAAACTTACACTTGTGAAAATGTTATGCCAAAATTTAATCAGTTAAATATTTTGCCAACGCAAAAATTAATTCGTGATATTTTCCTTGAGAGAATCATCACTGCGAAGGGCTTGACTAAAGCAACAAGTTTGGTTAGCGGAATTGTTAATCCGACTCCGGCTGCTGTTATGCGTGGAATTCAGCTTTTGGCTGAAGGCACAAAAGACGAAGCCGGAATAGGTGAGCTTATCGCTGTAGATGTTGGTGGTGCCACAACAGATATTTATACAATTTGTCATGGGACTCCAACTCGTGGAAATACTGTTTTTAAAGGCCTTCCTGAACCTTATGCGAAGCGTACTGTTGAAGGCGATATTGGAATGCGCTATAGCATTCATGGTATTGTTGAGGCTGCTGGAATCGATAGAATTTGCGAAATTTCTGGCCTGTCAGGGGACGAAGTTCGCGAAATGGTTGACCGTTTAAGTAAGCACACCGATGAAGTTCCAAACGATGAGAAGACCGAAGCGCTTGACTTCGCGCTGGCTTCGATGGCAATCGACACTGCAGTTGACAGGCATTCGGGTAAGGTTGAAGAAGTCTTTACAGTTATGGGTTCAACATTTATGCAAACAGGCAAGGATCTTTCAAACGTCAACAAAATTGTTGTTACTGGCGGAAGCTTGATCCACACAAAAAGAACTGACGAAATTGCGGCTAACGCATTATTTACTTTGAATTCTCCTCAATCACTTCGACCAATTAAGGCCGATGTTTTGGTTGATAGGGAATACATTATCGCATCCATGGGGCTTTTGTCCGAGCATTACCCAGAGGTCGCTCTTCATATTATGAAGGATAAACTTGAGGATATGGGCGAGGTTGAAAGTGCCGATGCAAAGGCTATGCAAGGTGGCGGCATAGCAGACAACGAAGCGCCGAGCAGCGGTTTTAAGCCAATGACTGACGCTAATTGCCACGGATTTTAATTTGGTAATTATTTAATTACGATAAATGTTGTTATTTTTTGGAAAGGAGAAAAAATGGAAGTAAAGAATAAGAGAATTTCTGATGCAGCTTTCGAAGCAGAGCGACAGGAGGTCCTCAAGACTTGGCCTACAGGTTCCGAAGTTGACTTTGATGAAGCAGTCAAATATCAAAGTAAACTTAAGGGAGACCTTCGCTTCGCTGATAAACTTCGTGAGGCTCAAAAAGTAAAGAAAACCCTTGTCCAGCCTCGTGCTGGTGTTCCTGTCCTTGAAGAGCATGTAAAGTTGATGCGCTTCTTGGAGAAGTTCGGTAATGTTGATTTGTTACCTTCTACAATCGATTCTTACACCCGTCTTAACAGGTATAAGGAAGCTGAGGAAGGTCTTCGTCAATCTATTATCGAAGGTCGTGCTTTGATGAACGGTGTTCCTATCGTAAATCATGGCGTAAATCAAAGTAGAATTATTGTCGAAGCAGTTCATACACCGCTTCAAATTCGTCACGGTACGCCAGATGCAAGGTTGCTATGCGAAATTTCTTACGCTGCTGGATTTACCAGTTTTGAGGGTGGTGGTGTTTCTTACAACCTTCCTTATTGTAAGAAAATTCCTATGGAAGATACAATCAAGACATGGCAATATGTTGACCGCTTAACTGGTGCTTATGCAGAGAAGGGTATCGTTATCAATCGTGAGCCTTATGGTCCACTTACTGGTACTTTGGTTCCACCATGTATTTCTCATGCAGTTGCTGTTATCGAAGCAATTTTGGCAGCTGAGCAAGGTGTTAAAAACGTTACAGTTGGTTATGGTCAATGTGGAAACATCACTCAAGATGTTGCTGCAATTCATACTCTTGAAACTCTAACAAACGAATATCTCGAAAAATATGGCTACAAAGATGTTGAGGTCACAACCGTTCTTCATGAATGGATGGGTGGTTTCCCAGCTGATGAGAGCCAAGCCTTCGGTGTTATTGCTCTTGGTGCTACTTGCGCTGCCTTATCTAAGGCAACAAAAGTTATTGTTAAGAGTCCTCACGAAGCTGTTGGTATTCCAACAATGTATGCTAATTCTCAAGGTTGCAGGTGCACCAAGCAGGTTATTAACATGCTTTATGAACAAAGCTACAGTGCCCATAATCTTAACGAAGAAGAGGAAATGATTCTTAAAGAAACTCGTGCTATCCTTGACAAGACAATCGAGCTTGGTGATGGTGACTGGGCTGTTGGATGCTGTCGTGCAGTTGATGCTGGCGTTATTGACGTTCCATTTGCTCCATGTGCAGCAAATGCTGGTCTCATGCTTCCTGCTCGTGACAATGATGGTGCTGTTAGAATCATGGATATGGGTAACTTGCCATTCGACAAAGAAATTAAAGATTGGCATAAGGCCAAATTTGAAAAACGTGCTAAGTTTGAAAAGCGCGATGTTCACTTCAATATGGTTGTTGATGATATTTATGCTATCGAGCGTGGACACGTTGTTGGCCGTCCAGAATATAAGAACGAAGCTCAGGGCGTAACAACCTTGACTGAAGAATCGACACTTTAATTTATAAGGAGGAGAAAAAATGAAAATTGTTGATGTAGTTTGTAGTCCAGGTCGTACAGGTTTTTACTTTGACGATCAACGTGCTATTAAACAAGGTGCTGGTCATGATGGTATTTTCTATACCGGCACACCTGTAACAGAAGGCTTTACTTCAATTCGTATGGCTGGCGAGTCTATTTCTGTACAAATTGTATTAGAAGACGGACAGGTTGCTTATGGCGATTGCGCTGCAGTTCAGTATTCAGGTGCTGGCGGACGTGACCCATTGTTCTTGGCTAAGGATTTTATCCCAATCATCGAAGAGCACATTAAGCCTACTTTGATTGGTAAGGAAGCTGATAACTTCCGTCAACTTGCCGAAGACATGGAGAAAATCCAGGTTAACGGCAAGCGTCTTCATACAGCAATTCGTTATGGTGTAAGCCAGGCTCTAATCGATGCTGTTGCTCGTGCTAACCACAAGCAAATTTGTGAAGTTGTAGCTGATGAATACGAAGGCTGCGAACTTAAACCAGAACTTGTTGACATCTTTACACAATCTGGTGACGACCGTTATGACGGTGCTGACAAGATGATTATCAAGGGAGCTCAAGTTCTCCCACACGCTCTTATCAACCATGTTGCTGATAAGCTCGGAAATAACGGTGAGAAGTTGTTAGAGTATGTTGGCTGGTTGCGCGACAGAATTCTTAACAACCGTACAGACGAAAACTATAATCCAATTTTCCATATTGACTGCTATGGAACTATTGGTGCTGTTTTTGGCAATAATAACTATAAAGAAATGGCTGATTACATCGAGAAGTTGGGTGAGCAAGCAAAGCCATTCCATCTTCGTATTGAAGGACCTATGGACTGTGATACTAATCGTGAAGAACAGATTGAAGCTTTGGCTGGTCTTACTAAAGAGATTGATGACCGTGGCATTGATGTTGAGCTTGTTGCTGATGAATGGTGCAACACTCTTGACGATGTTAAGGCATTTACTGATGCTCATGCTGGTCATATGGCTCAAATCAAGACACCTGATCTTGGCGGTATCAACAACACTATTGAAGCTGTTTTGTATTGCAAGGCAAACGGAATGGGTGCTTATCAAGGTGGCACATGTAACGAAACTGATCGTTCTGCTCGAATTCTTACACAGTGCGCTTTGGCTACTCGTCCAAAGCAAATCCTTGCAAAACCAGGTATGGGTGTAGACGAAGGCTACATGTTAGTTTATAACGAAATGCAACGTGCAGTTGCACTTCTCAAATCCAAAAAATAATTAATATATTTGCCCCGGGGTCAATTTCTCATTTCCCCGGGGCCCACGTCTTATTTACTCGGGTCAAATTTCTTATTTTTTGGATGTTAATGTAGGTAAGTGTTATGGAAAACAGCGAGAGATTTTTTCAAAATAAAGATTGTAAGTTTTTTCCGTGTCATAAAACTGACGACCCGGAAAACTTTAACTGTCTTTTTTGCTACTGTCCGCTTTATGCCTTGGGAGACAAGTGTGGCGGCAATTTCAAATACATTGGTGGAGTTTGCAAAGATTGTAGCGATTGCACTCGACCTCATGACCCAGCGAATTATGATTACATTTGTTCGCGCTATGACGAAATTATGGATTTAGCTGCTAAAAACCACAAAGAAAGTTAGATCAACTATTTTTTCACAATTCAAATTGTTTATTTTTGTTTTTCCTGTTTAAAAATGAATACTTTAACGAATTAGACGAAAGCTGCACAACTTCGTCAAGCTTTAAATCTCAGGCAAGAATCGCCATAAAGTAATCGTCAGTCAGACTGTTGTTTTCTTGATATGTAGGGTCATCAGAACAAAGCGCAATAGGGATGCCCTCACGAAGATAGTCTTTTGCCGGATGCTGCCGAAGGTCATCACAAAATCCCAAACTTTGATTACTTATAGGACAAACCTCAAGGCAAACACCTTTGTTTTTAATTATGTTTTTTAGCTCGGGATGAGCTCACAAATTCAGACCGTGGCCAATTCTTTTCGTATCAAGATGAAGAGCCTTTTTGATCTCGTTATTGTTTTGAGAAGTGGTCTCGCCAGCATGCAAATCAACGTTAAGCCCAGGAGCTTTTTTGAGAGTTTTATGAATTAGGTTCTCAAATTCAGATATTGAACGGCTGGAATCTTCTTCGTTAACCAGGTCAATTCCAACAAAAAAATCATCACCATTATCTTTAATTTGATGATGCATTTTCACGGTATTATGATAAATTTCCTCAGTTACATCTCAATCAAAGACATTACTTTTAAGCCCAACAGGAATAGCACGAACCGTTAAATTTGGATATTTTTTCTTCGTTTCAATATAGGCATCGAAGACACAGTGAGCCTTTTTCGAAGCATCGCTTTCACTGCCTTTTAAAAACAAACGAATTTCAATATGGGAAATATTTTGCGAGCAATAATATTCAAATGCATTTTGAAAGTAATCTTTGCAAGTTGGACCAATTTCGTTTAAATCATTATGCTTAACGAAGAGGTCTTGAAACCAGTCCCACACATCCATGTTGCTAGGGCACCCAACAAGTGTTCAGATATTAAAAAGCTCTTCTCTGGTAAACATACCTTCGTCTAATGCCTGACGAAGTGGCATATAAGACGCGCCTGGGTTTTTATTAGCAAGCTGAAGGTATCCCTTATGTTTTGGATCAGTATCAATTAAGAGCTCTTCATTATTTACAACGAAGTCAATTAAGTGGCGAATAGGGGTCATAGCACCACCATGAGCATGCAAATCTGCACCTTTTGGCATGGCTTCGCAAAACTTATAAAGTTCGGTATCATAAAGTTTGGGGCTTTTTAAAATCGAAGTAATGTAGAGGTCGTTATCCGAAAAATTTTGCCAAACATCCTGTTTTAATTGTTCAAACTTTTTCTTCATATTTCGTATTATAATAAAACGCCAATATTATGTGCAAAGATTTAACAAAATTTTTTAGCAATCGCTGGCTTATGCTTGCGCCAATGGCAGGGATTAACGACCCTGTTTTTCGATCAATTTGTATTGAGCATGGAGCCATGTTGACATATACCGAAATGGTAAGCTCTAAGGCCTTGTCATATAAAAATGAAAAGACTAAAAATTTACTTCAACTTGCTAACAACGAAGATAAGGTCGTTGTCCAACTTTTTGGTCATGAACCTCAAACAATTGCAAAAGAAGCCCATAACATAGAACTTGAACTGGGTAGCCAGCTTGCATATATTGACATTAATATGGGTTGTCCTGCAAGAAAAATTACGAAGAAGGGCGACGGCTCTGCTTTACTCAAAAATCAAAAATTGGCATCGGAAATTGTATCGGCTTGTGTAGAAGCTTGCGATATTCCAATTACGGTTAAAATTAGAAAAGGTTTTGAAGAAGACGAAGACATTAGCTTGGAGTTTGCAAAAGCAATAGAGCGCGCCGGAGCTTCGGCGGTTTGTATCCACGGTAGAACAGCAAAACAATTTTATAAGGGGAAAGCAGACCTTACTTGCGGAGAAAATTTAGTTAAGGAATTAGAAATTCCTGTTATTTGAAGCGGGGATGTGGATTCTTATCAAAAAGCGCATGAACTTAAATCCAAAGGTTTTGTAGCAATTATGATTGGACGCGCCGCAAGAGGAAACCCTTGGTGCTTTTCGCAAAATGCTACTTATAGTATGCAAGATAAAATTAGCATTGCGAAGAAGCATGTCGTAAACTACGAAAAACTTTTTCCTAGAAATTTAGCGCACATGAGAAAGCATTGCAATTGATATGTCCACGGAATGCCTGGAGCAACATTTGCGAGAGACAAATTCTCTCATTGTGATACAGTAGATGATTACATGAATGTTTTTGATGAATTAACAGAGAGGTTGGAAAACTAATGCCATTTGATCCTTATAAAGCCCTATATTTACACATTCCTTTTTGCGTTCAAAAATGCAATTATTGCGATTTTTGTAGTCGTGTTGCAGATATTGATGGTGCTGAAATTCACGAATACGTTGAGCGCCTGGTCCAAGATATTCGCAAGGCTTCCAAGGAAGACAAGCTTGGAAGTGTTGAGACAATTTATATTGGAGGTGGAACTCCAAGCTATATAGGAACTAAAAATCTCAGCAGTATTTTATATGCTCTTTCTATGTCTATGAGACTTGAAAAGGTTAACGAATTTAGCATGGAAGCAAATCCGGAAAGCATTAACGAGGCTTTGATAAAAGATATTTGAGCAATGGGAGTAAATCGTTTATCGCTTGGCGTCCAGTCCTTCGACGATGACATGTTGCAAATGCTTGGCCGAGCTCATGATTCCAAGACGGCTATCGACACAATTGAAACTGTCCGCTCAAGGTTTGAAAATTTCAGCATCGATTTAATGTGTGGAATTCCGGGTCTTAGTGAAGAAGTGTTTAAAGAAAGCGTACAAAAAGCTATCGATTTGAAAGTTCCTCACGTAAGCATTTATCCGCTAACAATTGAATACAACACTATGTTTTATAAGTGGAAGGCGCAGGGCAAAATTGATGATATTGACGAAGACGTTCAAGCTGATCATATGCTCTTGGCTGCAGAGATGCTTGAAGGCGCAGGATATAAACATTACGAAGTTGCAAGTTACGCGCTTGACGGCTTTGAATGTAAGCATAATTTAGCGTATTGGCAAGGTAAACCATATTTAGGTCTGGGGCAAAGTGCCACAACAATGACTCAAAATTCGCAGCGCCGAATGAGAGTGACCGATGATCATGTAGAAGATGATTTAGATACAAAGCAAATGCTTGCTGAAGATTGCATGCTTGCAATGAGGACACGTTTCGGTATAACAGAAGATCTCGCGAAGAAAGCAAGGGCTCAGCTTAAAAACTTTGACGATGCAATTAATGAGCTGATTAAAGCTGGTCTTATTAAGGAAAGTAGCGGCAGTTATGTGCCTACAGAAAAAGGTTGGCTTTGTGGCAATGAACTATATATCAAATTAATGGATTTGTGTTAGAATACCCACTTGCTTATGGCAAAAGATTTATATGAAATATTAGGTGTTGATAAAAACGCCAACGAACAAGAGATTAAGAAGGCTTACAGGCGTCGTGCTCGCGAGCTTCATCCTGATGTTAGCGAAGACCCTAACGCTGAAGAAAAGTTTAAGGAATTAAACGAAGCCTACGACGTTTTATCTGATTCGAAGAAAAAAGCACAATACGACAGATTCGGAACTATTCCAGGTGCTGCAAGTGGTCCTGGAGGAAGTCCATTTGGCGGCGGGTATGTTGACTTCGAAGACTTGTTTGGCGGCGGCTTTGGCATCAATGACATTTTCAGCAGCTTCTTCGGAGGCATGGGTGGCATGCAAAACAACATCGAAGGTAGAGACATGTCTGTGGGGCTTCGTCTAACTTTAGAAGAAGTTGCCACTGGAACTTCGAAAGAAATTGTTTATGACAGGCTTGCCCCTTGTGAGGACTGTGATTCAACCGGAATGGGTGAGCATGGTAAAAAGGTAACTTGTCCAACTTGTCACGGCGAAGGTAAAGTTGTTTCTGTCCAGCAAACATTTTTAGGTACAATGCAAACTCAAACTGTATGCCCTGAATGTAAAGGTGCTGGGGAATCTATCGAAGGTGCTTGTCCAGAATGCGAAGGTCAGGGCCGTGTTCCAGACAGACAAAGAGTTTCTGTTGATGTTCCTGCGGGCATTCGTGATGGCCAACAACTTCGTGTTAATGGTTTTGGCGAAGCTGGAGTCCGCGGCAGACGAAGCGGCGACTTGATTGTCACTTGCAGAATAATGCCTCACGAATTTTTCGAACGTGACGGAAACAATCTTCTTGCTCGCGTTAACGTGTCTTTTATTCAAGCTATTCTTGGTGCCGACATAAGTGTTGACGGCATATTTAAAGACGAAAAGGTTCCACTCAAGGTTCCAAAAGGCACGCAAAATGGTGATGTCTTGGTTGCGAAGGGCTTCGGAATGCCTCGTTTGAATAGCGATTCGCGCGGAAACTTTTATGCTCAAGTAAATGTTGACATTCCAAAGAAACTAACGAAGAAGGAAAAAGACTTGCTTGTTAAAGTTGCTGAAGAAATGGATAAAAAGGTAGTTGAAAAGAAAAGCCCGCTTCAAAAAATTCGCGACGTCATTAATGGATAAAATACCCAACCGCAAAACTAATAGCCAAAATCAATAAAACAAGAATTGTTATAATAGTGTAGAGTTTGTCTTTTTGCTTCGCAAACAAAATTATGCACGTGACTATTCTAAGCACGGGGGTTAGTATCAGCAGAAAAATTCCTAACAGCATAATTGAATATGGATTAAAGCTTGCCAAACCGCTAAATATTTCTACAAATCCTGGATTTGTGTAACCAGCAAAGTTATCTTGATAATTAACAAGCAAGAGAACAAATCCCAGCAACATCACAGCTGCAGAAACTACAACTCCAATTCGCATAGCTACGCTTATGTGCTTTTCTATTTTGCTTGTGTCTTGCATTAGAATAAAGTCACCGCCTTAATAGCCATTTGAAAACAGAAAAACAACATTACTATAATAAATAGAACTCTTAATACTTTTTGATTGAGCTTAGGCATTACTCGCGTACCAAGAACGGCCCCTAATATAACTCCAAGGCAAACAGGAACTGCAATATCAGGAAGAATCATTCCATTTAAAAAGTAGATGATTGCGCTTGCGGCAGCAGTAACGCCCATCATAAAATTACTTGTTGCGCTTGATGGTTTAAGAGGCATTTTCATTACTGTATCCATTGCAATAACTTTAAATATTCCAGAACCAATTCCTAAAAGCCCAGACATAACTCCAGCACCCAACATTATTGCAGAGCCGCCCGTAACGTTTTTGACTTTATATTTAATAGTTTTTTTGAGGTTTTCATCAAAATACGAATTGTTAAACTTTAGCTTGTCCGCAAATTTAGATGACGAAGCGGCACTCACGACGGCTGCACCTTCGTTTTTGAGTTTTATATACATATTAATAACCGCATATGTCATCAATAGAGCAAACAGCGCATAGAGAATTCAAGGAGCTATTACTCCAGTGATTAGAGCGCCTATAAGACCACCTATAGTGGTAAAGATTTCTAAGAACATTGCAACGCGCAGATTGATTACATTATCTTTAAGATAGGCGATAGCCGACCCTGAACTCGTAGCGATTACAACAATTATGCTTGCAGCAATTGCATATTTAATGTCCAGACCAAGCGCGATTGTTAAGATGGGCGTGACAATTAAGCCTCCGCCAATTCCAAGGATAGATCCAATAAATCCACCAAGCAGGCCGATGCCAAAGGTTATTATCATAATTGTTACAACTTCAGTAATCACAACTCATATATTTTACTAAAAATTATTATCGATTAGTTGATATAATAAAAACAGTGAATGACAAAAAGTACATATTCTTCGATATTGATGGAACTATCTTGAACGACAAAAGCGAAGTTCTCCCGTCTACAAAAAAAGCATTGAAACTGGCTCAAAAAAATGGGCATGAGATTTTTATTAATACCGGCAGAGGAAGAACAATCGTGCCTGACATAATTGAGGAACTTAACTTCGATGGAATAATTTCTGGCACTGGGTCCGAAGCTGAATATAAGGGCAATTGTCTTTTTAAGCATTCATTTTCTAAGGAGCAAATTAGTAGAGTTGTTGATATAACAGTCAATAACAATATGCCAATAATTATGTCTGCCGAAGATGTATGCGTTGGGTCCTCCGATGACCTACCTAAATATGTTGAACTTTTTACAAAGGGAGAAATTAAAGCCGAGGACATCAAAGATTTTGACAACTTAGAGAATCTTCCTTTTTTGAAATCAATTTGACCAATTGTCGTAGATGATAACAAAAGCGAATATTGCAACAAATACAGTGGTGTTAGTGATTTTATTTTTATCGACAGCCCATTTACGGTTAAAGAGTTTGATGAACTAATAGGCAAAGATATTAATATCAGCAAAGCCAGTTTTAAAGATCCTGACGATTATTCTGGAGAAATTACACTTTCAAAGTGCAGTAAAATTTCTGGAATAGAGAACCTGTTAGAGATAATTGGTGCCGATATGAAAGACTCAATTGCAATAGGCGATGGATTCAACGATGCTAAAATGCTTGAGGGTGCAGCACTTAGCATAGCTATGGGAAATGCTCCAAAAGAGATAAAAGATATTTCTGATCATGTAACAGATGATATCTACGAAGACGGCGTCTTTAACGCTCTTAAGCACTTTAATTTAATATAATAAATTGCTAAATTTCAAAAAAGGCAATTTAACGTTGTGCTATAATCTCGCCTCGTGGAAAAATCCATGCTAAATTCTTAAAATAGGAGGTCTTATGTTAGACAAAAACAAGGTAAAGTTGGGTATTGCTCCAATTGCCTGGACTAACGATGACCTGCCAGATCTTGGTGCAGAAAACACATTTGAACAATGCGTATCTGAAATGGCTTTGGCGGGCTTTACCGGAAGTGAGGTAGGAAACAAGTATCCAAAAGATCCAGAAGTTTTAAAGAAAGCTTTGGATCTAAGAGGGATTGAAATTTGCAACCAATGGTTTTCAAGTTTCATTATCACAAAGCCATTTGAAGAAGTCGAAAAAGAATTTAGAGCCCAATGTGAGTTTTTGAAAGCAATGGGCTCTAAAATTATTGGCGCTTCTGAGCAAAGTCACAGCGTTCAAGGAATGCAAGACACACCAATTTTTGGTCATAAGTATGAAATGAACGACGACGAGTGGAAGACATTTTGCGATGGCTGCAACAAGTTAGGAAAAATTGCCCTTGAAGATTACGGCATTACAATGACCTATCATCATCACATGGGCACAGTTGTTCAATCAGCTGCTGAAACCGACAGAATGTTGGACGGTACAGATTCTAAGTATTTCAACTTGCTATTTGACACTGGACACTTTAAGTATTGCGACGAAGACCCAACTGCTTTGGTTAAAAAGTATATTGGTCGTATCAAGCATGTTCACTTAAAGGACATTCGCCCTGAAGTTGTTCAAAAAGTTAAAGATGAAGACATGAGCTTTTTAGACGGCGTTCGCGCTGGTGCATTTACTGTTCCAGGAGACGGTTGCATTGACTTCGTTCCTGTCTTTGAAACTTTGGAAGAAGCAGGCTATGAGGGCTATATGCTTGTCGAAGCCGAGCAGGATCCAGCTGTTGCTAATCCGCTTGAATACGCTATTAAGGCTCGTAAGTTTATTGCCGATAAGGCTGGTATATAGAAATTCAATCTAGAATAAGGAGGAGAAATGATTGAAGTAGGAATTATTGGAGGAGGCCGTATCGGCCAGGTTCATGCAACAAGTATTTTTACACGTGTTCCAAATGCTCACGTTAAAACTCTTGCTGATGAATACCTAAACGAAAACATTGAAAAGTTTGCTGCTGCAAACGGAGTTGGACAATGTGTTAAGGATTATCATGAAATTTTAAATGATCCTGAGATTGATGCAGTTTTAATTTGCACACCAACACCAACTCACACACCAATTTCAATTGAAGCTATCGAGGCTGGCAAAAACGTATTTTGCGAAAAGCCAATCGATCACGAAATTGAAAACATCAACAAAGTTATTGAGGCTCTTAAAGGCTCAAAAGTTAAATATCAAGTTGGCTTTAACCGTCGCTTCGATCATAACTTTAAGGCTGTAAAGCAAGCTTCGAAGGATGGCAAAGTAGGCAAGACTGAGATGATCACAATTCAAAGTCGTGATCCAGAGCCACCTCCAATTGATTATGTAAAAATTTCTGGTGGTATTTTCCTTGATATGATGATTCATGATTTTGACATGGCTCGTTTCTTGGCAGACTGTGAACCAGTTGAGGTTTATGCCGAAGGTGCTGTTCTTGTTGATAAAGCAATCGGCGAAGCTGGAGACGTTGATACTGCACTTGTTACAATGAGAATGGAAGATGGTTCTTTGGTTTCAATTAGCAATTCTCGTCGTGCTGCTTATGGTTATGATCAGCAAGCTGAAATCTTTGGAAGCAAAGGCGCTGTTAAATGCGGTAACGATGCTTCGTCACAAGCTGTTCTTAGCGATGAAAATGGCGTTACGGCTGAAAAACCATTGTTCTTCTTCTTGGAGAGATATATGGATGCTTATGCTGATGAAATTAAGCAATTTATTGATGCTGTTGAAAATGATACAGACACACCAGTAAATGTTATGGATGGTCTTGAGGCTGTTCGTATCGGTATTGCTGCTACGAAGTCTTGCAAAGAGCATCGTCCTGTTAAGATGTCCGAAATATAGGAGGAATTATGCCCCAAAATAAATCTGAGCAAAAACAACACCAGAGAGTAGCCGAAGGAAAATCACAGGCACAAACTGGTGGTCACATCAAAAACCTGGTGGGCGATATCCGTCTTAATTGAGGAACCAGGTTTGCTTATGCAAGCGGTGATATTGCTTGCAACATCGTATTCGGCACAATTGGTGCTGTGTTAACTCTTTTCTATACTGACTATGTTGGTATTAATGGTGCTGTAGTTGCAACCATTATGCTTATTTGTAGGTGCTTCGATGGCTTTTCCGATCTAATCATGGGCTTCATAGTAGAGCGAACGAAGTCCAAATGAGGCCAGTCGAGACCTTGGATTTTGTGGATGTCGTTCCCATTTTCTATAGGTTGCGTCTTGCTGTTTACGGTCCCGCACTTCGATAACGATTTCTTGGTTTATATGTATATTTTCTTGACCTATTTCTTCGTATCGGTTGTGTGCTACACGGCTGTAAATCTTCCATACGGTTCTTTGTCTTCGATGATGACAAGAAATGCGAAGGAAAGGCAATCGCTTTCTGTAGTTCGTATGGGCATGAGCCCAATTGGGAAGATCATTGCTGTTACACTTACAACACCTATTGTTAAAAATTTCTTAGGCGACGACCAGGCAGCATGAGTTACTATCATGATTGTTTGGGCTATTGTTGCTGAAATTTTATTGTTGATTTGTTTCTTTAATTGTAAAGAACAAGTTGTAATTCCTGGCCGCGAAGATCCTTCGAAGGCAAAAGCAACTCCAATTCTTAAAGGACTTAAGGCATTGTTTAGCAACCAGTATTTCTGGGCTGTTTTAGTTCTTTGGATGATTCAAAGTGTTGCATTTAGTGTTTCAGGAACTGCAGGTCAGTATTACACTAAATACGTTTTGTCGGGTAACACTGCAGGATGGACAGCCAGCTTATTTGGCTTTAATCTTGATGCTGAAACCTTGCAATCTGTATTTGTAGATGTTGAAATTATCTCAATGGTAATATTCATTTTCTTATGCGCTCCAGTTGTTCGTAAGTTTGGTAAAAGAAATACAGCATTCTTAGGCGCAATTATTGCTTTGGGTGCTCAATTTGTATTCTTGATTAACCCAATGGATGTTAACATTATCCTTCTTACTTGCGCATTAAGAGGTATTGGTTTGGCGCCGCTAAACGCTGTTGTATTTGCGATGGTTGGTGACGCGATTGAGTTCGGTCAATGAAAGACGCATGTTCGCCAAGAAGGTCTTGTGTTTGCTGGAGGTTCTGTAGGTACTAAAATTGGTGCCGGTATTGCTTCGGCTGCAATTCCTGCTTTACTTGACTGGTCAGGACAAATCACATCAACTTCTGGCTTTGCAGCTCAACCAGAAAGCGTAATTCAAATGATTTCAAACATCTACTTTGCTGGTCCATTGATTATTGCAATCATGGCCCTTGTAACATTATTCTTATACAGACTCGATAAGAAATACGATGATATCGTTGCCGAATTAGCAGAACGCGAAGCGAAAGGACAATTATAATGGCATCAACAACAAGAATGACAACTGCACAAGCTATTGTTAAGTTTTTAGACAACCAATACGTTAGCTTCGACGGTCAAGAAAATAAGTTTGTCCATGGCTTCTTTACAATTTTTGGTCATGGCATTGCTGTTGGACTCGGCGAAGCTCTTGACTCCGATGCTGGACGTCTTCATGTTATGCAAGGAAGAAACGAGCAAGGAATGTGTCATGCTGCTATCGCATTTGCGAAGCAATCTAACAGACGTCAAATTATTGCTTGTTCTTCAAGTATTGGACCAGGCGCTGCAAATATGGTTACAGCTGCTGCAACTGCAACAGTAAATAACATTCCACTTTTGCTATTTCCGTCTGATACTTTTGCATCACGTCAGCCTGACCCTGTATTGCAACAGTTAGAACAAAGCTCATCTCTAACAACAACTACAAACGATGCTTTCAAACCAGTTTGTAAATATTGGGATAGAATTGTTCGTCCTGAACAAGTTATGACGGCGCTTATCAACGCGATGAGAACTTTAACAGACCCTGCAGAAACTGGTGCTGTTTGCATCGCGCTTCCACAGGATGTTGAAGGTGAGTCTTTTGATTATCCAAATTATTTCTTCAAGAAACGTGTTCATAAGATTTCGCGTCCAATTGCTGACAAGTACGAAATTGACGACGTTGTTAAAACAATCAAGGGTTCAAAGAAGCCTCTTGTAATCGTTGGCGGTGGAGTTAAATACTCCGAAGCCGGGGCCGAAGTTGAAAAGTTTTGCGAGACCTTCAAGATTCCTTTCTCTGAAACTCAAAGCGGAAAGAGTGCTTGCAAAAGCAGCAATAAATATTGCTTGGGAGGAATTGGCGTTACGGGAACTTCGGCGTCTAACAAGATTGCGAAGCAAGCTGATTGCATAATTTCAATCGGTAGCAGAATGTCTGATTTTACAACTGCTTCAAAACACCTGTTCCGCAAAGCTGGCGTTAAGTTTGTTAGCCTTAACAACAACAGATATCATGCTTACAAGCTCGATGCTGTTTTTGCTGTGGGTGATGCGAAGGCTAACTTGAAAAAGGTTAGTGCTGAACTCAAGCGCTTAAAATATAAGAGTTCTTATAAGAGCGAAATAAAAGACGCTCGTGCTGGTTGAGAAAAGGAGATGAAGCGTTTGGCTAATCTTCACTACACTGGTAAAAACTTCCAACCAAATATTAAGGCTCGCGACCCTCGAACCGTTAACGAATTCGTTAAGAAGACAAGTGGTGTTGTAACGCAGACTGGTGCGCTTGCGGCGCTTCGTAACTTTATGGGCAAGGACGACATTATTATTACGGCTGGTGGCAGTTTGCCAAGTTGTTTGCAACGTATGTGAACGACTGACAAGCGTTATGCCTACCACGCCGAATATGGCTATTCTTGCATGGGTTACGAAGTCCAGGCAACACTTGGTGTTAAGCTTGCTGCTCCTAAGCAGGATGTTTATGCCGTTGTTGGTGACGGTAGCTTCGTTATGATGAATTCCGAAATGCAAACCATTCTTCAAGAAAAGCAAAAAGTCACAATTGTTGTTTTTGACAACTGCGGCTTTGGTTGCATTAACAATCTTGAGATGGGCCATGGCATTGGAAGCATCGCAACTGAATTCCGCTACACCGATGGCAAGAAAAACACTGGCGGCTTGATCTTGACTGATTATGCAAAGGTTGCTGAAGGCTACGGATTTAAGTCTTACACAGCTAAGACTATCGAAGAATTCGAAGCTGCTTTAGCTGACACAAAGAAGCAAAAGCTTCCTTGCTTAATTGATTTGAAGGTAATTCCTAAGACCATGACTGATGGTTATGATGCATGGTGAAATGTTGGAATTGCTACAACTTCAAAGAAAGCAAGTGTTCGTAAGGCTGCAAAAGACGTGTTAGAGCATAGAAAACAAGCGAGGGTTTATTAATATGTCAAAAGTTTTTGGATATCCAGAATATGATGATAATAACGTAATGCAAATTACAGAATACGAAGGCGACTATGCAGACATGATGATGGACATCTTCGTTAAGAAGTTAAACGCTGGGGAAGAATTTGAGATTTGTCGTGAAGGCGAAGAAGTGGCCGCACTTTTACTTGGTGGAGATATTGACTTCTTCTACACAAGCAATCCTGGAGCAGACTTCGAAGGCCCATTTAGTGCAAAGCGTAAAGATGTTTTCGAAAAAGCTTCTTGGGCTGTTCATGTTTGCAGTGGTCGCGCAATTAAAATTGTAGCGAAGGCAGAATCTGAGGTTCTAATCCAAGCAACTCATAATGACAAGGAATTTGAAAGCAAGTTCTATGTCCCAGAAGATTCGCCTTGGTCTAACGGATATCCAGGAAAGTTTGGCGATGTAGCTAACAGGTGAGTAAACACCATTTTTGACTACGAACATAAACCTGAAAGTAATATGGTGCTGGGGGAGATATTAAACAAGCCAGGTAACTGGTCAGGGTATCTTCCTCATGCCCATCCTCAACCCGAAGTTTATTTTTTCCGTTTCGATAGGCCCGAAGGTTTCGGCGCCAGCTTCGTAGGTGATGATGTTTATAAAAGCGTGAATAATAGCTTTTCTGCTATTCCAGGCGGCAAGCTTCATCCACAAAGTGCTGCACCGGGCTACCAAATGTGGACTTGCTGGATGATTCGTCACTTCGATGACAAGCCATGGCTTCAAACAGACAGATGCGAAGATGAGCGCTATACTTGGCTTCATAATGCTAAAATATAGCAACTATGACAAAAAAAGAAAATAGCAACAAGAATGTTACGTGAATAACCGTCGCATTGATTTGTTTTTGTACGGTTTGAAACTTTAACGTAATTCAAAATGCTTATTACTACCTTGGGCAATCACATTCAATTTCGGTCATGCTTGTTGTGTTTGTCTTGTATTTTTTGCCGTATGCATTAATCGTTGGCGAGCTTGGATCTGTTTTTAAAAAAGCCGAAGGCGGCTTATCCGGGTGAGTTAAAAAGACAATTGGACCTAATAGCTCGTATTTTGTAGGCTGGATCAGCTGGGTTGTTCTACTTCCATATTTATCTCAGCGCCCAATTAATATGATTGTGTCTGTTAACTGGATTTTGTATCAAGGACCAGATGTTAGTTCAGTAGATCCAGTTTTGTTTCAAGTCGTTGCTACTTTAATTTTCCTAACAATTTGAGCTTTTGCGTTTAGAGGTTTTAAAGTAGTTCATATTTTGTCTAACATTGGTGGCATGTCAATGATTGTTTTTGCGATGATTTTTATTGCGCTGACTTTTGTTGCTCCGGCTTTCAATGTGGATCCTACAAATGTTAAAAGCTATGCCATTGATATGACGCCATCGAGCTTTTTGCCAGCAGACATGGGCGTCATTGCCTCGCTTTCGATTTTGATTTTTGCATGCGCCGGTGTTGAGCAAGTAGGTCCTTACATCACAAGAATGAAAAATGCTGCGAAAGATTTCCCTAAAGGAATTATCTCCATCGTTGTATTTATTATCGTTATTAACATCCTTGGTGTTTTGGCAATGTGTGTTATGTTTGGTCCAAACGGCGAAGAGATGGGCACGGACTTTATCACTAACGGACAGTTTATTGCCTTCCAAAAGCTTGGAATGTTTTTTGGATTAGGCAATACGCTCATGTATATTTTCGCTGCTCTTCGTTTTGTAAGCGAAGTTGCACTTACGATGATTATTATCGATGCTCCTATCAGGATGCTTGTTGAGTCTTCTGACGAGCGCTACTTTCCAAGAAAAAGCTTGAAGCAAAACAAATATGGCACTTATCCTGTTTGGCTTCTTGTCGAAGGAATTCTCGTTACCATAATTTGTCTATTGCCAATCCTTGGAATCAATAACGTAGACGAACTTATTCGTTGGATGCTTGAGGTTAACTCCATCTGCAGTCCAATTATCAACCTTTGCGCGTTTCTTGCGTTCATGTTCTTGAAAGCAGGCTTTAAGAAGATTAAGCCTTCGGGGGATAGTTTTATCTTTGTAAAGAATAAGAAGCTTGGATTTTTCGTTGGGCTTTGGTGCTTTATGATAACTTCATCGTCTATCATAATGCAGATCATTGACCCAAACATTTTCATCTGCCTAACGAAGGCACTTATCCCAATTTGTTTGCTAGCACTTGGACTTATCGTCCCATTCCTAGCAAAAGTTTTTAATAAATAGAGGGAAGAATTTTGGATAACCTATTTTTTCCAAGAGCTAATTCCTAATTAATTTTGCTCCGTTTAGCTATGGAATGCAAAGTCGTCCAAACCATTTTGGCTGCACTCACCATCTTCCCCTATCTATTTACCAAACCATTACAGTGGCTTTCGCACACTACGCAAAATTATAGCCAGTCAGGAATCAGCTAATTACAAAAATAGGTCATCCAAAATTCTTCACTTTTATTACAAACTTAAGTAGCTATAATGGTGCATTAACGAAATAACTGGTAAAAACGTGTAATTTTTAAGTTAAAAATTGTCATTTATTGTGTATTATACAAATGTCAATAAAATATGTTTGTTCTTTATGAGAGAAAGAAGAAATATGAAACTTTTATCATTATTTTCAGGATGTGGTGGTTTAGATCTAGGCTTTGAACAGGCAGGATTTAAAATTGCTGTCGCTAATGAATTTGATAAAAGCATTTGAAAAACTTTTGAGATTAACCATCCAGAAACGGTACTAATTAAAGGTGATATTAGAAATATTTTAGAAACTTCATTTCCAAAAGATGTCGACGGAATAATAGGTGGTCCTCCTTGTCAAAGTTGATCTGAAGCCGGCTCGCATAGGGGAATATCTGACGAAAGAGGTAAGCTTTTTCACGACTATATTAGAGTTCTTAACGCCATAAAACCAAAGTTTTTTCTAGCTGAAAATGTTCGCGGAATGCTGTCGTGCAAGCATTCAGAAGCTGTTAACAATATTATAGAGCTTTTTAAAGAAAGTGGTTATGACCTTCATATTAATGTAGTAAACGCTAAAGATTATGGTGTTGCCCAAGAAAGAAAACGTGTTTTTTATATTGGGTTCAGGAAAGATATTAATGTTGATTTTCAGTTTCCAACTGGTTCAACTTCATCTGACGAGGACAAAATTACAATTAGAGATGTAATACAGGACCTTCAAGAAACAGTAATGGCAGCTTCAGAAAATAACAAACATAATCCCAAGGCGATAAACAATAACGAGTATTTTGTCGGGAGTTATTCTCCAATGTTTATGAGCCGAAATAGAGTTAAGGACTGAGACGAGCAAGCATATACTATTCAAGCCTCCGGAAGGCAGTGTCAACTTCATCCACAGGCACCAAAAATGCAGAAGAAAAAGCCTGACGAATATATTTTTGTACCTGGCAAAGAAAAACTATATAGAAGACTAAGCGTTCGAGAAATAGCAAGAATTCAAGGATTCCCTGATACCTTTAAATTTGTCTATAATGACATCAATGATGCGTATAAAATGATCGGCAATGCCGTGCCGGTCAATCTCGCTTATGAGGTTGCATTATCTATAAAAAAAGCATTAGAGGTAGCTTAAGATGGCCAAGAATAATGTAGATAACGGAAGAGCTTTTGAGTATGCGTTTATTGAAAACCTCAATTTAGAGATTTCCAAATCAAGGACATCTTCAATAATCAATAATTCGTCTTACTATACGTCAAAATGCTCTTTTGAGTCTTTAGACAATAATATTAGCGACAATCTTGTAAAGGCATCCAAAGCTGCCATTCCAACAATATTGGAACTTGAGCCTATGATTTTAAAAGACGATAAAGAAGATTTGCATTTAAGGATTCAATCAGATGAGCAGGGTGAGATCGGCGACGTTAGAGATATTGTTGTGGACAAAAGCAGCATAGGTTGAGAAGTCGGATTAAGCATGAAACATAATCATTTTGCAGTTAAACATAGTAGATTAAGTTCAAAAATTGATTTTGCAGAAAAATGATTTGGTAAAAAATGCTCTGATATTTACTGAAAAGAAGTTAGACCAATATTCTCAAATCTCGAGAAACTAAAAGAAAAAAACATGAAATGGTCTGATTTGGAAAACAAAGAAGATGACGTATATGTACCTTTACTTAAGTCATTTTTAAAAGAGCTATCATTTCAGTATGAAGCAGACAGTTCTATCCCAGGAAAGCTTGTTGAGTATTTACTGGGTAAGTACGATTTTTATAAGGTTGTTGGCGTTGATTCTAACGAAAGAACCGAGATACAAGTTTTTAATATTCATGGTACATTAAATAAACAAGCAAGCAAATCATCAAAATCTATAAGGATTGGTGTTGCAAAATTGCCGACTCGCATCATTAATATTGGATTTAAGCCAAGCTCAAAGAATACTGTTGAACTATATTTGGATAATGGTTGGCAGTTTACATTTAGGATACACAACGCAGCTACCAAGGTGGAGTCTAGTTTAAAATTTGACATACAAATCGTTGGTGCACCAACAACAATTGAAACTATTAATTGTCGTTGAAGATAATTTTCGAAGCACAATATTAGCTGTCGGAGTCAATAATCACAGGGAGGGTGGCGCCGCCGAATGGCATTGCAATAACGTTTGCGTTATCGCCATACTTCTTTAGCGCATCATTAAATGCTTCTTGTGCAGAAGCTTTTGGATTTAAGAATAGGCTTCTAACAAAATCGTCGTCCATTTCAGATACAAGGTCTATATTAGCGAAGTCGAGGACCATCGCGATGGCCGCAGCCTTGTGGCCACCCAACTCGAAGTCGGATTTGACTCGTTGAATAAGATCTTTCGGTTCATTGGCGTCCATAAATCATTGCTCAAACTTAGCGCTTCCGAGACCTTCGTTGCAAGCGCCAATTACGATAATTGTTCCACCATCTTTAACAGCATATTTTGCGTTTTCTAAGGCTTTCTGTGTTTGATAAAGGTTCGCGTCCTTAGGAGCACCGCCTTGTGAGACAAGAACAATATCAGCTTTTTCTGGAATAGGGCATCTGTACATTTTGTCCAAATATTCGACAGCGCATTTATGCGCTTCGAATACGTCTCCTGCAGAACCAAATACAATATTTTTATGCTCATCAAGTACAACGTTCACGATAAAGTCTAAGCCGAGCTTAGAGCCAGCTTCGTTAATGTCGTCTCGAACAGGGTTGCCATCCATATTCCCGGCAACTGCTTTTGGATGTGTCATCATTGAGTGGTTTGCTTGAATTGCTAATGGGGTAGAAACACCTGGCATTAAGGCTTTGTACCCGCCAGAATATCCAGCGAAATAGTGGAATTCTACATTGCCAAGGGCTATTCTAAAGTCTGCATCTACAACACGTTTGTCAAAATCAATCGGAGTTCCTTGCTTGGTTTTGCCAAGAGAAACGCAATTATTTACATCACTGTCTACAACAGTAACTTCATTGAAGCAACGATCACCAACAAGATGCTTTTTTTCTTCTTCTGTATGCTCTCTGTGCGAGCCTAAAGCGAGCACAATAACAATGTTTTGCGCCTCTGCGCCAGCTCTATATAATTCATCAAGCAAACTTGGCATTATATCCCAAGAAGGTAACGGACGTGAAATGTCACTCGTGATAATAGCGATTTTCTTGCCAGAAAGATCATATTCAGAAAGTCGCTTCGCGCCAATAGGATTTTGCAAGGCAAAATCTACAGCATCTACACCGGTTTGTTCATGACTGATTGGATTGCTATGCAATTCAGCAATGAGGTTCCCATCGGGAACCTCAACTGTTTGAATAGTATTTCCGTAACCAAAGTCTAGTTTCATTATTTGTCATTACCGAAAGTTTTAGTTGCATAGCGCAAAGCACTAACAACAGGGAGCTCATCTCCAGTAAGGAAACGGATGAGAGCTCCGCCGCCTGTGCATACATAACCAAGTTTGTCAGTAATATTGTACTTCTTGGCAGCTGTTACGCTGTCGCCTCCGCCAACTACAGTATGAGCCGAAGTCTCGGCCATGGCTTCGTAGATTGCTTTTGAGCCAGTTTCAGAGACTGCTTCTTCGAAGACACCCATAGGCCCGTTAGCAAACACAGTTTGCGAATTCATAATAACATCAACGAAGTTCTCTATGGTCTTGTCACCAATATCAACAACATCTTTATCATCAGGAATATTGTCTAAGTCAACAACAATTCGTTTGTCGCCTTCAACATAAGCAACATCCACTGGAGCAATAATCTTATCACCATATTTCTCAAGATGCTTTTTAGCAACATCAATATACTCAGTAAAGCCTTTCTTATCAATGAAGTCAAGATTAGACTTGCCGATATTGATCCCTTTAGCAGCTAAAACAACTTGTCCAGCAAGTCCGCCTGTGACAACTTTATCAGCTGTACCATTGCCAAGAACAGTGTCCATCATAATGAAGGCGTCAGCAATTTTAGCTCCTCCAAGTACAAAAGTGCAAGGACGAGCAGGATTGCTCATAAGCTCAGAGATTACAACATATTCTTTTTCAAAAAGACGACCCATTGCGCTTGGAAGTTTATGTTCAAAACCGCATAGGGAGGGTTGATTACGATGTGCAGCCGCAAAAGCGTCACATACATAAAGGTCAGCGAGCGGAGCAAGCTTTCTTACCAAATAGGTTTCCGCTTGCTCTTCTTGAGAAAGACCAAGTTTATTTTCGAAAAGTGTCATTTCTTCAGACATATAACGAACATTGTCCATAAGAATAATTTCGCCGTTCTTCAAGTTCTTGATTTGTTCTTGTGCATAAGGCCCGCAAACATCGTCAATCCAGCGAACTTCTTTACCCAAAAGTTCGGTTAGAACTTTAGCATGTGGGCGAGTGCAGTAGAAGTTTTTGTATTCGATGTCGCTTCCTTGATGACATAAAACAACAAGCTTAGCACCTTTGTCAGAAATTTCTTTTAGTGTTGGAGCGCAAGCTTCGATTCTATGAGTGCTGTTAAGCGAATCAGTTTCGCGGTTGACGGGCTGATTCATGTCAACACGACAAAGAACAGTTTTGCCTTCTAAATTAAAATCGTCCAAATCATTGATTTCGAATTTCATAATTCTCCTTATTTAAATGCGCCAATGTTGAGGCATTTGTTGGTAGCAGCTGTGCCTTCTTCGCGAGTAGTTTGCATTCCTGTGCAAGCACGAACAGCATCCATGGTCTCAGGAATTGTTACAGATTCTTGAGGAATGTTGATTGCGAACATTAGGTCATCGCCACTTTCAACAATGCTGTCTTCCCAAAGACCAATCTCATACATGTCACCACGGCGATTGCCAAGATCACGTGCATATTTAAATAGGGAAGCATTTCCTTTGAAGCCTTCGTCGATATTAACCACTCGAATACGTGGGTGAGCCTGGAAAGCAGCAAGTGCTTTATCAGCAGGAATCTTTTTACCGTCTTTACCACGAACAACGCAAGTGATGATGTGTCCGTGAGTAACAGGTGTGTGGATTAATATACCAGTTGCATCAACATGAGGCATAATTGTCATAAGATCAATCGCCTGGTGATTTGGAGCCTTGTCCATCTCAAGCGCATTGGTAAGTCCACGATGATAATCACCTGGGTCAGCAACACGACGAACAATTGTGATAGCAGCTTTCTCAACTCCGAATTCACGGTCTAAGCAATCAACAGCACGAATTAGACCTGTTGTATTGCAAGATGTAAGTTTCAAGTAATTTTGACCAACACCTTTTTCAAAGTTTGCGTAACCATGGAAGAATACATCAGCAACTTCGTTCTTTTCTCCACCTTGGAAAATTGCTTTTACTCCCAATGGTTCATAATATTTTTCTTTATTAGAAGCACCAACGCCGCCTGGAGAAGAATCCAACATAACGTCAACTTCTTTGCAAAGCTCTTCGAAAGTTCCAGCAACTGGAATTCCTTTTGCGTCGAAAGCTTTTTTATCTGCGCCTTCGACAAGGTATAGTTTGTATTCAACACCGTTAGCACCAATCATGTCTTTTTCGCGAAGTGCCTGAAGTGCCAAAGTAGGGGCTAAGTCAGCAATTCCAACTAGCTCCATGTCGTCTTGTTGAGCAACGCCATCAGCAAGACGCATTCCGATAGTGCCGTATCCGGCAACACCTACTTTAATCATTTTTCCTCCTTAGATTTATAGCTTGTTTATTGTAGCATAAAATTTCTTTCATGCTCTATCGTTGTTAATTGGTCATGTCCTGGTAGAACTAATGTGTTATCTGGAAGTTCGGCAAGCTTCGCAAGTGAATTGCGCATGTCAACTTCGTTTCCGTCTTGGAAATCTGTTCTGCCGCATGAACATCTAAATAAGACATCGCCGCAAATTAGAACTGGGTTTTCTCCACAGTCTTCGCTGAAAAAACAAATACTTCCTGGTGTATGACCTGGAGTTTCGATAACTTTTCAAGAGGTAGACCCGATTGGGACAGTGTCTCCATCTTTTAATTTTGTATCAATTTTGCACGAGTCAGTTTTTCTATAAAGTGGAGCTTTTTCCGTGTCTTCGATGAATGGAGCATCTTTCTCCGAAGCAAAGGTTTTAGCGGAAGTTGCAGCTTGAACTTCGGCAAGTGCTCGGACGTGATCTCAATGATAGTGGGTTAGAAGTATCTTGTCCAATTTGTTGCTTATCATCTCAAGGATTTGGCCTGCATTGCAAGCAGGATCCACCAGAGCTTTTTCGCCTTCGCTTTCAAGGACAAAGACATTGTTTCCAAGCATGCCAAGTTGAGCAACGCTAATTTTTATTTTTTCTGATTCATAAATTATTTCCATGTTTGTTCTTTCTTAATAAAAAATATAAATTTATTTGACAAAGTGTTATTATACTCGATAAATAGAACAAAGAGTAGTTATTTAAGATGAATTTAAACCAATTAAAAACAGGCGAGAGAGCTAAAGTAGTCGAGGTATCGGGGCGAGATAAAGAACGTCAACATTTGTTAGACATGGGCGTTATTCCTGGTACGACTGTTGAAGCTATCAAGCGCGCTCCAATGGGAGACCCGCTTGAGGTGATGTTGCACGGATACGAGCTGGCGCTTCGTAATTCTCATGCGGAAAAAGTTAAGGTTGAAAAGCTAAAGAAAAACGAAGGCAAGCAAACTGAAATTTTTGATTTTTGCACAAAGTGTGACAAGTGTAATCGCGATTGTATATATTTCAAACAAGACGAATTAATTAACGAAACTGAGCATCCTGGTTTTGGTGAGCCTGGTCGTTTTCATAACAAAAATCATGAAAATCCACTTCCGGCTGACAAGACAATTACATTTGCATTAGCCGGCAATCAAAATAGCGGCAAGACCACGTTGTTCAATGCTTTGACTGGATCTTCGCAGCATGTTGGGAATTTTCCTGGTGTTACAATTGATCGAAAAGATGGCGTTATTAAGGGATACAAAAATACACGAATCACAGATCTTCCAGGCGTTTATTCACTAAGTCCTTATTCAAAGGAAGAGAGAATTAGCCGTGAGTTTATTTTGTTTGATGACGTAGATTGTATTATAAATATAATTGATGCGACAAGCATTGAGCGAAGCCTTTACCTAACGATGCAACTTTTGCAGCTTGAACACCCGATGGTTGTTGCGCTAAATATGATGGACGAGCTGGCCGAAAATGAAGGCTCTATCCTTGTCAACAAGCTAGAGAATGCCTTAGGTGTTCCAATTGTTCCTATCAGTGCTGCTAAAAATCAAGGTATTGATGAACTTATCGATCACGCTATGCACATTGCGAAGTTCCAGGAGCTTCCGCTAACTCAAGACTTTTGCGCCGCTGATGATAGAGGTGGTTCAGTCCATCGCGCGCTTCACTCAATCATGCATATCATCGAAGATCATTGCAGGTGTAAGGAAGGCGAGCATCACGAACACATAATTCCAGTTCGTTTTGCCGCTGAAAAAATTGCTGAAGGGGACAAGCTTGTCTTTGATACTTTGAAGTTGAACAAAGAAGACAAAGAAGCAATCGAGCATATTTTACGACACATGGAAGAAGAGTGCGACCTTGACAGAAGCGCTTTGATTGCCGATATGCGGTATCGCTACATCATGAAGGTTTCTAAGGCCTGCGTAATTAAGGGTAAGCCAAGTGTTCAGCGCAGGCGAAGCGAAATTGCCGACAAAATTTTAACAGGTAAGTGAACTGGAATACCATCGTTTATCCTGATTATGGGTCTGATTTTCTGGCTCACGTTTAATGTTATTGGTGCGGCTATGCAAAATATTGTTGCACTTGGAATTGATTCACTTGCCGATATTTGCAGTACTCATATGCAAAGTGTAGGAGTTAGCGAAGTGGTTCAATCCTTTGTTATGAATGGTCTTTTTGCAGGTGTTGGCACGATCATTAGCTTCCTGCCAATTATTATTGTGATGTTTTTCTTCCTTTCAATTTTGGAAGATTCAGGATATATGGCGCGCGTTGCCTTCGTCATGGATAAGGCCCTTCGCAAGATTGGACTTTCGGGACGAAGCATCGTCCCGCTGCTAATCGGTTTTGGATGTAGTGTTCCGGCAATTATGGCAACTCGAACCTTGCCTTCGGAGAGAGATAGGAAAATTACTATTTTGCTTGTTCCTTATATGAGTTGCTCGGCCAAGCTTCCAGTCTATGCTTTTATTACAAACATTTTCTTCCCGGGAAAAGGTGCGCTTGTTATGCTTGCTTTATATTTGGGTGGAATTTTGATTGGAATTATTGTTGCGCTGTTTATGAAAGGTAAGTCCAAGCCTGTTCCGTTTATCATGGAGCTTCCAAATTACAGGTTGCCAAGCGTTAAAAATGTTGGGCATTTGCTTTGGGATAAATGTAAGGATTTCTTGCAACGCGCTTTTACAGTCATTTTGATTGCTACAGTTGTAATTTGATTCTTGCAAAGTTTCGACTTTGGCCTAAATTACATTACCGAAACTAACGAAAGTATATTGGCTGGTGTTGCAGGCTTTATTTCGCCGATTTTTGCCCCTATTGGTCTTGGCGATTGAAGATTAGTAACGTCGCTTATAAGTGGGCTTTTAATGAAAGAGAGCGTTGTTGCAACAATGGGAGTTTTGTTTGCTGGCGCACAAGAAATCTTCATCACATTCTCTCCACTTATTGCAATTTCTTTCTTAACATTTTGCTTGCTTTACACTCCTTGCATTGCTGCGATTGCTGCCGCAAGACGTGAGCTTGGATGGAAGTGGGCGTTGTTTATAATTTTCTTCCAATGTGCTATTGCGTGGATGGCCGCGTTTATCGTATTTCAAATAGGGAGCTTAATTTAGATGAAGTTGCTAATCTTTGGCACAGGCATGATTGTTAAGGATTACTTAGATGGCATAAGCGAGATGCCTTTTGAAGAAACTTATTTATGTGGCAGAACTAAAGAAAAGGTCGATGACCTCGTCCAAAAATTTAATCTTTCCAAAGCTTTCTACGATGTTGACGAAGCGCTGCAGTCAGACGCCGAAGTAGTATATGTTGGTCTTCCAAATAATTTACATTTTGAATATGCTAAAAAATCTCTTGAAGCAGGGAAGCATGTTATTGTTGAAAAGCCTTTCATGCCATGTCTTAAAGACGCTCAAGATATTTGAGAGATTGCTAAAAAAAACAACAGGATGATATTTGAGGCTTCGCTCGTATTTTATTTTCCTGCCTATAAAAGTTTGGTCGAAGACCTTCCAAGTTTAGGAGAGCTTCATGTTGCAGATTGCAACTTCTCGCAATACTCATCAAGATATGACAGGTTTTTAAAAGGCGATATAGCACCAGCCCTAAACATCGCAAATTGCGGTGGGGCTTTGATGGACTTAAATGTTTACAATATTAATTTAATGGTTGGACTTTTTGGAGAGCCTAATGGCGTAACATATAAGCCAACAATTATTAATGATATAGACGTAAGCGGCGTTGCAGTTCTTGATTATGGAAAACTAAAAGCAAGCTGCGTGGCTTCGAAGTCAACTTCGGCACCTCGCCATATTACACTTCAGGGAATAAAAGGCAACATATATCTACCAAGCTCCATGAGTCGTGCATATGAATATAGAATTGATTATCATAACGGCGAAACTATGATTCGCGATTTTAAGGACGACCATCATAGAATGTTCCACGAAATTTGCGAGTTTGAACGTTGCATTAAAGAAGACGATTTTGACGCTTGTGAAAGATATATGAACAGGTGTTTTATCACTTCTAAAATTTTAGATGCTTGCAGAAAAGATGCAGGCATTACCTGACGCTAAAATCATTTAAATAATGTTATAATAGGGTCGCTATTTTCAAAAGGAGGCCCCATGGCAAAATCTAATACTGCCGAGATGATTCTTGAAGAAGTTGGCGGCAAAGAAAACGTTGTAATGCTTACGCATTGTGCAACGCGTCTTCGTTTTTCTCTTAAAGATGCAACAATCATTGATGACAAAAAAGTTGATAATATACCAGGTGTTTTAGGTGTTGTTCCTCAAGGAAAGGAATCTTATCAAATAGTAATCGGAGGCGGTGTTGCTGAAGTTTATGAAGACATAAACGCTCTTTTAGAAAAAAAGGGTGGCGCTAACAAATCTAGTGCAAAGCCTAAAGAAGGTTTGTCAGACGCCGAAGTCAAGGCAGCCGAACGTGAAAAGATCAAGGGCAAAAGTAAAATCGCGGATAAATTCTTTGAGTTTTTGTCAGATTCATTTAGGCCAATTATTGGTGTTTTGTTAGGCGCTTCGCTAATTATTGCATTCTTAAATTTGTTGATTAGCTTTGGTTTTATTAAAGATGCTTCGGACACAACTTCGACATTATTTTTAAATGCCATTGCTCAGAGTGTATTTTATTTCTTACCAATTTTAATTGCTTATAATGCTTGTAAGAAATTAAAGGTTGATCCTTGGGTTGGGGCAGTTTGCATGCTTGCGCTGTTTACTCCACAATTCTTGGCTTTGCTTACGCCAGATGTTTATGCAAGTGTATTTTCAGCAGATGGACCAGGTCTTGAAATAGCCAAAAAGTCCTTGTATACAATTGAAAACCCTCTTCTTGGAAAAGATGGAACAACGTTTATGACAACAGTATTTGGACTGCCTCTTGTTCTAAATAACTATAAGGCTAACGTTTTTGTCCCTCTGCTAATGAGTGGATGTTTGGCTTTGTTGTATAAAGGATTACGTAAGATTATTCCTCAGTCTGTCCAACTTGTCTTTATACCGTTTATTTCAATGATTATTATTGTCCCTGTTACCGCTTTTGTTCTTGGACCTGTTGGCTTGGCTGGTGGTAGCTTACTTGGAATGGGACTTTCTTGATTAAATTCAAATGCTCCTTTTATTTTTGCTATTGCAATTCCTCTATTGTATCCATTCTTGGTGCCTCTCGGATTGCACTGGCCGCTAAATGCTTTGATGTTGTTAAATATTGACCAGTTAGGATATGACTTTATTCAAGGCCCAATGGGCGTTTGGAATTTTGCATGTTTTGGTTGTACTTTTGGTGTTCTCGTTCATGCTATTCGTGAGCGCGATACGCAGATGAGCGGTGTTGCAGGTGGTGCTTTGGCAGCAGGCTTCTTAGGCGGTGTTTCCGAGCCTTCGTTATACGGTATCCATTTACGCTATAAAAAAGTTTATCAAAGGTTACTCGCAGGATGCGGCGCTGGTGGTATAACGATTGCTGTTTTGGGCTTTTTGTTCCCAGCCTCAGCAGCTCCAGGAGTAACCACAACAACTTTTGCGTTTACTTCGTTGCTTACAATTCCGGTATTTGATCAAATGTGAGTTTATGCTATTTCTATTGCAGTTGCTTTTGCTGTTTCTGCAACGCTTGTAATAATGTTTGACTACAGAACTCCTCAGCAAAAAGCTCAACTTCGTGCTTTGAATGCAGCGGAGAGACTTGGCATTGTTAACATTGATACAATTTTTGCAATTTCTGAAGAAGACCAGCAAAAGATGGTTGCAAAAGCAAGCGGGGATGAGCCTTCGTTTGATGACGAAGTTTTCGCTCCTGTTGCAGGCATAACGGTCAATCTTAAGAATTGTGGCGACCGTGCCTTCGCTATGAAAGCTCTTGGTGAGGGTCTTGCAATTCAGCCGAAAGCTGGAAAAACTAAGGTTGTGGCTCCAGTTGCTGGCGAAATTACAAGTGTATCTGGTGCTAAACACGCATATACAATTATGAACAAAAACAATGTTGGCGTGCTTGTTCATGTTGGTATTGACACTGTTAAGCTTAACGGAAAAGGCTTTAATGCCAAAGTTAAAGATGGTGATGTTGTTAAGAAAGGTGATGTTTTAGCTGAAGTTGACCTTGCAAAAGTCGAGGCCGAAGGCTATCAAACACCAGTTATCATCACTGTTGTTAACACAACTGACATGAAAGAAATTAACGTGGAGCCTAAAGACAAAAACGTCAAGGCCGGCGATAGCATTATCAAGATTAAAGGCTAGGAGTACTAATGAAGATTGTTGGGGTTACAAGTTGTCCAGTTGGTGTCGCTCATACATATATGGCGGCTGAAACGCTTGAGAAGAAATGCAAAGAGCTTGATTACGAAGTAAAAATTGAGACTCAAGGCGCAAATGGCGCTCAAAATGTTTTAAGCGAAAAAGACATTGCAGAGGCCGATTATGTAATTTTGGCTCTTGGCAAAGGTTTACCAGGTGATCAGCTTGCAAGATTTGAAGGCAAAAAACTCCTAGAGATTCAAATCGCTGAGGTTCTAAAAGACGTTGATAAAATTTTTGATTCTCTCGAAAAGAAAGCTAAAGTTTATACGTCTGGGAAAAAGGTTGAGCAAAAGAAGCCTAGTGGTTCAGTTGGCGTACTTAATCCAGGCGCAAAAGCAACAGGAATTCTAAATCATTTGATGGCTGGCGTTTCTGCAGCACTGCCGTTTATTATTGGCGGTGGTTTAATGATAGCAATTGCAGCAATTATGGACAAGCTTGGCTTAGAAAAGGTTCCAATAGATCTTGAAGCCGGTGTTGTTCCTTCGATTTCCTGAATTTTTGATCAGATTGGCAATTTAGGGTTTATGCTGATGGTTCCTGTAATGGGGGCTTTTATAGCTTCGTCAATCGGAAGCAGGCCTGCTTTTGCTCCTGCTTTTGTTTGCTCTTATCTTGCAAACAATGCTGAGCTTCTTGGGACAGAAACTGGTGCAGGATTTTTAGGTGCTGTAGTTATTGGGCTCGCTGTTGGCTATGCCGTTAAATGACTGTTAAAAATTAATCTCGGCAAATATTTCCAACCACTACAAGGCTTTTTCTTCATACCGCTAATAACATTTTTAGTATTTGGTACTTTAACTTATTTTATTATTGGTCCTTTTGCATCATTGCTTATGAATTTAATGCTGGGATTCTTAGAGTCAATTCCTACAGAATACTTAATGGTTGGAGGTTTCTTCGTTGGCGCTTTGCACGTTTCTGATATGGGCGGACCTTTCAATAAGGCTGCATGATTCTTTGAGATGGGAATGTTGTCGGCTGGAGTTTATTCTTGATATGCTGTTGGAGGAGTTGTTCAGATGATGCCTCCTATGGCTGCTGCCATTGCATGTTGAGTTGCGCCAAAATTGTTTGAAGAAGGCGAGCGCAACAATGCTGTTTCAACATTTATTATTGGCGCTACTTGTGCTACCGAAGCAGCAATTCCGTATGCTTTGGCTGCTCCTTTACCTATGTTTTCTGCAAATATATTATCTGGCGGAATAACAGGCGCTATTGTCATTTTGCTAGGAATTGAGAGAACAGCACCGTCTATTACTATTTTAGACCCTGTTTTTGGTCTTGCTTCACCTGCTTGAGCTTGATATTTAGCCTTAGCTATTGGCCTGGCGTTAAATGTTTTATTTATTGTTGTATTTAAGGGAGCATGGCTAAAAAGAAAAGGCAAGGTCTCTTCTACAAAAAAATAATATTTTTCATACAAATTTAATATTTTTATAGTATAATACGCAAACTTTAAGATTGTAAGGATTACGAGAGTATTTTGGAGGAAAAATGGTAAAGATTCGTCTTGCGAGACACGGTTCAAAAAAGCGACCTTATTATAGAATTGTTGTTGCTGATTCTAGACGTAGTCGTGATGGAAAGTTTATCGAAGAAGTCGGTAGATATAATCCTTGTGTAGAACCTCCATTTGTTAAGCTTGAAATGGAAAAAATCAATACTTGAATTAAGAATGGTGCTCAGCCTAGCGATGTTGTGGCTAAGCTCATTGAAAAGAATAAATAATGTTGGCCGAGGACTAAATGTAAATGATATTTGTGCGAAGCGTTTAGTTCAGTAAAGAACGAAAGGAAGGGAAGCACTATGGAATTGACAGATAGCGTCAAAGGTTTGTTGACTTCTTGCATTACTGAACTTATTGATCATCAAGACGATTTAGTTGTTGATGTACGCAAAGAAGATGACGAAACTGCAACAGAAGGTTATGCTATCTTTGCTGACATCAAAGTTAATCCTGAAGATGTGGGTAAGGTTATTGGGCGTCAAGGCCGCACAATCAAGTCTCTCCGTACACTTGCTCGTGCATTAGGGGCAAAGCACAGTGTTCGTGTTGAGGTTGAAATTATTGAAGAAGAAAAATAAATGCTCCCATGCATAATTGGACTAATTTTTGTAACATAATTAAGTTCAATTTGAAGAGTAAAAGTCTTGTGGCACAAGTTGCTACAGGACTTTTTTTGGATAACGAGGTCTGTTCAAAGCTTAAAGGCGAAGAGGCATTTGTTGTTCCACCAGAAATTGACGTTCCAAGAAAATTGAAATTTGCAATCGTTTCTAAGATAGATGATTATAAATTTGAATTTTCTGTCCAAGAGAACATGTCATATGAAGTCTTGGTTGGAAAAAATTTGTTGATCTCAGATAAGGTGGCAAAGGATATTTTTACAAAGTTGCCACTTAAAACTGGTGATGTAATTGGTAAGATCATTATAGATAGTAACTTAGGAAAGATAGGTAAGGTTAAAGATGTGGCAGGTACTTCGGCACAAAAGCATTTGGTAGTTGAATATAAAGGTGACGAAGTTCTTGTTCCTTACGTTAAAGAATTTATTAAAGAAGAAAATGGTAATGAAATTATAATGGATTTACCTGCAGGAATGATTGAGGTTAATAAAGATTAATATGATTGTTGAAACGGTGTCAACATTTCCAGAAATTTTTGACTCTTATATGAGCTCATCGATCATGAAAAGAGCTCAAGAGAAGGGTTTCCTTGATTTTCATGCCTACAACCTCAGAGATTGATCTGAGGGTGTTCATAAAAAAACTGACGATAAGCCTTATGGCGGTGGTTGCGGTCAGTTAATGATGTGCGAACCTATTTTTAAAGCCTTTGATGAGATAAAAGATAAGTTCGAAGAAAAGCCTTTTGTAGTTTTCTTAGCTCCAACAGGTAAAGTTTTTAATGACGAAGAGGCTCTTAAACTCTCCAAAAAATCAAGACTTACTTTTGTTTGTGGACATTACGAAGGCATTGACGAACGTGCTTATAGCCTTGCTGATGAAATCTATAATATTGGAGATTATGTCCTTAGCAGCGGAGAGCTTGCAAGTATGGTTGTTATCGACTCGGCTGTTCGTAAAATTCCTGGTGTTTTAGGTGCCGAAGACGGAGCTATTGATGAGAGCTTTTCAAACGGTTTGCTTGAGGCGCCTCAATATACAAGACCTGCAGAATTTAGAGGAATGAAAGTTCCAGATGTTCTAATGTCTGGTGATCATGCAAAAATTGCAGAGTGAAAAGATAAAATGAGCAAGGAAAGAACTAAAAAATGTCGTCCAGACTTGCTGGAGAAGTAGTATTATACCGCCTATGGCAAGAAGTGAAAAATATTTTGAAATACCAAGGGGCAAAGAACCAGAGACCGATGAAATTCGTAAGGCTCTGATTGATAAAATTAAACAACAAGAGCAAATTAATCAAGCTCAACCAGTTCAAAGACCTCAGCAACAAAGCACAATTTACAATCAAGCTCCTGCTCCTAACGTTGCTGTTCAGCAAAATGTTGCACAACAACCTGTTCAACAGCAAATGCCTCAAGCGCAAAACAGGGCTTCGAATCCTTATGCAAACTATGGTGCTTATTCTTCGCCGTTTGCTGAAGACAATAAAACCAATACTGTAAACAATAATTTAGTCGATGCAACTCATTCTAAAGAACCAATAAAATATAAACCAAAAAAACGCAAGTCAGCAGCAAAAACGTTTTTAGTTCTTGCTTTGATGGTCGCGATAATTTTTGGATTGTCTTGAGCTTTGAGAGAATTTGTATTTCAAGCTTATGAGATACCTTCTGGGTCTATGGAAAAAACTATCATGACAGGAGACATGGTCTTCGCCGAAAAGATAACCCCAAGGTTTTCTACACCTAAAGCAGGCGATATCATAACTTTCCAAGATCCTCAAAACAATGGAAGAATTTTGATTAAGAGAGTTATTGCGACTGCAGGTCAAACTGTTGATATAAAGGACAACAAGTTGTATGTTGACAATGTAGAACAGCATGAATCCTATACCAATGGGCTCCAAACTTCAAAGCTTCGTTCTTCAATTTCTTATCCATATAAAGTGCCAAATGACTCTGTTTGAGTAATGGGAGACAACAGAACAAACAGCCAGGATTCAAGATCTTTCGGCGCAATTCCTACAAGCAGCATTATAGGGCATGCTTTATTTGTCTACTGGCCTTACGAAGATTGAAAGGCTCTAAACTAAAATGTCTGAAAACAAGAGCGCTCCAACATTTCAAGATATTATTATAAAACTGCAGCAATATTGGGGAGATTATGGCTGCGTAATTTTACAGCCTTATGATAACGAAGTGGGAGCTGGAACCTTTCACACTGCGACAACCCTTCGTTCTTTAGGCCCTGATACATGAAAATGCGCATATGTTCAACCGTCTCGTCGTCCTACTGATGGACGCTATGGCGAAAACCCTAACAGGCTTCAACATTATTATCAATATCAGGTTTTATTAAAGCCGTCTCCGGACGATGTTCAAGACCTGTATTTAAATAGCCTTCGTGCTATTGGCATTGTTCCAGAAGATCATGATATTCGTTTTGTTGAGGACAATTGGGAAAGTCCAACTCTTGGTGCGTGAGGCCTTGGTTGGGAAGTTTGACTTGACGGTATGGAAATTACACAATTTACCTACTTCCAACAAGTTGGCGGTTTTGAATGCAAGCCTGTTCCGGCCGAGCTGACATATGGTCTTGAGCGCATTGCAATGTATATTCAAGGAGTAAATTCTGTTTATGACATTACTTGGTCAGAAGATAAAGAGGGTAATAAATTTAGTTACGGCGATGTATTTTTGGAAAACGAAAAAGAGTTTTCTGAATATAACTTTGAAGTTGCTGATACAGACTTTTTGTTTAAAGAATTTGATAAATACGAAGCTGAATGCAAGGCTACTTTGGAAAAAGACCTTCCGCTTCCTGCATACGATTATGTTTTGAAGTGCTCGCACGCATTTAATTTATTAGATGCCAGGGGAGTAATTTCTGCAACAGAGCGTATGGGATACATTTTACGTGTTCGCACGATTGCAAAGGCATGTTGTGAAAGCTATATGAAAAACGTAATAGGAATTAGAGATGAAAAGTAATATAGTTTTTGAAATAGGCACCGAAGAACTTCCCGCGCTTGAACTTCACAACGCTGTTAAGCAAGTTGAAGATATTGTCTGCAACCAGCCTGGAAAACTCTTTGATTATGACGAGGTAAAAATATATTCAACTCCTCGAAGAATCATTTTGTGCATAACTGGTGTTCCTGAAAAAATTGAAGCTAAAACGCAAGAATTTAAAGGTCCAAAATTAGAGATTGCATTCAAAGACGGAAAGCCAACGCCGGCTGCAATTGGTTTTGCCAAGGGTAAGGGCTTAGAAGTTGAAGGCCTTAAACAAAAGGATGGCTGTGTCTTCGCAACAAAAACTACTCCAGAACAAAACGTTTTAGATATGTTGCCGGGTTTGTTGCTTGGTCTTATTAAAGATATTAACTGGAAAAAAGTTATGAGATGGGGAAGCAATAACGAAGAATTTGCAAGACCTATCCGTTGACTGTTTGCGATGTTTGGCTCTAAGGTTATTGATCTTGAGTTCGCTGGAGTTAAATCTTCAAACGCAAGTTACGGACACAGATTTTTAGCTCCTGGCAAAATTGAGCTTAACAATGCCGATGAACTTTTACCAGCTTTAGCTAAAGCGAATGTCGTTCCTTCCGAAGATGAAAGAGAAAATCTGATAAGGAATCAAGTTAAAGAAATCGAAGCAAAAACTAAACTTCAAGCTGCTCTTCCTGAAGCAGTCATGAAAGAGGTTGTTAACCTGTGCGAATTCCCAACTTGTATGGTAGGTCAGTTTGATGAAATGTTTTTGTCGGTCCCTAAAGAGATTATTGTTGATGCCATGCTTATGCACCAACGTTATTTTCCTCTCTTTGACGCAAAGGGAAGCCTTACAAATAAGTTCATAATTATTTCTAACGGAAATCCAAAATGCGAAAGCACTATAGTTGACGGAAATGAAAGAGTTGTTGCCGCAAGACTTTACGATGCTAAGTTTTTCTTCGAAGAGGACAAGAAGAAACCTCTTGAGTCATATGTCGATAAACTCAACGAAGTTGTGTTCCAAGAGCAACTTGGTAACATGAAAGATAAGGCTAACAGGGTTGCTTCGTTGTCTGAAAAAATTGCTAAGGATTGTAAGCTAGATGCTAATGAAGTTAAACAATCGAAGCGCGCGGGCTACTTAGCAAAAGCCGATCTTGTAACAAGTGCCGTTGTTGAATTTACTCAAGTCCAAGGCATTATGGGTTCATATTACGCAACTGCTTCTGGCGAAGATAAGGTAGTGGCCGATGCAATTCGCGAACATTACATGCCAAGATTCGCCGGCGACAAAGCTCCTAAAACTAAAGTGGCAAAATGCGTTGCGGTAGCGGACAAAATTGACACGCTTTGCGGAATGTTTGCTGTTGGCCAAGCGCCTACTGGCTCTTCGGATCCTTTTGCTCTAAGACGCGGAGCAATTGGAATTATCTCTATTATGAAAGAGGGTCTTAACTTTTCATTTGTTGATGCTGTTAATTACAGTCTTGACTTATATAAAAAGCAAGGAATCAAGTTCGATAGAAATAAGGTTAGCGAAGAGATAATCGACTTCGTTATTACAAGAACGAAAGTGTCACTAAAAGACCTTGGCGTTGATCATGATTCTATTGAAGCTGTTGCTGCGGTTAAGGTTGAAGAACCCCTTGTTTTTATTGCAAGAGCTCAAGCGCTCGACGAAGCTCGCAAAAACAACCCCGAAGTATTTGAGAATCTTGCCACTGCTTTTGCGCGCGCAAATAACCTTCGTAACAATAAGCTTGGCTCTAAATTCAGCGAAAGCATTCTTGGCCAAACAGAAAAACTTTTGTCTAAGTCAATAAAAGAAGCGCATAAAAACATCGAAGGCGCACTCAAAAAAGACTCTTACAAAGATGCTCTTGATGAACTCGCAAAGCTTCGTGAGCCAATTGATAAGTTCTTCGATGATGTTATGATTATGGACAAAGATAAAAAACTTCAAGAAAACAGGCTCAAGATTTTAAATGCGTTTGTGGATGTGTTTTCTAATATTGCCGATTTTAGTAAAATGGCAAAGACTAAATAATTAAACGTGCGAACAAATTAGCTTTAAGTTTCCATTAATCTCAAAATTATTATATTTGTAGGGGAGAATAAAATTATCTCCTAGTTTAATTTCTATTCCGTCAATTTTTCCAGAACCTTCAATTACACTACAATTCAAAAATGGAACATCGAAGTTATAGCTTTGGCTTCCCGAGATATTTAGTAAATAAACGCTATATTTATCGCACTTATAAAGTTGCGTTTTAGGATCAGTAGTGTTGAAGTAATTTTTATACTCAGGAGCGCCACCTTCATAATCAATAACATCTAAAGCTTTATCTATATGAAGCTCTCGAGGCTTTCCATTTTCAAGGCGCCCATAATCATAAAGACGATATGTCAAATCACTTGTTTGTTGCGTTTCTAAAATTTTTGTGCCGCCCTTAATGGCATGAATTGTGCCAGGATTAATTTGGAAAAAATCTCCAGGATGAATTTCGAACTCATTTAAAACATCATCTCATCTATTTTCATCAATGCATTCTTTCATGCTTTTACGGTCTTTAGATTTATGACCAATAATTATTGTTGTCCCAGGCTCGCAATCAAGAACGTATCAACATTCTTTTTTACCATACGGTTCGCCTTCAATTTTTTGTGCATAAGCATCGTCAGGATGAACTTGAACGCTCAAATCTTTATTCGCTTCTATAAACTTAACAAGGTGAGGGAACTCAGCCATGTCTAATTCTCCAAAGAGCTCACGATTCGTCTCTCAAAGCTCGCGTAAATTTTTGCCTTTAAAATGGCCATTTTTAACAGTGCTCGACGCATCTTTATAAGCAGAAATGCCTCAAGACTCGCTTCCTCAAATTAAAGGAACGAAGTGTGGGTCCATAAATAGTATTTCGTTATTGGCATTCATTAAAGAGAAGTAATAACCTTCGCCGTGTTCTCAAGTAACTTATCCGTGTTGTATTCCGAGATTTTTCCTTCGTCACATAGCGAAGCAAATTTTGGATCTATCGGTAGCTTGTCAATATCTTTAATTCCGTATTTTTTGCCAATTTCTTCGGCTCTGCTCTTACCAAAAATCTCATGTTCTTTTGAGCAGTCCGGACATTTGTAATATGACATGTTTTCTACTAAAGACAACACTTTGACATTCATCATTGCTGCCAAGTTTATTGCCTTGCCAACTATCATTTCTACCAAGTCTTGAGGCGTAGAAACGCAAATTATGCCATCAACAGGAAGTAGCTGCATAACGGTTAAAAACACGTCCGAAGTTCCAGGAGGCATGTCAACCAATAAAATGTCTATATCTCCTCAATTTGTCATATTGAAAAATTGAGAAATTGCACCAGAAACTACAGGGCCTCTTCACGCAACTGGACTATCAGGATCTTCAAGCAGCAAGTTTGCAGAGATCATCTTGATTCCGTCTTTGCTTTCAGCTGGGTTCATAGCTTCTTCGGTTGCACTTAAATCTCCAGAGACGCCGAAGACCTTCGGCACGCTTGGGCCTGTGACATCTGCATCTAAGATTCCAATCTTTAAGCCACTTTTATTTAGCTTGGTTGCTAAAAGGGAGCACACCAGCGATTTTCCTACGCCACCTTTTCCAGAAACAACACCAACAACATGCTTAATGTTCGAATTTTTATTAGGGCTAAGTTTTTCTGGCATTTGATGTTCGCAATTTCCAGCTTTGCCACATGTCGAGCAATCATGCTCGCAAGATTCACAATTTTCATGATCACATTTTTCGCTCATCACATCTCCTTTTTTAAGTAGGCAGTATAATAGCACAATTAAGTGATATAATTGCGATAGCAAATGTAGATTAAACGAAGTTATTATTGGAGGTAATAATGAAAGTAATTGTCGATTCAAGACAAAACATTGCCGAAGCCGCAGCACAAGGCTATGTTAGTTTCATCCAAAACAAACCAAATGCCGTTTTGGGGTTAGCAACAGGCTCAACTCCTGAAGATTTATACGCTGAGCTTATAAAGTTATGTAATCAAGGCGAGGTAACTTTTAAAGATGTAACAACATTTAACCTTGATGAATATTGCGGACTGGCTCCTGATCATCCTCAGTCTTATAGATATTTTATGCAGGATAAATTATTTGATCATATTGATATTAATCCTCGAAACACTTTTGTTCCTGATGGTTTTAGAACAGCTGAAGAAGACCTTGTTGCTTACGATAGGGCAATTGCCGAACATGGCGGAATCGATCTTCAGCTTTTAGGTATTGGCGGAAATGGTCACATTGCCTTTAATGAGCCTGGCACTTCGTTTCAAAGCATTACTCATATGGTTGAGCTAACGCCAGAAACCCGTCAAGCAAATTCAAGATTTTTCAACAGCATTGACGAAGTTCCAACGCACGCAATTTGTATGGGTATGCGTACAATTATGAACACACAAAACATTATTCTTATGGCTATTGGCAAGAATAAAGCCGAAGCTATTCGAAATACCGTTTACGGAGACATTGATCCAAAGTGTCCAGCTTCTGTGCTTCAATTACATCCTAATGTAACAATTTTTGTTGACCACGAGGCTGGAAGTTTACTTTAATCTAAGGTTATTATTATGGGTAAGTATTTTGGTACCGATGGGTTTAGGGGTAAAGCTAACATTGACCTAAACTCCAATCACGCATTTTTAATTGGTTCTTTCTTTGGTCAGCTTGCTGCAAAGGAAGGCAAAAAAGAAAAGAAAATTGTAATTGGTCAAGACACTCGTCAAAGCGGCGATATGTTCGTAAATGCTTTGGCTGCCGGTATTACGTCTTCAGGGGCAGACGCTTACATTTTAGGCACAGTTCCAACACCGGGCGTGGCCTTCGTTACAAAATCTTATGGTTTTAATTACGGAATTATGGTTTCTGCAAGTCATAATCCTTATGAAGACAACGGCATTAAGGTTTTGAATTGCAATGGTGAAAAACTTGACGAAGACACAGTTCTTGAGTGCGAAGATTATATCGACGCTGGTGTTGATAAAGTTGTTTTAGCGCAAAGTGCAGACATTGGAGAGTCAAGCGGATTTCATAGTGCGCATATTCGATACATTGACCATCTAAAATCTTGTGTATCTCATTCCTTTGATGGTCTTAAGATTGCGCTTGACTGCGCCAACGGCTCTGCAAGTAATTTTGCTGGAGAAATTTTTAGAGATCTTGGAGCTGACGTTCATGTTCTTTCTAACGATCCTAATGGCGTAAATATTAATGTTGATTGCGGCTCAACCCATATTGATGCTCTTTGTAAATTTGTCAAAGACAACGGTTACGACATGGGCTTTGCCTACGATGGTGATGCTGACAGGTGTCTTGCTGCAGACAAAAATGGCAAAGAAGTTTCAGGCGATGAACTCATGTTGTTGTTGGCTCGTCGTCTTAAAAAAGAAAATAAACTAAATAAGAATGTTTTAGTTACAACTATCATGAGCAACTTCGGCCTTTATAAAGCTCTTGATGACCTTGGCATTGCTTATGAAAAGACTGCCGTAGGAGATAAATACGTTTATGAAAATATGCTGGAGAACAAACATTCTCTTGGCGGTGAGCAATCTGGTCATATTATTTTTAGCAGTTTGGCAACAACTGGCGACGGGATGCTTACAAGTTTAATGGTTGTTGACTCACTTATTGAACTTGGCGAAACCCTTGACGAAGCAGCTTCTAAAATGACTGTTTATCCTCAAGTTTTAAAGAATGTTACTGTCGATGATAAAGAAAAAACTTTACTTGACGAAGTTGTTATTGCTTCTATCGATAAAGCAGAAGAGCGTCTTAAAGGTGATGGCAGAGTTCTTGTTCGTCCAAGTGGAACAGAACCTTATGTTCGAGTTATGGCCGAAGCAAGCACGAATGAACTTTGTGAAAAAGCCGTCGATGATATTATTTCTGCAATTTCAAAAAGCGGACATTTAAAAAAATAGGAGAGAGTTGTGGATGCTAAGATAGAACAACTTTTAGATTTGCAGCAAACTATCGCTGCTCCCTTATTTGAAGGAAAGACATATCCATGGGAAGTGCTCCCAGAAATAAATGATTTCATTTTGAAGTTAGGTCCTACATTAGATGCTTCTAAATTTGATCACCCATCAGATGATGTTTGAATTGCAAAGTCAGCTAAAGTTGCTGAAAATGCTTCGATAGCTGGCCCTTTAATTATTGACGAAGAAGCTGAGATTCGTCCTGGTGCATATATTCGAGGTAATGCAATTATTGGTCGCGGTGCAACTTTTGGAAATTCTTGCGAGATCAAAAACTCTATAATGTTTAACGAATCTCAAACTCCACACTTTAATTATGTTGGCGATTCAGTGATTGGTTATAAGTCGCACATTGGTGCCGGCGGTATCACTTCGAACCTCAAAAGCGATAAATCTAATGTTATTGTAAAGTCGGCCGACGGCGAAAACATTGAAACTGGCCTTCGTAAGTTCGGCGCGATATTAGGGGACAATGTTGAGGTTGGCTGCAACAGTGTTCTTAATCCAGGAACGGTACTTGGAAGGAATTCAATGATTTATCCAACAAGTGGTGTCCGTGGATTTATTCCTGAAAATTCTATTTTTAAAGCCCCCGACAATATCGCGACAAAGAAATAATGCCCACAAACGAAGATAAAAATATCGACGATTCAAAAACCGTAGGTTTAGGCGTGGATATTGTCGACGTTTCGCGAATGCGTGACATCTTAGACAAAACACCAAATTTTATCGAGCACACATACACTTCCATAGAGGCTGAATATTGCCAAAAATCATCTAGGTTTGTAGAACATTATGCAACACATTTCGCTGCTAAAGAGGCAGTTCTTAAGGCTTTAGGCTGCGGTTTTAGCGAAGGCGTTAGCCCAAAGGACGTTGAAGTTTTGCATGATGACAAAGGCAAGCCTTATGTCGAGCTACATGGTAGAGTCAAAGGCATTGCAGAAGAACTTAAGATTAAGGATCTTCCAATTTCATTATCATTTACAAATACTGAAGCAGTTGGCTTCGCGATTGCCTTAACTGAAGAATCTGCTTTTGAAAACGAAGTCTTAAAGAAGTCAAAAGACCCAATGGCTGAGTTAACTAAGAAGTTTAAAGAAGCTAAAAAGATTCTGGAAGAAAACCCGAAGGAGCTCAATAATGAGCAAAAAGACAAAGAAGATTAGCTATTCAAAAAAGGCTCTTAAGAATCTTTTATTTTTTCCAAGCAATGATGCAAATAAATATTCACGAGGCACTTGCAACATAGTCGCAGGAAGCGAATCATATCCTGGCGCCGCAGTTCTGGCTGCATTAGCAGCCAGCAAGTCGGGGTCTGGTTACACCCGTCTGTTTACAGACAATTCTGTTAAGCCAATAGCGATATCACTTATGCCTAGTTTGGTCGTTTCTTCTTTTGAAGACCTTTCCGTAGAAAAATTTGACGCAGAAAAGCCCTCGGCTTATCTTGTTGGCCCCGGCTTCGCCGACTTGCCAGGCGAGCAAAAGATTATTCTAAAAGTTCTTGAAGGAACAGACGCGCCAGTTATTTTAGACGGAGGCGCACTTAGATCCTTTTCAATTGAGGATGTACGTGATGCTGTCGAGGAACGCTACAACAATGGTTACGATACAGTTTTAACTCCACATATGGGGGAAGCGAAAAACTTGCTATTTAATTATGCTGTTAAGAAAATTACTTCACAAGAATCACATGCCAAAGACTTGGCTTACTTTACAAAAGCTACCATCGTTCTTAAAGGCCCAAACACATTTGTGTGTGACGACAAGCAAATATACGAGATGAAGTCTGGAACCGCTTCGTTAGCGAAGGCAGGCAGCGGCGATGTTTTAGCTGGAATCCTCGCAGGAATAATGTGTCAAAACCGTCTAAGCGCATTCAATGCCTGTGTTCTCGCCACAAACCTACACGCTCAAGCAGGGAATTTAGCAGCTAAAGATCTAACCGAAATCAGCGTAACGCCAGAAGATCTAATAAACTACATCCCAAAATCTATTAAATATTTTTAATAAATTTAGTGCAATTTTACCTGGAATTTGCTACAATATCGCTTGCGTTATTTTAGATTTTATGAGGTGAGAATCATGGCAGTACCTAAGCAAAGAAAAGGTCGCAGCGCTACAAGAACTCGTAGAAGCGCTAACGATAAAGTAAAAGTAGCAGGTAAATCAACATGTTCACAATGTGGAGAGCCAAAACTCCCACATCACGTATGCCCAAATTGCGGTTATTATAACAAGCGTGAAATTCTGGATGTTGAATAGAGAAATTTAGGTCTTTTCGCATGTCAAGCGGGAAAGTTTTAATTGCAGTAGACGCGCTTGGGGCGGATAATGCTCCAAGCGTTGTTCTTGATGGCGTCCAACAGGCACTTGAGCTGGATAAATCATTAAATATTTTACTTTGCGGCCCAAAGGACGTTGTAGAAAACTTCGCTGGTAAGCAGGAGCGGTGCGAAGCTGTTGTTTGCAGCGAGGAGATTGCGATGGATGAGCATCCAGCTAATGCCGTCCGTAAAAAGAAGGATTCAACCATTGTTGTAGGATGCAAGTGCGTCAAAGATGGTAAGGCTGATGGCTTTTATTCAGCTGGTAATACAGGAGCTTGTTTAGCTGCTTCTACGCTTGTAACTGGCAGGATAAAGGGCGTTCTTCGTCCTATGCTTGCAACAAACATCCCAGCTCAAGAGCCTGGAAAATCCACATTATTCTGCGATTTAGGTGCTAATGCAGACTGTAAGCCTGAAAATTTATTGCAGTTCGGCATTATGGCTTCAAGCTATATAAAGGCTGTTAAAGGCATAAAAAATCCGAAAGTTGGACTGCTGAACATTGGAGAAGAAGACAGTAAGGGAAGTCAACTTGCTCAGGAAGCTAACGCTCTTATGAAAGAAAAGCTTAAAGGATTTAGTGGAAACGCTGAAGGAAGAGATATTACAAACGGCATGTTTGATGCTGTAGTTACCGATGGATTTACTGGAAATGTTGTTTTAAAAAGTATGGAAGGCACACTAAAAATGACTTTCGGACTTCTTAAAGCTACATTTATGTCCAGCTTAAAGTCAAAAATCGGAGCTCTTTTAGTTAAGGGAAGCATTAAGAAGATGGTTAAAGACTTAGATCCAGAGTCAATCGGAGCTGCGCTTCTCTTCGGCGTTAAGGGAGCTTGCTGCGTTGGACATGGTAATTCATCCGCAAAGGCAATTTGCAATGGAATTTTAAATACAGCAGATTTTGCAAGAAATAAAGTTGCTGATAAAATAGAGGCCGAAATCAAAAAAGCAGGAATTAAGTAGTGGAAAATCTTATTGACATAAAAGATCATAAAGAAAGACTTGCAAAAGCTGAAAAGATTCTTGGCTATGAATTTAAAGACAAGAGTATTTTGCTAAAGGCATTAACTCATCCGTCAGCCGTTCAAGGTAGTTCGACAGAACATTCTTATGAGCGTTATGAGTTTTTGGGTGATGCTCTTCTTGAGGCGATTGCCTCTTTTTCCGTATTTAGAAAATACGAAAACATGGACGAAGGCAAGCTAACTCATATGAGAGTTGCGCTTGTGTCTGGCGAAAACTTATCTAAAGTTGCACAGGAGCTTGGACTTGCTGACCTTATAATATTTGGCAAGTCAGAGCAAAGCACAGGCAAGCGTGGAATGAAGAGCGCTTTAGAGAATGTTTATGAAGCTTTAGTTGCTGCAATATTTTTAGATGGCGGACAGGTTAGATGCTGACACTTTGTATTAGATACCGTTGTTAACAAGATGATTGATGATACAGAGCTGTCCATAGTCGATAATCCAAAATCAACTTTGCAAGAATTAGTACAAGTTGAACATGCCACACCAGTCTATAATATCATTAACGAAACTGGCCCTGCTCATGAAAAAGAATTTGAAGCAGAAGTTGTGGTCGACGGCGAGGTCCTTGCCACAGGAAAGGGCAGTTCAAAAAAAGAAGCTGAGGTTAAAGCGGCCTTAAATGCGCTTCAAGCTTGAGGAAAGCGAGCACAATGTATTTAAAGCGTCTTGAAATGAAAGGTTTTAAATCGTTTGCTGATAAGGTAAGCGTAACACTTGAGCCTGGAATTTCGGCGATTGTTGGTCCTAACGGTTCTGGAAAAAGTAATATTTGCGATGCTATCCTTTGGGTTTTGGGTGAGCGAAACGCAAAGTCGCTTCGTGGTGCCGTTATGGAAGATGTTATTTTTGCTGGATCAAGTAAACGAAGCTCTGTCTCCATGGCTGAAGTTACTTTGGTTCTTGACAACACAGACGGTCTTTTGCCGATTGAATATAACGAAGTTTCTGTTTCTCGTCGTCTCTACAGAAGTGGCGAAAGCGAGTATTTAATCAATGGCGTTACTTCCCGTCGTTTAGATGTATTGGATATTTTGCATGACAGCGGTATTGGCACAGATACAAACTCTATTATTTCACAAGGACATTTAGATTCGATTTTACAATCAAAACCAATGGATCGAAGAACTCTTATCGAAGAAGCTGCTGGAGTTCTAAAGCATAAGCAACGTAAAATTCGAAGCGAGCGCAAGATTGAACGTATGGAACAAAATCTTGAACGAATTGGCGATGTTATGGCTGAAATTGAACGCCAGTTAAAGCCGCTTCGTATTAAAGCAAAACGTGCTGAAGCTTATGATGGCTTGGTTGCTGAGCTTTCGGAGCTTACTTTAGAAATTGCCGTAGATGATTTAAAAAAGATTAAAGCTAAGTGAGATAAAGTCGAAGCAGAACAAAAACAAATTAAAGAATCGGTTGACAATAAGCGCAAAGAATACGAGCAAAAAGATCAAGACTTAAGTGAACTTCGTAAGAAAATTTCTTCGCAAAATGCGGATATTGTTGAATACACTAACAAACAACGAGCACTAAATTCGGCAATTGATAAGCTTGCAACTTCCGCAATGTTGCTTAAACAAAAGGCTCAAAACGCTCAAGAAAAATACAATACGCTTGCTGCAACAAGTAGTGATACTGACGTCATCAGTCCTGAAAAACAGTCAATTTTAAATGAAATTTCAGAGATAGAATCTAAGCACAACGTTATGAAAAACGAAGCGAGCGAGCTTAAGGGTCAGTGCGAAAGCGCCAAAAAAGTTTCCGAACAAGCTGATCTTAAGTTAGAAAACTTGCAAAAAGAATACGATCAAAGAACAAACGATTTGCAAAAGTTTCAACATGACATTGAGGATTATAAAACAATGATCAAGATTGCTGATTCTCTAAAGACTTGCGAAGAGAAGAAAACAAAACTTGACAAATCTGAAAAGAAACTTAAAACAAATCAAGAAGAAATTGAAAAGTTGAGTGAAAAGTCAACGAAGGAATTAGAAAGCCTTGATGATCTAAACAATCAACAAAACGACATCAATGCAAATATATTAGCTATTGAAAAAATCCTTGAGACAAGTTATGAGGAGTCTTCGGATGCGTCTAAGTGGCTTGATAAAAACAGATCGAAGTTTGGACAAATTAAAAATTTGAGCGATGAGATTAAAGTTTCTGATAAGTACTTAAATCTTGTTGAAGCTTTGCTGGGGAATTTTTCTTCGTCATTTTTATCGGGCACGAAAGACATTGCCAAGATTAAAAAAGAAATTTCAAATACAAAAGAGGCACAGGGAAGCGTTCGTCTTGTTTCGAATTCTGCAAGTAAGTTTGTTGAAGATTCAGCTAAAGCCGCAAAAGAAGCTGCGAAGAAATTTGGAGGCATTGCGCTTTGTGACGAGGTTAAGGTTTCTGACACTGATCTTTTTGGAACACTTGCAAATGTTGTTGTATTCGAAAATTCTGATGACGCTTTTGATGCTTCGGATAAGGCCGCAGGCGTTTGTTGCGCTGCTCTTGATGGGACTATAATTTATCCTGATGGAAGGTTTGTTATTGGCGGTCCTTTTTATGTGGACAGCGCCTTTGATTCTGACAGCTCAAGAACAATTTTGTCTTATAAGAAAAATCTTGAAAAGCTTAAAAAAGACAATGATAAGTTAAGCAAGCAAATTAACGAAGCTCAGTCTGCAGCCGATGAAATTGATAAATTACTAACAAAGCTTCGCGAAGATGAAATGAGCATAAACAATGAAATTGCTACAAATAAAGCCGAGTTTGATTTTGCAAATAATTACCTAGAAGAACTTAAAGATACATTAAGCGATGTTAAACTTGCTGACGAAATCAAGTCTTCGAACATCAACAAATATCAAAAAGAACTTGAAGGTATCAGCAACGAGATTGAAAATTCACAAGAGTGGTTAAGTGGTTCTGCCGAAGAATTAAATGCCGCTCGAGAAGAAAGCGCTTCGCAAAAAAGTTCTTATAACGAACTTGTTGTTAAGCAAGCAGCAATGGATGAGAGACTTAAGTCTCAAGAAGACATTTTAAGTGCTGCCAAAAATCGCTTAAGTGCTTTGGAAGAAAAAGAAGTGTCGAATTTAGAAGAAGTTAAGACAAGCAAATATATTGCAAGTGTTTCGCTTCGTCTCTCTGGTGCGTTTACGCAAATCGGCAACCTGGCTAAGCAAGATCTTGCAAAGCTTGACGAACAATTTAGTAGCGTTAACGAAGCGGTTGGCGATATCCAAAAACAATCTGACGAAGCCATCGAGGCTTCAAACGCCGCTAGAAAAGCATTCGATGCCGAGAACCAAAAGCTATCAGAAATCCAGGTTGAACTTGGAAGACTTGAGGTTCAGGTTCAAAATGCCGTTGATGTTATTGACAACATTGAAGGCATTTCAGTTGACAAGGCGCTTGAAATGCCAGATATTGAAAATAGACCAGAGAAGGAAGAGCGTCAGTTTAAACTTCGTCGCCGTATTGCAAATATGGGTGTTATTAACCCTGATGCCAAACAAGAATACGGCGTCTTGAAAGAGCGCTTTGATTTCTTAAATGGTCAAGTTCAAGATTTGTATGCTGCCAAAGTTAGTCTTGCTAAGATTGATAAAATTATTGACGAGCGCATGAGGGATGACTTCATCAACACTTTTGATGAGGTTAACACAAACTTCCAAGAAATATTTGCGGTTTTGTTCCCAGGAGGCCGAGCACGCCTTGAGCTTGAACTTCCAAATGACATTGAAAATAGCGGTGTCGAAGTTAAGGCTCAACCTCATGGCAAGTCAATTAGTAAGATGTCGCTTCTTTCTGGAGGTGAAAAATCTTTAGTTGCTCTTTGCCTGCTCTTTGCAGTTTATAAAAAACGCTCAACTCCATTTTATATTTTGGATGAGGTTGAGGCTGCACTTGACGACACAAATCTTCGTCGCTTAATTAAATATTTGGAAGATTTGCGCGAAGCTACGCAGCTTATCATGATTACTCATCAGCGCAGAACAATGGAAATGGCTGATGTTCTCTATGGCGTTTCAATGAAGGATGACGGCGTCACTCGTGTTGTTAGTCAGCGTCTTGACAAAGATAATCGTCTTCACGATATAGATAAATAGGTGAACCATGGCTCGCATTTTTGAAAAAATTAGCAAGGGCTTAGGTTCTACAAGAGAAAAGTTCCAAGAACAAGTAAACGTGCTTTTGGACAAAGGTCCTAATTTAGATGACGAATTTTGGGATGGCCTTGAAGAAGCGTTGATCTCTGCTGATGTTGGCGCTCCTGCCACAATGGAAATTATTGATTCGCTCCAAGACGAAGCAAAGCGCAAGGCTCTTCCAGATGCTCAAGCTGTTTTGGATTTGTTGGCCGAGCGTATTTCTGAACAATTTGCCGAAGACAAGAAGAGAATTCTACAAGGTGATAAAGCAGTAATTTTGTTTGTCGGTATAAACGGAACGGGCAAAACTACAACCGTTGGCAAGATTGCTAAAGAAGCAACAGACCTTGGTATAAAAGTTATCCTTGGAAGTGCTGACACGTTCCGCGCTGCTGCGATTGAGCAACTTGAAGTTTGAGCGCAACGCGCTAACGTTGAGATGGTCACACGTGAGCGTGGCAGCGACCCAGCAAGCGTTTGCTATGCAACAATTGAACGCGCCGAAGAAATCGACGCTGATTTAGTTTTGATCGACACAGCCGGTAGGCTTCACACTTCAAAAGACTTAATGGCAGAGCTTGAAAAAGTTTGTAATGTTACAAGAAAAAGATCAAACATCCCTGTTTATGTTATTTTAGTAATCGATGCTACAACTGGCCAAAATGGCTTAACTCAAGCTAAAGAATTCAATGAATTTTTAGACCTAGACGGCTTAATTGTTACGAAGCTTGACGGAACGGCGAAGGGCGGAATTGCTCTTGCAATTTCCAAAGAGCTTGATTTGCCAATTCTTAAAATTGGAGTGGGCGAGAAGATTGAAGATCTTCGTAACTTTAATGCTGAAGATTTTGCAAAGGCATTTATTGGAGAAAATGACGAAGAACAGGTTGTGCCTGAACCAGAACCTGAACCAGAAATTATTGAAGAACCGGAAGTCGAAGAAGTTCCTGAACCAGAACCAGAACAAGAGCCAGAACCGGAACCTGAGCCTGAAATCGTAGAAGAAGTTATTGAAGAACCAGAGCCCGAACCAGAGCCAATAGTTGAAGAGGTTGTTGACGAAATTGAAGAGGAGCCGGAAGTTGAAGAAATTCCCGAATCTGAACCGGAACCTGAGATAGAAGAAGAACCAGAAATCGAAGAAGAGACAGAGGAAGAACCAGTGCCGGAGCCGGAACCAGAACCAGAGCCAGAGATAGAAGAAGAGGTTGAGGAAGAAGCTGTTGAAGAAGCCCCTAAGAAAAAAGAAGGGAAGATTAGAGGCTTGTTTAGAAAGTTGTTTATGGACTAATGTTTGAAAGTTTAACTGACAGATTAGGTGGAATTTTTAGTGGTCTTAAAGGCAAAGGTAAACTTACCGAAGACGACATCAATTCTGCAATGCGAGAAATTCGTCTTGCTCTTCTTGAAGCTGATGTTAACTTTAAAGTTGTAAAAGAATTTATAAACAGAACAAAGGAGCGCTGCTTAACTGCGGAGATCCTTGAGTCTTTGACTCCTGCGCAAAATGTTACTAAAGTTGTTCTTGACGAGCTTACAACCCTTCTGGGCCAAGATGACGCAAAGCTTGATATTGGCGCTAAAAGCCCACACGTTATTATGCTTGTTGGTCTTCAAGGTTCTGGTAAAACAACCGCTTGTGCAAAGCTTGCTTACTTATTAAAGAAACAAAACCACAGTCCACTTCTTGTTGCTTGTGATATTTATAGACCTGCTGCGGCCGATCAGCTTCAGTCGCTTGCTGATGATATAGATGTTATGGTTTATCGCGATAAGCCATCGGAAAATGCATCAGGAAGTGGTAAAACAGCCGTACAAATTGCTGAAGAAGGCGTTAACGCTGCGGTTGATAATCTTCGTGATGTAGTAATTATTGATACTGCTGGACGCTTACATGTTGACGAAGAAATGATGACAGAGGCTAAAAACATCAAAGAAGCAACTAATGCGGATTCGACTTTGATGGTAGTCGACGCCATGACAGGTCAAGATGCTGTCAACGTTGCGAACTCCTTCGCGGAACAAGTTGATTTTGATGGCGTGATAATGTCGAAGATGGATGGCGATGCTAGAGGCGGTGGTGCACTAAGCATCAAAGAGGTTACAGGCAAGCCGATCATTTATATTTCATCTGGTGAAAAGCCAGATTCTTTGGAAGAGTTCCATCCAGACAGAATGGCGAAGCGTATTCTTGGTATGGGGGATATGGTTTCGCTTATCGAGACTGCTGTTGCTCAAGAACAAGAAGAGTTTGAAGAAGAACAAGCTGAGCGTATGCTTCAAGCGAAGTTGACGCTGGATGACTTCGTTACTATGAATAAGCAAATTGGGAAGATGGGTGGCATTGGTAAGATTATGGAAAGTATGCCAGGCAACATGAAGCAAGGTGAGGTTGATGAGCATGTTATGGAGGACATGGTTGTAATAATTAATTCAATGACCAAGGAAGAAAAGATTAAACCTGAAATTTTAAACGGCAGCAGGCGAGCAAGAATCGCTGCTGGTGCTGGTGTCAAAGTCCAAGATGTTAATCTTTTAATTCAGCGTTTTAACCAAACTAAAAAGATGCTAAAGAGGCTTATTCCTAACTTCGAACAAGTTCCAGCAAACACTGGCAAACGTCGAAAGAAAGGTAAAAAGGGGAATAAGAAAAATAAACGCAAGCGCGGAATGATGGGAATTCCGGGACTTCAAAACATGAGCCCTTCTCAAATGATGGAACTTAAAAAGAATTTAGAAGAAATGCAAAAGAATTCATAATTTGTGATTTAATATAGTTGTCAATTCAAAGGAGAGAAGATGTCAATTTCTACAGCAGATTTTAAAAACGGAATGTGTATTGATTACAACGGCAAGCCTAACATTATTGTCGAATTTCAACACGTAAAACCTGGCAAAGGCGCTGCTTTTGTTCGCACTAAGCTTCGCGATGTTAATAGTGGACGCGTTGTTGAATACACTTTTAACGCGGGACAAAAATTTGAAAGTATTCACGTTGAGAAGAAAACCGCTCAATATTTATACAACGACGGAAGTGGTTATGTTGTTATGGACACAAGCACTTATGAACAAGAAACTATTCCTGCCGAAGTTTTGGGCGACGCCGCAAAATGGCTAAAGGAAAATGACGAATGTCAACTTCTTTATGCGGGTGGTAAACTTGTTTCTTGTGAACCTCAAATGTTTGTAGAACTTGAAGTTAGCGAAACAGAGCCCGGATTTAAGGGCGATACTGTTCAAGGTGGAACAAAGCCAGCAACGCTAGAGACTGGCGCAGTTGTTCAACTTCCAATGTATATCAATCAAGGCGATAAAGTTCAAATTGATACGCGTGATGGTCGCTTCGTTAAGAGGCTTTAAATCATGGAGGCCCTCACTAACGTTGTACAAATTGTTGATGATGCGATGTACGCCTACATTATTGTAGGTCTTTTGTTGCTTTGCGGAATTTATTTTAGTTTTAGAACAAAATTCATCCAAATTCGATGAATCCCTGACATGTTTAAATATGTTAAAGACAAGAAGGCAACCCCTGGCAAAAAGACAATGTCTTCATTTCAGGCATTGATGGTCTCCACCGGGTCTCGTGTAGGTACTGGAAATATTGCTGGTATTGCTACGGCCATCATAATGGGAGGTCCAGGTGCTGTATTTTGGATGTGGATTCTTGCGATTGTAGGTGCGTCTTCGGCATTTGCAGAATCAACCTTAGCACAGCTTTTCAAACGAAGGAACGGCACTGGAGGCTTTCGCGGAGGTCCAGCATACTATATCGAACAAGGATTAAAGAAGCGATGGCTCGGCGTCACCTTTGCTGTGGCTCTAATGTTTGCATTCGCACTTGGGTTTAACGCGCTTCAAACTTTCAACGCTGTTTCAGCTTTGGATTATTATTTCACAGACCCAGCCTACGATATTAATATGATCCATCTTGTTGCCGGTTTTGTCATTATGATTTTGACGGCCCTCACTATTTTTGGAGGAATGAAATCCATTGGCAATGTGTCTTCGGTAATTGTTCCTTTCATGGCATTGCTCTATATTGCTCTTGCCTTGCTAACAATTTTTACTAACCTTGGATCTATGGGCGAAGTCTTC
>JAUNQF010000021.1 GCA_030536315.1 Coriobacteriia bacterium
CTTCGGCGCTTCGCTTGCCTCCACGCGTTGTCAATTGCTTCATTTGAGATTTAATTAACATCGAAGGATTTAGAGAACTTAGAGCATCTTGATAAATCATCGCAATATCCTTACCACGAAGCTCCTGCATTTGATCGGCTTTTAGATCAAGCAAATTTTGATTGTTGTAGATTACTTTTCCAGAAATCTTCGCCTTTTTGTCAAGCAGTCCCATAATTGAAAGCGAAGTAATAGATTTACCGCAACCGCTCTCTCCTACAAGCCCCATTGTTTGACCTTCGCGAACAACGAAGTTAATATTTTCAACAACGTTTACATTGCCGTGACGCGGAAATTGGATGCATAAATTCTCAACGCTAAGTACAGGCTTCTTCTTAAGATCTGGCGTTAGTCTATCTTTACGTTTAAGTTCAACCTTACGAAGCTCAGCTAACCTCTTGTCCAAAAGTTTATTTTGAGCTTCAACTTCTTTTTTATCTAAAGTAATAACTTGTTTTGATTCAACAGCTGACTTATGTAGTGGTTTAGCTTTTGGACTTGCCAAAGTATCAGTCATGCCTTCGGCCAAAATATTAAATGTTAAAACTGTGAGCATAATTGCAAGACCTGGAAAGCATGCTTGTCACCATCTGCCTGACAAAACACCATCACGAGCATCAGCTAAAATGTTTCCTCATGTTGGAGTTGGTTCTGGAATTCCGGCACTAATGAAAGAAAGCGAAGCCTCAAAAACAATTGCATCGGCAATCAAAACAATTGTGAATACTAAAATTGGAGCAGCACAATTTCGGGCAACATGCTTAAACAAAATTCAAGGGCTCTTCGCACCACTAACAACAACAGCACGCGCATAATCCTGATTGTATTCGCTCATAATATTTGCTCGAACGATACGAGCAATTTGCGGAATATATAAAATACCTATTGCAAAAACTATTGACGGAAGTGAATTTCCAAAAGTCAAAACAAAAATTGCTGCGAGTGCAATGCCTGGAAAAGACATGAAAACGTCCATGATTCTCATAATAACTTCGCCAATTCATTTGCGCGTAACTGCAGCTACGGACCCAATAAGTGAACCTATAATCAAAGCAAAAACAGTAGCACCCAAACCAATTACTAAGGAATACCTACCTCCAAAAAGTATACGAGACAAAACATCGCGTCCTTTATCATCGGTACCAAACAAAAAGTCTAACGATGGAGGACGTCGCGCTAAAAAAATCTCCAATGGATCATATGGAGCCAAAAAATCAGCAAAAATTGTTGCAAGAACTATAACAATTAAAACGATTAAAGAGATTTTAGAACCCGTATTTAGGTTTTTGAAAGACTGGACTATCCCAATATTGCTTCCAGCAGCATTCTCTAACTTTTCTGTTGTTTTACCTCGCAGCTTAAACATCTACACACTCCTAATTCGAGGGTCAATAAGTATGTAGAGCATATCTACAATAATATTAATTATGATAAAGGTTATAGCAACAACCAAAACAATGCCTTGTATCAGCATCGTAAAGTTCGATTGGATTCCTGTCAAAATTGATGTGCCCATACCTGGCAAGTTAAATATAACTTCAATAACAACAGCGCCACCAATTAAATATCCAACACGAAGTCCTAAAACTGTAACAGGTGTTATTAACGCATTGCGAAGCACGTTTTTAGCAACTACAGTCTTTAGAGGAATGCCAGCTCCAAGTGCTGTTCGAACATAATCTTTGTCGAGTTCTTCGACCATACTTGTTCTAATTACGCGAGTCATCTGCCCCATTAATGGAAATGCCAAAGCAATCGAAGGCAAGACCATTCGCGCACATCATCGTCCTGGGTCATCGAAGAAATTAGGCAGCTGACCAGAAGCAGGGAGAATGTGAGTGTTTGCAGAAAAAACCAAGATTAACAAAACCGCTAATCAAAACGAAGGAGTCGCAATTGCCGCTATTGAAATAATTCGAATTGTTTGATCTTGTCATTTATCTCTATACAGAGCAGAAATCACACCTAAGATAATGGCAAACAACAAGCCAATAATTAAACCGCAAAATGTCAATTGCAAAGTCACAGGCAAAGCTTGCCCTATTTTTTCGGCAACAGAAGCATTGTTGCCTCCGAAAGTTCCAAGATCACCTTGAATTAAATTGCCAAGATACATAAAATATTGAACAACAATAGGCTGATCAAGGCCATGTTCATGCCTGTATTCAGCTAATTGTTCTTCACCGGCTGATTCACCTAAAACGGCAGAAGCTTGATCGACAGGATTTAGAGCAGTTAAAACAAAAACAAGGATGGTAACACCAATTATCATTAAAGGGAGAGCAACTAATCTACGTCCTATAAGCCTCAATAAATTCTGCACAGTACTCCCAATCTATAAATTAATTTATCTTAGTCTTGTTTCCAAGCAATACATTCCACCAGTTGGAAGTCCCCTAAATCCGTTTACTTTGCTTTTATCAAATGCAGTAACCTGTTCTCTACGAAGGAACGGGTAGAAAACTACTTCTTCAGCTACAATATCAAAAACCTTATTGTATAAATTTTGCAATTCATTGCCACTTGCAGCTAAAGCTTCTTCTAATAAAGACCTAATCTCGTCAAGCCTATTACCAGGAGCATCAACATAGCCTGTTCTTTTATTCATGAAGTTTTCAGTGTAATACATATTGTTTAGCAAGAAATCTGCATTGGCTCCATGCAAAGATCTTTCATATGTCGACATACAAACATCATAATCGATGTCCTTAAGTTTTTCTTCAACATCGCTTCATCTAAACTCAGCGTCAATAACATTACATTTGAAGCCAACAGCCTCAAGATCGGCAACAACAAAATCCTTAAATTTATAAGCTCAGCAGTTTTTATCAGCAACGAAGTTTATTTCTGGATTAGAAATGCCACTTTCATCAATAAGATTCTTCGCCTTTTCTGGGTCATAGTTATAAATTGTCGAAGCTGGATGATAATCTTTGTTGGTCTCCGCCAAAACGCAAGTAACATTTCCTGCATGACCATTCATTTTTTCGTTAATTAAGCGTTCTGTATTAACGGCATAATATACAGCCTGACGAAGTTCTCTGTGAGAGAAAACCTTATTTGTTGTATGGAAAAAGAAGTTAGCACACTCAAAACCTGGAATATATTCTACGGCCAAACCCTTATCCTCAATTTCCTTCGACCTATCAAGCGGCAAATCTTCGCAAATATAAACTGAACCATTCTTAACTGCCGCAGCTCTTGCTTCGCCATCAGCTGGAATTGTCCATAGCATAGGATTTTCAGGAGTTGCAAGATCCCCGTTATAATTAGAATTAGGCGTGAACTTAATTTCGCCACCAACACTACCATTCATTTCTGTAATCATATAAGGACCAGTTCCAACGGGGGTTGTTGTCTTGTCAACATCCGAAGCAGAAGCAGGTGTAATTTTTGCAAGACTTAACCTCTGCTCCAAAACATCGCCAACAGGATAGTTTAAATTTAGTTTAATTTTATTATTACCAGCACTTTCAACGCTTCGAATAAAATCCAAATAACCTGAAATAGATTCTTTTTTCTTAGCAACGTTGATTGAATTTATAATATCTCCTGCCATTACCTTAGCATCGTTTGAATATTTTGCATTCTCACGAAGAGTAATTTCATAGGTTAGATCATCAATCTTATCTGGACTATCTTCGGCCAAAGCGGGATAAGTTTCATTAGTGTATGGGTTTATATCATAAAGACCTTCGAGGATATGCCATCCAATGGATACAATTGTAGGATTAGCAGCACCAACAAAGTCAAATTTATCGAAGTAATCTACCATAGCGACTTTAATGGCTTCGCCTGCGTTAACAGCTTGTCCACCAACTCTATGATTGCAGCCACCTAAAACAGCACCTGCACCAACTAAACTTGCAGCACCACCGAAAATAAAACTACGACGACTTAAATTCATAATTTACCCTCTTTCAAAATTAGCGCCACAATATTGTGACGCAATTATTTACTCTGAAGCCGAAGCACCGAGGAAAGAAAGCCCCGGAGTTGCAATAGGCTTAAAGTTAGATAATTTATCACCCAAATATGCAGTTCCAAGTTCTCTGTGTAAAAATGGCAAAAGTGGACAGTTTTCAGCAATAATATCGAAACACTGATTCCACAATGTCTGCTGAGTAGAAGCACTTGAACTTTCGCGAGCACGTTGCATTAAATTGCTAAGCTCGTTCCATTTTTCAGGAGCTGACTTTTTCCAGCAAGACCTACCATTCATCCAAGCATTATCACCATACCAAAATGACATAAGTAAATCTACATCATCACAAATTTGTGAAGGGTCACCAGGTGTTAACATAAAGTCATAAGGAAGAATAGAATTAGATTCTGCCAAAGTATTCCACTGAACTGTCTTGACATCTAATTCGGCATTTACTCCAACAGCTTTCAAATCACTTTGAATTTGAGGAGCAAGATTCTTAGGCCAAAAGTTATTAATTGTCAAAACGCAATTTAAGTTGCTCTGCCCAGCTTCGGCAAGAAGTTGCTTCGCCTTTTCTGGATCATAATCGTAAACAGTTGAAGCCTTATGATAATTAGGATGACTCTTTGGCAAGAACGAAGTTGCTGGGGTAGCATGACCATCTAGCTGAACATCAATCAAACTTTGAACATTAATTGCGTAATTAATTGCTTGACGTACGCGTACATCATTAAACGGAGGCTTTAAGCAATTAAACATGAAATAACATGTACTAAATCCCTGAACATAATCAACCGTTGCACCAGATGAAGTAATCTGACCAGTATTTAGGTCTGGAACGGACTCCATTGCCAAAGTTGTTCTGTCAGTAATAGCAGTTGTTCTTGAGGTGTTATCAAGCAAGCAATCCCAAACCATCGAATCGGTTGGAGCAGCGTACTTTCCTTCGTAATATTCATTTTTGCCGAATTCAATTCTGCCGCCATTATTACCATCGAAGGTCTTAAGAGTCCAAGGACCAGAACCAATAGGCTTAGATTTTAATTCGTCCTTAGACATGCTTGCAGGGTAAATAAATACAATAGCAAGACGCTTTTCAAGCAAATTTTCAAATGGATAATTTAGTGTAAATGTAACAGTTTTTGAATCTTTAGCTGTAACATCCTTAATAAAACCTAATAGCGAACCAAAGATTTCGTCCTTCATATTATCCTTAAATGACTTAATAACATCATCGGTTGTAACAGGCGCTCCATTAGAAAACTTAGCATTATCACGTAAGATGACATCATAAGTATAATCGTTAACCTTTGTTGGGCTTAAAGCTGCTAATCCATTATATGTTTTAAAAGTATGAAAATCTATATTGTAAAGGCCTTCAGAAATGTGCCAAAATACAGATCTTCCCAAAACTGTTGTATTAGCAATTGGGTTAATGTCCGTGGCTGTATAAGCAATTGCTCCTGTAAGCTCTGCGCTACCGCCGCCTTCGCCGCCTTTTTTACGATTACATCCAGACAAAGCAGCAGTCGCACCAGCACCAACAAGACCAGCCGCACCTCCCAAAATAAAGCTTCTTCTTGTCAAATTTAATTTGCTTGATTCAGACATTCTTACCTCCAAATAATAATCACAAATACAGGCAGAATTATACAATAAAAGGGCAAAAATTTGACCGCCAAAATTATAATTTTTCTGGGTTTTATTTCCAAAAATAATTATAAAATTACATCACGAATCTTAGTGAAATTTTTAACTTAAGGAGTAAAAATGGCTAACAAAACAGGAGTAAAAAAAGTTGCTTTTCTAACGGCTGGTGGATTGGCCCCTTGTCTTTCAAGCTCAATTGGCTTTTTGATTGACGAATACACAAAGCTTGACCCATCCATTGAGATGATTGGATACATTAACGGTTACAAGGGTCTTCTCCTTGGTGATTCTATCGAAGTTACCGATGCCGTTCGCAAAAATGCTCTTGTTTTAACCGAGCATGGTGGAAGTCCGCTTGGAAACAGCCGAGTTAAACTCACAAATGTTGATGATTGCGTTAAGCGCGGTCTTGTTGGCGAAGGCGAAGACCCACTCAAGGTTGCAGCTGACCAACTGGTTAAAGATGGCGTTGATGTTCTTCACACAATTGGCGGCGATGACACTTCGTTAACTGCAGCGGACTTAGCCGCATATCTTGCCAAGAACGATTACAACTTAACTGTTGTTGGTCTTCCAAAAACAGTTGATAATGACGTCTACCCAATCGCTCAATCTTTGGGTGCTTGGACTGCCGCAAAAGAAGGCGCAAAGTACTTCCGCAATGTGGTTAAGGAAAATTCTGCAAATCCTAACATGTTTATAATCCACGAAGTTATGGGTCGCAATTGTGGCTATCTAACAGGCCAAACAGCAATTGAATACCGTAAGTTACTAGAAGAAATAAACTTCTTGCCAGAGTTTAAGCTCACACGTGAGCGTCAAGAAATTCATGCGGTTTATGTTCCTGAAATGAAAGTTGACATCGAAGCCGAAGCCAAGCGTCTCGCCGAAGTTATGAAGAAAAACGATTGCGTTAACATCTTCGTATCCGAAGGCGCATGCGTCAAAGAGATCATCGCGCAAATGGAAGCTGCTGGCGAAGAAGTTCCAATGGATGCTTTCGGTCATCCGCGACTTGATAAAGTTAATCCAGGAGAATGGTTTGGAAAGCAATTTGCATCAAAGATTGGTGCAGAAAAAGTTCTTGTTCAAAAATCTGGCTACTATTCTCGCGCTGCTGCTCCTTGCGAAGAAGACTTGAAGCTCATTCATGATTGTTGTGTAAAGGCTGTGCAAGCAGCTTTGGCTGGTGAAGTTGGGGTTGTGGGTCAGGACGAAAATGCAAATTGCGAAATTCGGGCTTGCGAATTCGACCGCATCGCTGGCGGCAAGCCATACAATCTAGAGACTCCAGAGTTTAAGCAACTTCTCAAAGAAATCGGACAATCTTAAGATTAATCAGAGAGATTTCGAATATGTATTTCTCAACGGCTTCGCGGTATGCCGTCGTGCATTCGCCTGCTATAAATAGGCGCTGCAGGGGTTTCGAAATATCACATTCGAAATCTCTCACTTATGAGCCGACAACTCAAAGCTTCACCAATTATTTAATTATATTTTTGTTGGGTTTCTTCTAAAGTGTGATATAGAAGGTAGATTGTGGCTTCGGCCGCCAGCGAGCAGCCAGCTTCGAAGTCCTCTTTCGCTTTGCCTTTAGGCTCGTCTAAAACGTAATCTGTATAGGGGCCGTTATGCGAAGGTCTGCCTATTCCAATTCGAACTCGGACAAAGTCTTGAGTTCCTAATTTTTCAAACAAAGATTTCAGGCCATTGTGCCCTGCTGCGCTTCCGCCTTTACGAACGCGAATCGAGCCAGGCTCGATATCCATATCGTCGTGAATAACAATTAAGTCGTCGACCTTTGCTTCGTATTTTTCGAGGACATTTTTTACGGGTCCGCCGGACAAGTTCATGAAGCTTTGGGGCTTTACTAAAAAGACTTCGTCCTTACAATGAGACACTTTCGCGCCACACTCATCCTTCCAATAAGTAGAGCCCAACTCTGGCGCGAGGGCGTCTAAAGCCGCCCAGCCAGCATTATGCCTCGTACCTTCGTACTCGCTACCTGGGTTTCCTAATCCAACAATTACTTTCATTACAAAACGAAGTCTGGGTCGAAGAGTTCGGCGATAGATTCGTTAGAATAAACTCTCTTAATTGCATTTGCAAATGTGCTCGCAACAGAAACAACCTTGATCTTATCTCCGCGCTTTTCTTCAGGAACCGGAATTGTGTTAGTAACAACAATCTCTTTAATTTGCGAATTAAGAAGCCTATCATATGCAGGGCCCGAAAAGACTGGATGAGTTGCACAAACATAAACTTCCTTCGCACCTTTCTTAATGAGCGTGTCAACTGCGGCAACAACACTTCCGCCTGTGTCAATCATATCATCATTTAAGATGCAAGTCTTACCCTTAACATCGCCGATGAGAGCTGTGATTTCAGCTTGATTATGCTTCGGACGACCCTTATGCATAATTGCCAAATCAACTTCCATCATATCGGCGAATTTCTTCGCGGCCTTTGCGCGACCAAGATCCGGGCTAACAACGCAAGTATTTTTCTTGTCGAATTTTTTCTTCTCAAAATAATCAACCAAAATTGGCAGAGCGGTTAAGTGGTTAACCGGAATATCGAAGAAGCCCTGGATCTGACCTTGGTGCAAATCAATCGTAATGATTCTGTCAGTGCCCGCAACCGTTAAAAGGTTTGCAACAAGCTTTGCTGTAATTGGCTCACGAGGCGAAGCCTTTCTATCCTGTCTGGCATACGCATAATGCGCAACTACCGCAGTGATAGTTCTTGCACTTGCGCGCTTCGCAGCATCAATCATAACAAGCATTTCCATTAAAGCATCATTTAGGTGTTCGCCAGCAATTGACTGAACAATAAAAACATCCGCTCCGCGAACAGATTTTGGATACTTCGCATAAATTTCTCCATTAGAGAATTGCTCGAGAACTTCGTCTCCTAATTTGATGTCTAATTTTTCACAGATTTCTTCAGCTAGCTCGGGGTTTGCACTCCCTGAAAATAGGACTAAGGACTTAGTCATACCGGTCATTTTTACTCCTTCGTTTGAGATTCCTGCCGGAATTCCATAATAACATATTCGCAATTTTATTTAATTAAAAATTTGGAAAATTTAGAATTTTCTTTGAAAAAATTTGACAATCTCAACAATTGGAATGATAGCAAGCCCAAGACCAAGAGCAATACCCCATTCAGTGACTCCAAGACTGGTAAGTTTGAAGGCTTCAGCAATTGGCGGAACCTCGCAAACAATTGTTGTCAAAATTAAAGCTACAAGCACCGATATCATAAGAATTCAATTTCTCTTCTTTAAAGCGAAGATGGACTGTCGGCGGCTTCGTAGATTAACTGCATGAAAACAACCGACCATGCTCATTGTTAGAAACGCCATCGAAATTCCGTGTTCACTATGAGTAACTTGCCAAGCACCGGTATCAATATAAACACCAATAAAATAAGACAACAGTATCAATGCCGCAATTACTACGCCTTGATAGATCAAATCAAAAACCATGCCATCGGAATAAATTCCAGAATCTTTGGGTCGAGGCTTACGCTTCATAATTCCGGGCTCTTTCTTCTCCAGCCCAAGCGCAAGAGCAGGAACGCAATCCGTAACAAGATTTACTCACAAAAGATGAACAGGCAACAAAATTACAAATCCAAAAATCGAAGCAATAAACACGCTTAAAACTTCTGCGATATTTGAACTTAGCAAATACTGAATGCACTTTATAATATTTTCATAAATGCGGCGCCCTTCTTCTACAGCATTAACAATTGTAGCGAAGTTATCATCCGCCAAAACCATATCTGCAACATTCTTTGTAACATCCGTTCCAGAAATTCCCATGCCAACGCCAATATCAGCAGTCTTAATTGATGGCGCATCGTTAACGCCATCACCTGTCATCGCAACAACGTATCCGGCATCTTGCCAAGCCTTTACAATTCGAGACTTATGCTCCGGACGAACACGCGCATACACACTTATATTTTGAAGTTCACAAGCAAATTCTTCGTCGCTTAAATTATCAAGCTCTAAACCAGTAATTGCTTTTTCGTCAGGGTCTAAAATATTTAGCTCCGTTGCAATAGCACGAGCAGTATCAATATGATCCCCTGTAATCATGATTGGAAAAATTCCAGCTTTTTCACATTGAGCAATAGACTTTGCAACTTCAGGACGCGCAGGATCAATCATTCCTACAAGTCCAATAAATGTCATTCCTTCTTCTTCAATGCTGTCAGCTTCGCGATAAGCACAAGCCAAAACTCGAAGAGCTTTGTCGGCCATTGCTTTATTAGCGTCCAAAACTTTTTGCTTATCCAAGTCAATGCAATGTTGCAAAATTACATCTGGTGCACCTTTAGTAAATTGAATTTTTTTGCCATCAACCTCATTTAGGGTTGACATCATTTTGCGCTTCGAATCAAAAGGCAACTCAGAAATTCTTGCATATTTTGATTTGTCGATCGAGGCTCATTCAAAAAGTGCTTTCTCTGTTGGCTCACCACTATCAACAGTTGCATCATTACAAAGACCCATCGCTCGCTTGAGCATTTTTTCATCTCCGAAGAAATCTGTAACAGTCATCTTGTTTTGCGTTAAAGTCCCAGTTTTATCAGAACAAATAATTTGAGCGCAACCCAAAGTTTCAACAGCAGTGAGCTTTCGAATGATTGCGTTTCGCTTCGACATTTTTGAAACTCCAATAGAAAGAGCAACAGTAACAACAGCGGGAAGGCCTTCAGGTATTGCAGCGACCGCTAAAGAAATTGCAATCATAAACGAAGAAATTATCACTTCGGTATTTAAGGCTCCCGCACTAAACAGCTGCAATCCAAATACAACAAGACAGATTATCACAACAACTCAAGTCAAAATTTTTGAAAGCTGAACCATCTTAAGTTGAAGTGGAGTTTTTGTCTCGTGCACATTTTGAAGTTCGCCGGCAATCTTGCCCATTTCAGTTTGCATGCCAGTTGCAGTTACAACCATAGCGCCGCGCCCATAAACAACGGTGGATCCCATATAAGCCATGTTTTTCCTATCAGCAAGATCAATCTTATCTTCGGATTTTTTAAGTTCTAAGACATCAATTAGTTTATTGATTGGAAGGCTCTCACCCGTCAACGCCGATTCTTCGATTTGCAAAAGTTTCGAATCGATAATGCGTCCATCTGCAGGAACGGCATCGCCAGTTTCTAAAATTACAATATCCCCCACAACTATATCAGACGAAGAAATGCAGCACTTCTTCCCATCGCGTAGGACATTAGTCTTTGGAGCGGTCATCTGTTGCAGCGCTTCAATAGATTTTTCAGCTTTGGTTTCTTGATAGACACCCAAAATCGCATTGATAATTACAACAGCCAAAATGATAAACACATCGGCAAATGATTCCCTATTGGCAACAGAGACAACTGCTGACACGGCTGCAGCAACAAGCAAAATTATAATCATCGGATCTAGGATTTGCTTAACGAAGCGAAGCAGCAGCGGGGTTGGCTTTTGCTTAGTAAATTCATTCTTTCCGTTCTTTTCAAGCCTTGATTTTGCTTGAGAAATAGACAAACCATTTCTATTCGTTTTAAGTGTAGAAATAACATCGTCTATTTTCATTAGGTGAAAATCCACTAAGCACCACCAAACTGATTGTTATACATTTTTGCGTAAAGGCCATTTTTCTTCATGAGAGAATCATGATTGCCTTGTTCAATAATTTTTCCTTCTCGCATAACCAAAATTATATCAGCATTTTTTGTTGTCGAAAGCCTATGCGCAATAATGAACACAGTTTTGCCCTTCATTAATTTGTCGATTGCAATTTTAAGCCTATCTTCAGTTGTAACATCAATGGCGCTTGTGGCTTCGTCAAGAATCAAGAAATCTCTGTCGGCCAAAATTGCACGAGCAATACAAATTAACTGGAGCTGTCCGGCACTTAGATTTTCAGTTGATTCGTTAACGACAAATTTATACTTGCCTGGAAGTTTTTCAATGAACTTATCAGCGCCTGCAACCTTGGCTGCTTCCTTAACCTTTTTCAATGTCGCATTTTTATTTCCAAAAGCAATGTTGTCATAAATTGAACCCTCAAAAAGCCAAATGTCTTGCATTACAATTCCAATGTTTTCACGAATATGCTCCCTGTCAATAAAGCGAATATCAACACCATCAATTGTAATTCGCCCGATGTCAACTTCATAAAAACGCATGAGCAATTTCATAATTGTTGTTTTACCTGTGCCCGTAGGACCAATAATTGCAACCTTTTTGCCATAAGGAATGTAGACATTAAAATCATCCAAAATCTTTTTGCCTGGCGTATAAGAAAAATCAACGTGTTCAAAACTAATATCATTTGTTTCTCTTTTGTTTTCCAAAGCCATAACTTGCGAAGTCTTAAGCTCATGTTCAGCCTTGGCAATTATTTCTTCATTTTCGTCATCAACTTCTGGTTCATCTAGGAAAGTAAAAATTCTATTTGAAGCCGCAGCAATTTGCTGAGCCATATTCATCACTTGGCTAAGTTGAGAAAGTGGTTTACTAAAAGTATTAACGTATTGAATGAAAGCCTGGATATCACCAATTGTAAAAATTCCACCAATTGTCATAAATGCACCAAGGCAAATTACAACAACATATCCCAAAAGCGAAGTTGTTTGTATAACCGGGAATATCAATCTAGAAATAAATGTAGATTTATAACCCGCGTTATAGAGTTTGTCATTCCAATAATTTAATTCCTTATTCGCTGTTGTTGTTGCTTGGAAGGATTTAAGAACTTCGTGACCCGAATAGCAATCTTCAACAACACCATTAACCGTTCCCAAAATTTCCTGTTGCGCATTAAAGTGTTTTTGAGAAATTTTAACAATAATAAAAACTGCCACACCAGAGACTGGAATAATAATACAAATAACCGTAGCCAATAACGGATTGATAACAAACATTACAATTGCAATTCCAACAAGAGTCATAACAGCCGTTACAGTACTTGTAATTACGTTAGATAAATTTTGCCCAATTAAGTCAACATCATTTGTAAAGCGAGACAGAATATCTCCAATTTGATTGTTTTCAAAATAGGAAAATTTCAGCTTGTTAACTTTTATAGAAAGCTTCTTTCTTAAGCTGAAAGAAATTCGTTGCGAATAAACAACACCCATTTGTTGAGTTGCATAAGTAAAAAGCGCCGAAGCAATGTAGAGACCTAGCGCTGTTGCAAGGGCAATTCCAAGTTGATTATAATCCATGACTCCATTGTTCTTCGAGAAACAATCAACAATTATGTTAGTCGCATCACCCAAAAACTTCGGACCAAAAATTGCAAAAATGGTAGAGAAAATTGAGCAAATGACAGTGTAAAGAAGCAAGTGCCAATTCTCAAAAAGCAGACGTAGCAAATTCTTGAAGATGTGTTGACGTGTTATTTCTGCGTCTTTTTTCATCTACTTCACATCCTCAATTGTTGGCGACAAGGCCTTATCAAAAGCAAATTTGTAGTGTTTGTTTTTCATCAATTCCTTGTGCGTTCCAATAGCCTCGATTTTTCCATCGTAAATAAAAATAATATTGTCATAATTAACAACGGAGCTTAACCTCTGAGTTACAACCAAAATTGTTGTTTCCTTAAAATCCTTTTGAAGCGAATCATTAATTATCTTTTCTGTATTTGCGTCCAGTGCGCTAAACGGATCATCCAAAAGCATGATTGGCGCGTCTTCGTAAACACTTCGAGCAATTGAAACACGTTGCTTCTGGCCACCAGATAAATTCCTCGCTCCCTGGCTTACGACATAGTCCATTCCTTCTTCATTAGAATCAATAAAGTCTCCCATATTGGCAAAACGAAGCGATTCTTCGGCCCTTTTTGCGTTGTGGGCTATGGTTTTATTGAGCGAAACATTTTCATCAAGAGTACCTTGGAACAAAATTACTTTTTGAGGAACGTAACTTATTGTTGATCGTAAATCCTTCTCGTTGAAGTCTTTAACATCAACACCGTCAATTGTAATTTTTCCAGAACTGACATCATAATAACGAAGAAGCAATTTAAGTAGTGTAGATTTTCCAGTGCCTGTAGGCCCAACAATTGCATTTATAGAATTCTTCTTAATAGCAAAATTTATATCTTTAAAAATCTTGTGTTTTGTTTCGTCGTATTCATAACTAACATTTTCAAACTTAATGTATTCTTTGTCATTAGCTTTGCTGCCCGAAACTTTTGTCTCTTGAGTAAAATTATCAATGCGAAGTTTATGTTTAAGCACTTCTTCGATTCTTCCAATAGAAACATCTGCACGCGGAAGCATAATAAATCCAGCGGCAATAAACAGCAATGCAAAAATTGTTTCAGAAGAATATGAAATGAAAGCAATGAGTTGCCCAATATTTACAACTCCTGCTTGCAACTGGAAGCTTCCCGCCCACAAAACTGAAACTGAAAGAGCATTTACAACAAGCATCAAAACCGGCATTGCTACAATTAACATAGAAGTTGCAAACAACATTGTCTTATAAAGCTTTTGGTTAACTTCGTCGAATCTGTCTTCTTGAAATTTCTCATTATTAAGAGCGCGAATAATTGATACGCCAGAAATCGATTCGCGTGCAACAGAATTAACTTTATCGATGAGCTTTTGAATGATTTTATACTTTGGTAAAACAATTATGATTAGAATAATTGCCAAGATAATTATAAAAACAATGGCAACAACAATTAATCAAACTAACGAAGGAGCAGTAGCATAAGCCATAGCAATACCAATAACCAACATTACAGGCGCCATCATTATTGCTCGAATTACAAACACACTTGTGTTTTGAACAACCTGCAAATCATTTGTTGCTCTTGTAATAAGCGAAGCGCGTGAGAATTTATCCATATCGTGATTTGAAAAAGACATGACTTTTTCAAATTGTTCACGCCGAAGATCGCGAGAAATATTAAATGAAATTCGAGAAGCTAAATATGTGCCAATGATGCATGATACCAAATACAAAAGAACAACAACTATCATCACAAGCGAAATAAATACCATAAAATTAATCTGGTACCATTCTTTTGCATAACCAAGATAATCATTCTCGGCAATCTTCACTTCAACAGCTTTTTTATACATTTCGCTAAATTCGTGATTTTGCGAATACTGTTCAATCTTATCTTGAAGATCATAAACTTCGGCAATAGTTATATCTGATTGGTCGGGCTTACCCATGTAATCAATTTCACTAAGCGCTTCAGGGTGATCATACATATAAGCCATAATTGGAGTTAAGGCTTTTTCCAATCTGTCAATATTGGCTAACCCATAATAATTTAATTCATAATAACAATTATCAGTATCATTTTCGAAGAATTGCTTGTCTGTGTATTTTTTATCATAAGAGCGCTGGAATGCATAATTATCGTTATCCGGCACAACAAGTTCTGCAAATCTATATGAATATGCATCCATATCTCAAGGAGTTGCATATATAATTCCATTTTGTTGAATGCCATAATCAATTGCAACTGAACTTATATATGGAGTCACAAAAGTGCAAATTGATTCAACAAGCAAAAGTAAAATTGTGATTGTAATTAAAAGTTTCTTCTTAAATATGTACTTAAAAACTTTCACTTACTTTCGCTCCAGTGGCTTATCGACAGGCTTCGCTTCGATAAATAACGGAACGTATTCTATTAATAACGAAGAGTTTTCCAAGCCAAATCAACGTTCAGGAGACCCTGCATAAGCACGAATTTTATACTTCGAAGACACAGCAAATTTATCCAAGTTTGTAAGGTCACTTTCAGGAATAAGAGCTTTGCGAATCATTACATATTTAACACTTCCAATATTTACTGGACCAAGTTTCTTTAAGTTTTTCTTTTGTTCTTCTGAATATATTGTATGTGTTGCAACTTGAAGCGGAAGCTCTCCGGATTGCAACAAGTCGTTGAAAATTTGAGTCATGAAAACATTAAGACGTTGATCTTCTTTATATCCCAAACGGATAGTAATTCTATAAATAAAATCAGTTCCAAAACTTTCAACCGAATAATTTCCGCCAAAAGGTTTTTGCGTAACATGAAAATGAACAAACCAATAAGCTTTCGCGCGCTTAGGCTGCTTATCTAAAATTGAATATAGAATGTCGCGCTCAAGATATTCCTTATTTTTTGAATGAGTTAAAAATACGAGGTTATCTGCCGTAGTTGGAACGCCTTCGTCATTTTTAAGCACCCTTAACTTTTCAATATAATTTTCAATTTTCAAAGTTTTGCTCTGCTTGCGTTCGACCTTAGTGCCTCGCTCTCATGAAATCATTACAATCAAAATAAGTGCTGCAATTAAAATAGCGAAGTAACCTCCATGGAAAAACTTCCCAATGCAAGATAAGAAAAATACAATTT
>JAUNQF010000031.1 GCA_030536315.1 Coriobacteriia bacterium
TTAAAGGAGGAAAATTGGCTGATCAAGAATCAAAGCATTATACTGGCGAAGACATCCAAGTTTTAGAGGGTTTAGAGGCTGTTAGAAAGCGTCCAGGCATGTATATTGGGTCTACTGGACCCCGAGGCCTTCATCACCTTGTATACGAGGTTGTAGACAACGCTGTGGACGAAGCTTTAGCGGGTTTTTGCGAGAACATCGATGTAACAATTCACAAAGACAATTCAATTACTGTTGTTGATGATGGTCGAGGAATCCCGGTTGACATCCATCCGAAGGAAAAAATCCCAACTGTTGAGGTTGTTCTTACAATTTTGCACGCTGGTGGTAAATTCGGAGGCGAAGGTTATAAGGTTTCTGGTGGTCTTCATGGTGTAGGTGTTTCTGTTGTAAACGCGCTTTCAAGTAAGCTTGTTGCTGAAGTTTCGCGCGATGGCAAGAAATACACAATGGAATGCGAACGTGGCAAAACCACTCAAAAACTTAAAGAAGTTGGAAAGTCTGATAAATCTGGAACGGTTATTACATTCTGGCCAGATCCTGAGGTCTTTACCGAGACTACAGAATATGATTATGACACGCTTGCAACTCGTTTTCGTGAAATGGCTTTTTTGAACAAGGGTTTAAAAATCCATTTGAAGGATGAGCGTACTGATAAAGAAAATTCATTTTGCTATGATGGAGGAATTATTGATTATGTTGAGTTTTTGACAAAAGGTAAAGAAACTCTAAACAAGCCAATTTATTTCACTGCTCAAAATGAAGATGGCGATGTTGAAATTGCGATGCAATGAACAACAAGTTTTTCTGCAAACAGTGTTATGGCCTTCGCTAACAATATTAATACTCACGAAGGTGGAACGCATCTTGATGGTTTCAAGCAGGCTCTTACTCGTGTTGTTAATAACTATGCTCGAAGCAAGGGCATTTTAAAGGAGAAGGATAGCAATCTTTCAGGTGATGATTGCCGTGAAGGTTTAAGCGCAATCATTTCTGTTAAATTGCATGATCCCCAATTCGAAGGGCAGACAAAGACGAAGCTCGGCAACACTGAGATTCGTCCTCTTGTTCAAAATGCCGTGGCAGATAAACTTGCAAGTTATTTGGAAGAGAATCCTGGGCCCGCTAAAAAGATTGTCTCTAAGGCATCTCAAGCATTGAAGGCTCGCGAAGCTGCACGTAAAGCTCGCGAAGCAACACGTCGCAAAGGTGTTTTGGATTCATTTAGTTTGCCTGGAAAGTTGGCAGATTGTTCAAGCAAGGAAGCTGAGAAAAGTGAGATTTTTATTGTTGAGGGTGATAGCGCGGGTGGTTCTGCAAAGCAAGCTCGCGACCGTCAATTCCAAGCGATTATGCCTCTTCGTGGTAAGATTTTAAATGTAGAGCGTGCTGGACTTTCGCGATCACTTTCAAGCGACACAATTTCTTCGTTGATTACTGCAATTGGAACTGGTATTGGCGAAGATTTTGATGCTGATAATGCAAGATACCACCGAATCATTATTATGACTGATGCTGATGTTGATGGTGCTCACATTCGCACTTTGCTTTTAACATTTTTCTACAGATATATGCCAGAACTTATTCAGCGAGGCTACATCTATATTGCACAGCCTCCAATTTTTGGCTTAAAGAAGAAAAATTCGAAGAGCACTAAAGTTGAGCGATACATTTATGATGAAAATGCGCTAAGCGATACGCTCAAAGAATATGACGATGGTTCAAAATTTGATGTTCAGCGTTATAAGGGTCTTGGTGAGATGGATCCTGAGCAGCTCTGGGAGACTACCATGGCTCCTGATCAGCGCACGCTTTTACAGGTCACAATTGATGATGCTGCCGAAGCTGAGCGCGTTGTAAGTGAACTCATGGGAGACGCGGTTGAGCCTCGTAAAGAATTTATTCAATCCCACGCTAAAGATGTTCGATTCTTAGATATATAACAGGTCGAGGGACGGTAGGTTGAGCGAAGCGAAAGCTCCGTCCTGTTGATAAATTTTTGGAAGAAATGGAGAATATGATGCCAGATGAAAAGAAAAAAGAAACAAAACAACCTAAAGAAGAAAAGGCTACTACCGAAGAGCAAAAGGCACAACAAATGATGATAGATATGCCTGAGGCTCATGGTGATGTTGTTGAGGCCAATGGAGGAGACGGCACAACAGTTCGTGCAACTTTTCTTGGCAAAGAAATGCAAACCAGCTTTTTGGAATATGCGATGAGCGTTATTGTTGCTCGTGCGTTGCCTGATGTTCGTGATGGTTTAAAGCCTGTTCATCGTCGTATTTTGTTTGCGATGGAAGATGCTGGTTTTACTCCAAATAAGCCTCATATGAAATCAGCTCGAACAGTAGGTGATGTAATTGGTAAGTATCACCCTCATGGTGATGTTGCTGTTTATGACACAATGGTTCGTCTTGCTCAACCTTTCAGTTTGCGTGTGCCTCTAATTGATGGTCACGGTAACTTCGGAAGCATTGATGGTGATAGTCCAGCAGCTATGCGTTATACAGAAGCGCGACTCGACAAAGCCGCGATGGAAATGCTTCGTGATTTAGATAAGGACACTGTTGATTTTGTTCCTAACTATGATGAAAGTTTGGAAGAGCCAGTTGTTTTGCCGGCACGTTTTCCGAATTTGTTGGTCAATGGTTCAAACGGTATTGCTGTTGGTATGGCTACTAATATTCCGCCTCATAATTTGGGTGAGACTATTGATGCTGTTTCTCTTTTGCTTGATAATCCGGATGCCACAACTAACGATTTGCTCAAAGTTATGCCTGGTCCAGATTTCCCAACTGGTGGTCAAATCATGGGACGTAAAGGTATTCATGATTATTATGAAACAGGCCGAGGCTCACTTCAAATTCGTGCTAAGTGTGAAATTGAAGAACGCAAAGGTGGCAAGAGCGCCATTATTGTAAAAGAGATTCCTTATCAAGTTAACAGGCAACGTTTACTTGAGAAGTTAGGTGAGCTTGTTCGTGATAAAAAACTTCCTGAAATTTCAAACATTCACGATGGAGCTGACAGACACGGAATTGATATTATTATTGAACTTAAAAATTCTGCTGTTCCTGAAGTAGTACTTAACAAACTTTACAAGCAAACTCAAATGCAAATTTCTTTTGGTGTTATTATGCTTGCTTTGGTCGATGGTGTGCCGAAAGTTCTGTCGCTTAAGAGCATGCTTAGCCATTATATTGAACATCAAAAAGAAGTTATTACACGCCGCACAAAATTCGAGCTTGATAAGGCAGAAAAGCGCGCTCATATCTTAGAAGGTTATGTAATTGCGCTTGATAATATTGACGAAGTTATCAAGATTATTCGCGGAAGCCAAACAGATAAAGAGGCAGCGGAGAAATTGACTAAGAAGTTTGGTCTTTCGAAGGCTCAGACCGATGCGATCTTGGAGATGAAGCTTCGTCGTTTGACAGGACTTGAACGTGACAAGATTCAAGAGGAATTGGCTGAACTTAAAAAGCTAATTGCTTATTTGAAAGAAGTTTTGGAAGACGAAAGTTTGGTTCGCAAAATTATCAAAGAAGAAATGGCCGAGATTAAAGATAAATATTCAAGTGATCGTGCAACTGAACTTTGTGACGACGCTAAAGACATTAACGTTGAAGATTTAATTGCTGAAGAAGACATGGTAATTACTATGACTAACAGCGGTTACATCAAGCGTATGCCAATAACATCTTATAGAAATCAAAAGCGTGGTGGCAAGGGATTGCAAGCTGCGAATTTGAAAGAGGATGATTTTGTAACTGACATTTTTGTTGCAAGCACTCATGCCTATATGCTTTTCTTTAGCAA